>JAEWYL010000245.1 GCA_023395675.1 Chloroflexota bacterium | reverse complement strand
ATGGAATGTCCGCGCTGAACGGGCCGGGCTGGCCCAGGTCCGGCGCATTCACGATGACCGGCTGCTGCCCGATCACATTCCCGTCCACATCCAGGACTTCGATGAGCAGAGACTGCTCGAAGCTGGCGAGGGCAAAGCCCTCCACGTGCACCACTCCCCCGCTGACGCTGTCGCCCAGGGCCGGCTGGAAGATTTCGATTCGCTCCGGGTGGGGCTCCACCGTGCGGATCTCCTCCGGGCCGCCGGGCGCGAGCAGCAGCCCGACCGAGGCGGCATGGAGCAGGCCCCCATCCCGCGCGCTGGAGTCGTAGATCTGGATGAAAGCCTGGCGTTCTTCGCTCACCTCGAACGGCAGTTCCAGCTCGAAGGGCCCGCGCTGGCCCAGCTCGGATTGGATGGTCGTGGGCGCCATGGCCAGTTCAGTCCCGTCATCCAGCACCAGCCGCACCACCAGGTTCTGTTCGAAGGTCGAATCGGCCATCCCGGCAATGCGGATCGGGCTGACCACCCGCGATCCAGGCCCGGGCTGCAGGATCAAAATCGCCTCCTCACCGCGGGGGTCCTCCGTCCCTGCCGCTGTGGCCGTCTCCGGCGGGGGAGTCTGCGTCTCCTCTCCCGGCTGCTCAGTCGCCGTCTGGACGGGCGCCGGGGCGCCGGTTGGGGAACTCTCTGCCGTGGGCGGCGGGGCGGACGCCGGTATCTGGGTTAGCCCCGCCGGGGTTTCCTGTGCAGGCAGCCCGGTGGGGGTGCCCGCGCCTGACAATAAATTACATGCAGCCATGCTCATGAACAGCAGGCAAAATACCAGGAAAATCCGGGGTTTCATGAAGACAATCACCTCCCTATACCGTGCAGCCCCACATCCGGTTCTATGGATGTGCAGGGATGAAACCACTTCCGCACCCGGCACATTGGCTGTGAGGCTGCTGAATAGTGTCTCGCCGGCAGCAGCCGCCTTTTTCAGACGCCCTCCGGCGGTCGATTGTTCCCCGGGTGTTTTCGATTTCGTGCTTCTGCTGTACGGACAGCGCGCCTGCCGTGTAGATGAAACCGTCAAGGCTTACGTCCGGCTTATCCCCGCTTCCAGTGTAACACCAGAGAATAAATGATGGCAGACCCCACTTCGGGTCTCACGGAAAAGCGCGGCGGGGGGTTAAATAAAAAAAACGCCCCCGACTGCAGGGGGGCGTAGCGGACCAGGGGGTCCATCACCAGGCTGACCGGGGGCTTGACCAGCTGCACCCCTCCCCGGGTGCGCCGGCGGTCGCGCTTTGGATCGATCAGGATCAGGCAGGCGAGCGCGACAAAAAGCACGATAAGAAAGTTGAATGAAGAACGCGATGAAGATTTCGTTTGCATGCGGCACCTGTTAAGTTGTGAGAATTATGGATAATAATTCTCTTCATTTTATATCAACTTTTGTTTTCCGGCCTCCACAAATCTGATAGGAGAAGGCAAAATAGTCTGAAATTAACCCTTTTATCAGAACGTATGTTCCAGTATAATGGCGCCATGCCGCCCGGAACACGCACATCCTCCCGGGGCCGCAGAGCCGCCTCGGGTTCCAGAGGCCAGGCCGGAGGGCCCGAACTGCCCCACCGTGACTTTGGAATCCTGCTGCTCGGGGCTGCCGCGGGCATCCTCTACCGGCCCGCGCTGGTCCTGGTGCTGGTTTATGCCCTGGTGCGCGCGGTTTCCCTGTTCATCAAATCCGGTTTCCTGCTCAGCCTGCGCGTACGCCTGCAGCTGCTCCCCAGAGAGCGGGTGCGCCGCTGGCTGCTCGCAGTTGGCCTGGCTGGCGCCGCGACCTTATTGATCTGGGTGTTCGCCGTGGCTTCCGGATAGCGGCTGCGGCGTCAGAGCACTTCATCAGAGTCCACTGCATGGCTTCAGGACAGACACACACGCTGGTTACGGTAGCGGCGGCAGGGCTGGCGGGCGTACTGGTGCTGCCCCTGGCGGTACGTGAAGCCCAGGTGCTGGCGGTCGTGCCCGGGTGCCTGGCGGGAATGTTCCTCTCCCCCGACCTGGACATCAGCCGCAGTATCAGCAGCTGGCACGTGCGCCGCTTTGGGGGCGTCGCCGGAGAGCTGCTCAGCTTCCTGTGGCGCTGCTACTGGTGGCCCTACGCCGCGGTCATCCCGCACCGGCACTGGATTTCGCACGCCCCGCTGATCTCCACGTGGGTCCGGCTGCTGTACCTTTTCGCCCCCTCGCTGCTCCTGCTCTACCTGCTGGGTTTACTCGAGCCGCTGCTCTATTGGGCTCTGGGCTATCCCACCCTGCTCGGCGCCGCCGTGGCCGGGTTGAGCCTTTCGGACGCGCTGCACTGGCTGCTGGACCTGGGTTAACGGATGAGCCGCCGCGGCATACGGCCAGCGGCGGCTCGTTGTTCTCTGGCGAAGGACGCCTCAGCTCCCGACACCCGGGCGCGTCACCGTCAGGCGCACCCGCACCTGGAGCTCCGGCGTTTCGCTGCTGCTGGTGTGGACCAGCAGGGTGGCCTCGTATATCCCGGACTCGAGCCCGTGGGTGTCAACGAAGATGACCAATCTCTCCGAGCTGTCCGGGCTCAACGTCCCGCTCGACGGGCTGACCTGGAGCCAGGGGACCTCGGCCACCGCCTGCAGCTCGCGGGCATCTTCCTCAGGCGGGGAAGACTGGGATGAGTCGCTGCCGCTCATCGCCGGGAGGAAGACCTGGTACAGCGGCAGCTCATTCGGAAAATAAGCGCTCACCCTTTCCCCGCCGCTCTCCTCGACACTCCATTCGATCGTCTCCGCGGTGAAATTCCGCAGAAAGATCCCCCTGTCCCGGGTCCGGTCCGGCGGTAGGGTGAATTCGACCCGGATGGGCTCGACGATCACGCCCGTCTGTTCCGCACGCAGTTCGAAGTCCATGGTGGAGCCAACCCCGCCGTACCAGCGGGAGCGGGTCGCCGTGCGATAACCGGCTTTGGAAGCCTCGTGCAGATAAAAGCCGGCCGGCATGGGCGTGATGTCCATGCTGTAACTGCCGTCTGCAGCGCTGGTGGTCTCGATGGAGATGGAGGGGTCGGCGCGCAGGAACATGCGCACCCGGGCGCCCTCGATGGGCAGCCCGGTATCGGCGTCGGTGACCACGCCTGCCAGTTCCGGCTGCCCCTGCGGCAGGCAGTCGCTCATCCCGCCGCTGCGCTGGGCCTGGTAATTCAGGACCAGGTCCTGGTCCACCGTGATATCCTGGCGGGCGATGATTTCAGAGCAGGATTCAAACGCGACCCGGATGGTGTAATCACCGGGTTCGACGGCCTCGAACCGGTATGCGCCGGTAGGCCCTGTCACCGCCGAAGCGACAAGACGGTTGTTACGGACAAGCTCAAGGTCTGCCATCTCGAGCGGGCCGCCGTGATACCCGAGCACCGTTCCGGAAATGGAATAGGCGGCGGGGGCCTGGGCCGAGGCCGGCCGCAGGTGGACGAAGGCTGCGAAGGCGACCAGCCCTACCAGACCGAAATGAATCAAATATTTAATCTTCTGCTTGAGCATTTTTCCTCCCTCTAAGCTGTGTTTCCCCCAACGAGCCCCGCGCTAGCGGTCTAGTAGAGATAACGCCCCGCTTGTATATATGTTACATATTCAAAAGTTTACTCTGCATCGCCCGCAGCTGCTGGCGTTGTCCGGCAGCGGTAGACCCGAGTTTTCATTGCATTGAATCGGTACGCAAATAGTCCTGAAAAAGGTACGAATCAACCTTGACGAACCTCCGGTAAAGGACTAGGATACAAATATCGGTCACTCTTCACTGGGATAAAGCCGGAACCTCCGGCTGCTTTTTTGGCAGTTTGCCCCTGCGCAGCACGTTCAGGGTAGGAAGGGATTTGCATGCGCGGGAGGCGGGCGCCGGAAGACAGGCCGGGGTAGCGATCACAATCAGCCGGGGGGGCTAACAAACTGTGGGGTCGAAGTGAGGCTGCTGTTAGTCGAGGACGACGAAGACGATTATATTTTGACTCAGGATTTGCTTAACCGGGGGATGGAAACGCCCTTCGTCCTGTTCTGGTCAGAGACCTATGAAAGCGGCCTGCAGGCCCTGAGCCACGTGCGCCCCGATCTGGTGATCGTGGATTACGACCTGGCGGGCAGGAACGGGGCCGACTTTATCTGCACCGCCAGAGAGCGGGGCTTTGACCTCCCCTACCTGATTTTCAGCGGCAGAGATGTTAATGAGGTCGAGGCTGCGGCTGCGCGCTGCCGGGCTATCGCCTCGCTTTCGAAGAACCGGGCTACGCCCACCATTCTCTCCAGCGCGGTGAAAAACGCCATCAAAGCGCACGGCCCTTAAAAAAAGAGCGGGATGCAAACCGACCGGCGCCGGGCAGTTTGCATCCCGCATGGTTATCCGCCGCCGGCCTCAGGCCAGCTTCGTGCCGCACTCGGGGCAGAATTTGGCCGTCCCGGCCTGGGCCCCGCAGCTGGGGCAGACGCCGGCCGGGGCGCGTTCGATCTTCGTGCCGCACTCAGGGCAGAACTTGGCGCCGTTCGCCGCAGCGCCGCACTGGGGGCAGCTGTCTTCAACCGGCTGGACCATGGGCGTGCCGCACTCGGGGCAGAACCGGGTGCCTTTGGGCGCCAGGGTCCCATCCTGCGGGCAGCGGGCGGAGCCGGCGGCGGCCTGGTTGGCGGCCTGCCCGACCTTCTTCAGCGCGTCGCCCAGACCAAATGCATTCGCGAAGCCTTTGATCACGTTGCCCGCCTGCTCGGCTCGAGCCTCCGCCACCTCGTTGGCGCGCGGGGAATCCTCGTTGCAGTACCCGGTCTTCTCGTCGAAATCGGACAGGCACATGACCCGCAGGCAGGTGGGGCATTCGCGGAAATTAATCTTGACCTTGTCCCAGGCTTTTTCCAGCTGTTCCGGGGTCAGGTGCATCGAATAACGCGGGTCCTCGCCGGTCACGTTCTCCGCAAGGGCGCTGCCGACCAGCGGGATATTGCGCAGGAAACCGCCCATCGCCTGCTTCCCGATATCTTTGGCAATCGTATTGACCACCTCGGGCTGGCTGCGGTACTCCCGGTCGCAGGTTTCGCAGTAAAAAACGGCATACGGACCGATCCCGTCATTGCGGACATCATAGCGGGGCATTCGGCTTGGCTCTGGCATCGAAAGATCTCCTTGAATGTGTTGTGATGGTTTGTACGGGTGGCAAAACCGGGTCGCCCGTGTGTTGCTGAATACTGCACTTTGCAGTTCGATGTGGGTGGAGAAGGGGCGTAGAAAACAGCCCTTTCACCGAAGCGCTGCCTCTATTATCGGCGGATCAATCAAGCAGGATAGTTCCATTATACATAATGGCCCCGAATCCGTGTGCTTCTAAGCCCCTGCGCCAAAGGGATTTGTAAGGAGCGGCTTTGGGGATGAGAGCCCGAAAGCCGCTTCGCATTGTTGTTCCGGACGGTATGGTTCCCGATCGCTTTCCTAAACCATCCCGGGCCGCTCAGGCCGCGCCGCGGCGCTGCGCGACCCGCTCCCGCACGCGCGGCGCCACCTCGCGGGCGAAGAGCTCCAGCTGCGCGGCGTGAGAGTCTGTGGGCGAGAAGATAAAGGTGTCTATCCCGTGCTCCAGGGCCAGGCGGGACAGGTCTTCCACCCACTGTTCCAGGTCGCCCTGCAGGAACTCGCCCGGCCCGGTCTCGTTGATCCTGCCCATCACATTGTATAGTCTCTGAATCGATTCCGGGCTGCGCCCGGCGCTTTTTGCGCCGGCGTCAATCCGCCCTTGCATTGCGTCCAGGCGCGCGGGCGGGACGTAGGAGGAGGAGGGCACCCAGCCATCGCCCCTGCGCCCGGTCAGGTCCAGCATTTTCGGGCCGGTGGCGCCGATCCAGATGCCGATTTCGTGAGCAGGGACGGGCCCGCTGTGGGCCCCTCTCAGGTTGTAGAAGCGTCCTTCGAAGCGCAGCCCCCGTTCCCCGCTCCACATCAACCGGATTACCTGAATGGCCTCCTCCAGCGCCTGCACGGCCTCTCCCGGGGTGCGGGTGGGGCCGCCCATGGCCCGGATGGCGTCCCAAAACGCCCCCGCCCCCAGGCCCAGCTCGAAGCGGCCCTGGCTGAGCAGGTCAATCGAGGCGGCGGCTTTCGCCAGCATTGCCGGTGGACGCAGCGGAAGATTGGCGACGTCGGGGAAAAGGCGCACCCGGGAGGTCTGACCGGCGATGAACGCCATCAAGGCCCAGGTGTCCAGGAAGCGGCGCTGGTAGGGGTGGTCCTGGATGCCGATCAGGTCCAGCCCAAGGTCTTCACACAGGCGTGCCTGGCGCAGCGTCTCCCGGCTGTCCCCGGCGGAGGGGGTCAGGAAATAACCGAACTGAAGCTCGCGGCCGTAATCCATCTCGTATTTTCCTCCCGTGCAGGAAACCAATCGGAAAGCCCCCTGCCCATTATACGAGTTTTCAGGAACACTCAGACGTTTAGAATCAGGAATTGTGGGGCTATTCGTGGGGCTACGCCCCACAAACAACCCTACTTTCTCCTCTCGGTTGCGAGAAAAAAGGCAAGACGCGACTACCCTGCCCAGGTATTATTAATGCTTGACAGCGGCTCGCAAATTTGTTATCATGCAACCGGTTGCAAGAACTATGGCGAAGAAAAGTCCTCTCACGATTGCAGATATTGCCCGGCTGGCGAACGTCTCCAAATCCACCGTCTCGCGGGCGCTGAACGACAGCCCGCTGATCGCGGAGGAGACCAAAGAGCGCATCCGCGCCCTGGCGCGAGAGCACAACTTCCGGCTGAACGCCCCCGCGCGCCGCCTCAGCCTGCGCCAGAGCAGCACCATCGCCTTCGTGACTCATTCGTACCATGACGATTACTCGCTGACCGACCTGTTCGTGCTCGAGATCATGGGCAGCATCACGCACGAGCTGTCCCGCAGCGGCTACGACCTGCTCGTGGTGCGGGTGGACCCGCGCGATACCGACTGGGCGGACCAGTATCTCTCCTCCGGCAAGGTGGACGGTTTCATCCTGATGACCTCCACCCGCAAGCGCTTCCACATTCAGAAGCTGGTCAATCTGGGGGCGCCGTTCATCATCTGGGGGGTGCCTTCCGACGGCTGCCGCTGCAGCTCGGTCACCGGGGATAATTTCAACGGCGGGAAGCTGGCCGCCAATCACCTGATCCAGAGCGGGCGCAGGCGCATCGCTTTCCTCTGCGGGCCGGAGGACGAGCTGGAAGCGCAGGGGCGTTTCAAGGGTTACCGGGCTGCGCTCCAGGAAGCGGGGCTGCCGCTCGACCCCGCCCTGCTGGCCTACGGCGACTGGTCCGACAGCTCCGGCGCGGCGGCCATGCGCAGGCTGCTGGAGCAGGCGCCGGACCTGGACGCGGTTTTCGTCTGCGGCGACCTGATGGCGGTGGCGGCCCTGAAGACCGTGCAGGAGCTGGGCCGGAAGGTGCCGGAGGAGATCGCGGTGGTGGGTTACGATGACCTCTCCATCGCCGCTTTCAGCTCCCCACCGCTGACCACCATTCGCCAGAACATCCCCCTGGCGGGCAGGCTGCTGGCCCGCACCCTGATCGACACCATCCAGAGCGGCGCTATCAGCAATATCACCGTCCCGGTCGAACTGGTCGTGCGCCAATCCGCCTGATTTTTTTTGCTTCGCCATGCAACCGGTTGCATGAAACACAGAGGAGGTTGATATGTTTCCACTGGCCATTCAGATCCTGGTATGGGAAAAAGAGCTCGAGCTGCAGGAACAGAACCCCGCCTACCGCCGGCAGGCGCTCGAAGCCTGCGCCCCATCGTCCGGCGCAGCCGGCGGGCGGGAGAAGCCGCGCCGCCTCCAGGGCTGGAACCGCCCTGCTGAACCCTGCGACTGCGCCTGAGCGCCGTTCCATGTGAAGAGAAAATTGTCCGCAAAAGTGGGGGCAGAGC
>JAEWYL010000256.1 GCA_023395675.1 Chloroflexota bacterium | reverse complement strand
GCCTTTACCAATCGAGAAAGATCTTACCGCATCTTTATCATACAAGGGGCACGGCGGTGCCGGACAGAAATTCGCCCGATCCGCCTCCAGCCGTGCCCTTTCACGCCCTCGAAATATTTTTCCACCGCGCTCCCGCCCGGCGCGAGACCGTAATTCGCGGCCAGGGAATGTTTACGCGCCGGGAGGGGCGGGCACGGCTGGAGGCGGGCAGGGAGAAGCGCATTTCATGCACCGCCGTGCCCCTACAGGCGCGGGGTAGGCAAAGCGCAATTCATGCACCGCCGTGCCCCTACAGGCGCGGGCAGGGCGGGAAGCCCATTCCATGCGTGGCTGCGCCGGTGCGGGCCTCACAGGGCTGAAAGGATGACAAAGCGGATGACAGGCTCCCCTTGACGATCTCCGTTTTCTCCCTAAAATTAAGCCTGACACTTACCCAGACCTGTATTTCCTCCAGCAAGTAAAAACGCCGGCTGCCGCGCCCTGCAGGGTGCGCCTGCCGCGCCAGACGATCACAGCGCCGACGCCGCCCGGCCTTCCTGATTTCATCCCGGCCCGTACGGGAACAGCTTCTCCCTGCCTCCCCTCCTGGGGCTGCAAGGAAGCGATGAATCTCGCCTGCAGAAGAAAAATCGCCCTTCTGAGGCTGATTCATCATGCGACAACGACCCCCCAGCGCTTACCTTTCCCTCTTCCTGCTTTTCATCTTCCTGAGCCTCGGGTCCGGACCTTCGCTGTCCGGCCTGGACGGCCTGTTCGCCTTTTTCGGGCGGGAGCCCGCCCGGACGGAGGGCGAGCTGGCGGCCATCAGCCGCGCCTGGCCCCGGCCAGACGAGGCCCGCGCCCGGCTGAGGGGGAAGGGCCAGGGGCTGCAGAGCCTGGCCCCGGAGGGCGGGCCTGGGCCCGGGGTGATCCGCGGGCGGGTGACGGACCCCGCCGGGCAGCCGCTGGCCGGCGTCCACATCAGCCTGCAGGGGGAGGGCGTCGCCGGAGGGCCGCTGGTGACCCTGACCGGCTGGGACGGCGAGTACGTATTCCCCGCCACGGCGGAGGGCGGCTACACCCTCACCCCCGAAGACCCCGATTACCGCTTCTGGCCTGCCCAGGCGCGCAACCCCAGCGGGCAGGAGCCTGCCGGCGCCGCTTTTACCGGCGTGGGCTGCCTGCCGGGCCTGCCCGAATGCACCACCCCCCCGCTGCTGGACCTGCCGCTGGATACGAGCCGGCGCACGGGCCCCCTCTCCGACCTGCTGCTCGGCAACGCCCTGGGCCAGGGCCCGGGCCAGGTGAACGCCTGGTACGACCACACCACCCCCACCTACCTGGCCGACGAGCGCATCACCCGCTGGGACGGGCTGGAGTTCGCCGCCCGCGGCCGCCAGGGGGTGAGCTGGTACGACGGGCACGACGGGATTGATTTCGGCCCGGACCCCGACCGGCTGGATAACCCCATCTTCCCCGCCGCCTCGGGCGTGATCACCCGCACGGTGAGCGGCTGCCTGCCGGGCGACCTGGCCTGCGGCGACTACCTGGGCAACCAGGTCTGGATTGATCACGGCGGGGGGTTTGCCACGGTGTACGCGCACCTGGCGGAGGTCTACGTGCAGGACGGGGAGAGCGTGCTGCCGGGGGAGGAGCAGGCCCGCCCCCTGGGCCTGATGGGCGCGACCGGGAACAGCCGGGGGGTCAACCCCACCCACCTGCATTTCGGCCTGTATTACGATCCGGAGAAGCAGTGGCGCTCCGGGCGCAAGGCGCTGGACCCCTATGGCTGGCTGGGCGAGCAGCCCGGCTGGACCACCAGCAGCGGCCTCACCAGCCAGTACCTGTGGAAGGTGCCCCTCATGCGCCAGGCGGGGCTGGGCGCGCAGGGAGCGACCCTGCAGAGCGCCTCGGGCCGGGTGCTGGCGGCCGTTGGCCCGGTGGAGGGCGGCGGGCAGTTCGCCGCCCGCCTGCTGGAGACCCCGCCCACCTTCCCCGCCGCCTCCGGCTGGCGCTCCGCCGGGGTGAGCTTCTCGCTGGACCTGCTGGAGGCGGGCGCAGGGCTGCCGGCGGGCGCAGGGCTGCCGGCGGAGGTGCAGGCGGCGGGCATAACCACGCTGCAGGTCAACCTCTCCGGCGCCGCGATTGACCACCTGGACCCGCAGGGCCTGGCCCTGTCCTGGTGGGACGAACGGCGCCTGGCCTGGCAGACCCTGCCCTCCGAGGTGGACCCCGCCCAGGGCATCCTGCAGGCCCAGGCCTACCAGCCCGGGCGCTTCGAGCTGCAGGGGCCGCTCCTCTGCCCCGAGGATTTCCAGGAGCCGGACGACGCCGCCCGCGACGCCACCGGCCTCAACAGCACCACGCTCTCCATCCGCTCCATCTTCGATATCCCGGAGGATGAGGACTGGTTCTGGTTCGTGGCGGAGCGCCGGCGCCCCATCCGCTTCCAATTCCTTAACCTGGTCGAGGGGCTGCAGCCCCGCCTGGAGGTGTACGACTACACCGGGGCGCGCCTGCTGGCCTCCCTGGATACGAGCGTGGAAACGCGCCTGGAGTGGACCCCCAGCGAGAACGGGGCCTACTTCCTGCGCCTGTCCGCCCCTGCCGGCGCCCCCTCGGGCTGCGAGGTGAAATACGAGCTGCAGATGGAAGGAAACTAGGCCCCGCAGCCTGCTTTCCCCCGGGAAGGGGAATTAAAAAGGTTGAGATACAAAAATTCGGCGCAGAACGCCGAATTTTTGTATCTCGCTGTTTAGAGGCTGGCGGCGGCGGGAAGGCTGGCTTCCGGGGCCTGGATGGGCAGGCTGGCGGAGAGCAGGGTCTCCGCCGCCTCGGGGGCCAGCGGGCGGGCAATGAAATAACCCTGCCCGAAGGGACAGCCCAGCTCCTTCAGGCGTGAAAGCTGCCCCTCCGTCTCCACCCCCTCGGCGATGGCCGACAGGCCCAGGCTGTGCGCGAGCTGCAGGATAGATTTGAGGAGCTCGTCCCGGTTCATAAGCTCGTCATTCCCGCTGATGAAAGAGCGATCGATCTTAATCGCATCCACCGGCAGGCGCTGGATATAGCTGAGGGAGGAATAGCCGGTGCCGAAATCGTCAATATGCAGCTCGACCCCCAGGGCGTGCAGGCGCTCGATGGTGCTCAGGGCGTACTCGATGTTCTCCACCAGCACGCTCTCGGTGATCTCCAGCACCAGGCAGCCGGCGTCCAGCCCGCTGGCCTGCAGCACCGCCTCCACCTGGCCCGCCAGGTCGGGGTCCACCAGCTGCCGGCCGGACAGGTTCACGTGCATGGTCAGGGGCGGGCTGCCCGGGTACTGCTGCTGCCAGGCGCGCGCCTGGCGGCAGGCCTCGGAGAGCACCCAGCCGCCGATGCGCAGGATCAGGCCGGTCTCCTCCGCCACGGGCACGAACTCGCCCGGGGGGACCAGCCCGCGCCCGGGGAGCTCCCAGCGCAGCAGGGCCTCGAAGCCCACCAGGCGGTCCTGCTGCAGGGAGAGGATGGGCTGGTAGTGCAGCCGGAACTGCCTGTTCTCCAGGGCGAGGCGCAGGGCTGAGTCCAGCTCCAGCCGCTCCAGCGCGCGGCTGCGCATCCCCGGGTCGAAGATGACCGTGCAGGCCTTGCCGCGCTCCTTGGCCGCGTACATGGCTGTATCGGCGTCGCGCAGCACCTCCTCGGGACGCAGATAGCCGATGCCGGGCCCCTGCTGGCTGTGGACGATGCCGATGCTGGCGGAGAGATAGACCTTGCGCCCCAGCATCTCCAGCGGCTGTTTGAGCGCCTCGTGGATGCGGTCCGACACCTCCAGCACCGGGCTCAGCTCCTGCACGTCCTCCAGCAGAATCACGAACTCGTCCCCGCCCAGGCGCGCCACGGTGTCCGCGGCGCGCAGGCAGCCCTTCAGCAGCCCGGCGGTGTGCTTCAGGATCTCGTCCCCGGCCAGGTGTCCCAGGCTGTCGTTATAAACCTTGAACTGGTCCAGGTCCAGGAAAAGCACGGCGAGGCCGTAATCGCTGCGCCGCCGCAGGCGCTCCAGGGCCTGGCCCAGGCGGTCGATGAACAGGGCCCGGTTGGGCAGGCCGCTGAGGGCGTCATAGAAAGCGTCGCGCTGCAGGCGCTCCTCCGCCAGCTTCCGCAGGGTGATATCGGAGAGCGAGCCTGCCATGCGGGTGGGCCGCCCCTGGCAGTCGCGCACGGCGATCCCCCGGCACAGCATCCAGCGCCAGGAACCGTCGCGGTGGCGCACCCGCTGCTCGAGCTCCACATGGTCCGTCAGGCCCTGCAGGTGCCGGTTAAAGTTGGCGCGCACCGCCTCCAGGTCGTCCGGGTGGATGCAGGCCATGATCTCGTCGAAGGTCTCGGGGGCGTGCTCATCGTCATAACCGAGCTGCGCTTTCCAGCGTTCGGAAAGATAGAAGCGGTTGGCCTTCATGTCCCAGTCCCAGAGGCCGTCGTTGGCGCTCTGGGCCGCCAGGGCGTAGCGCTCCTCGCTCTCTTTGAGGGCCGAGTAGGCCAGCACCTGCCCGGTGATATCGCGGGAGTTCATCACGATCCCGCCGACCGAACGGTCGTGCAGGCGGTTCTTAGCCTCCGTCTCCAGGTAGAGCCAGGCGCCGTCGGCGCGGCGGAAACGGTACTGGAGGACGGCGCTTTCGTCCTCGTAGGTGACCAGGTCTTTCAGCGCCGCCAGCAGCCGCTCCCGGTCCTCCGGGTGCGCCAGCTCGGAGAGATTCCTCCCCACCAGGGCCTCCACCGGGTAGCCCAGGATCTTCTCCACGGCGGGGCTGGCATAAGAGCACAGCCCGGCGGCATCCACCACCGTGAGCGGGTCGGACGAGTTCTCGATCAGGGCCCGGAAATAGGCGTCCCGCTCCTGGCGCGCCTGGTCCGCCTCCAGGCGCTGCAGGTGAGCGTGCATCTGCTGGTTTTCCCAGAACATGGCGCCCTGCCGCAGCAGCACCAGCCCGATGATCAGGGTCACGCTCAGGGCCACCAGGCGAAAATCCATCGGCAGGGGCCGGTAGTGGGCATGGATGAGGAGAGCCAGGGCCGCCATGACCCACAGGATGGGGAAGTACAGCCTGGAGAGGGAGGCGCTGCGCCCCTGCCTCTCCGCCTGCTCCTGCGCCGCTTCGGGCGCGGGCGAGCAGCAGAACTGGTACAGCCCCGCCATACAGGCCAGGATCAGGGAGGCCGCCCAGCCCAGGTCCAGCAGGCCGCCGCTGGTATAAGCGTCCTGCAGCGTAAGGAGGCAGAAACTGAGGTCGGACAGGATCTCCAGTACGAGGCTCAGGATCAGCAGCAGGTAGACCGGCCGGGAGACGCCGCTGAGCGGGCGGAAGAGCAGCATGGTCAGCAGCCAGACCATCAGCATGCCAAAAACCGGGTAGGCCATGGCAATCAGGCGTTCCACAAGCGGGGTCCCGGCGATGGACTGGGTGAGGGGCGCCAGCAGGTAATTCCACAGGAGCAGGCTCAGGGAGAGCATGACCGCCAGGGCCCCGAGGCGCATGCGCGCCAGCTCTCCCCGGCTGGCGCGGGCGGCAGGCAGGCGCAGAGCGCCCACGATGAACAGCGGGTAGAACAGGAGAAAGAGCAGGTCCGCCGGGGAGGGGAAAGGTTCCACACCGGCCACGGCCTCGTAGTAGCCCCAGAGGGCATGGCCCCCGGCTGTCGCGCAGTAAGCCAGGGCCAGCAGGAACCACCCCGAGCGGGGCCAGGCGCGCGGCCTGCCGGCCCGGGAGGCGTTCAGGAAGAAGCTGCCGGCGGCCAGCAGGGCCCCCACCAGGGTGAGCAGGTCGTTCAGCCCCAGGCGCAGCGGGCCCTGCGGCAGAAACACGAACAGGCCCGCATGGGCCAGGAGAATGCCCGCCGGGGGAAGGCAGAGCAGCAGCCGGAGCGACCGGGGTGAAAGAGAAGGGATCAAACCGGAACACCTGTGATGCGCATGAGAATATGGGCCGGATGCCGCGGCACCGGTCTGAAATCGTTTTCGGCAGGATTGGGGAGAACTTGAATGGATACGGCCGGCGCAGGGGAAGAAAATCGCGTTCCGGCAGGGTGTGGGGACAGGGAAAGCCCGCTTTTGCGCTCAGGCGGGGCGCGGCCCGGGGAGGATCTCTCGCAGGTAGGGCTCCAGCCCGGCGCTTTCATCCCACTGCTCGGGATAGCCGAGGGAGACCTCCTCGCAGCGCACGCCCAGGCGCCGGTGCGAGCCGCGCAGGTGCAAGTGCCCGTAGACCACCGCCAGCAGGGGGAAGCGCTCGAACCAGCTCTCGGTGAGCCGGGTGCCGCACCAGGGGGCGAAGCGCGGGATGCGGCGCAGCAGCACCAGGTCGCGGCGCAGGGGATAGTGGCTCGCCAGGAGCAGGGGCCCGGCGGCGCCGGCCTCCTGCAGGCGCGCCCCGGTGTACTCGCAGCGGGCGGCGCACCAGGCCTGGCGGGAGGGGTAGGGGTCGGGGTGAAGGAGCAGCTCGTCCGCGCAGACCACGCCCGCCCCGGCGGCCCATTCCACGGCCCGTTCGGGGGGGATCTCGTCCGGAGAGAAGCTGTAATCGTAGAGGGTGAAAACCGGCGCCAGGGTGCAGGCCGGCCCGGGACCGGGCCAGCGCGGGTAGGGGTCTTCGGGGGTCAGGACGCCGTAATCGCGGCAGATCTGCACCAGGCGGCGGTAGCGGGCCTCGCCGCGGGCGCCCTGGCGGGCGGAGGGCAGGGTCCACAGGTCGTGGTTCCCGGGGGTCCAGAGCACCTGGTCAAAACAGCGGGTGAGGACGGCCAGGGCGTACTGCAGGTGGGTCTCGGTCTCGCCCACATCCCCGGCGAGGATCAGCCAGTCGCCGGGATGGGCGCGCAGGTTTTTCAGCGCCCGGCGGTTGGGCTCGCGCGAGAGGTGCAGGTCGCTGACGGCGTAGAGCTTCACGTCGAACCGGCCATATGCTCCAGGAGCGCCCGGGCCAGCAGGGTGTCGGCCAGGGCCCGGTGAGCGTTGGGCAGGGAGATCCTGCACTGGCGCCCGGCCTCGGCCAGGCTCTGCCAGCGGAAAGAGCCGTAGCGCCCGTTCCACTGCCCGTAATATTGGGCGTACAGCTTCATAATGCAGAAGGACTTGAACAGCCCGGCCTGCCAGGGGAGGTTGTAGCCGCGGTGGGTGGCGCGCAGAATGCGCAGGTCGAAATCGGCGTTGTAGATCCCCACCGTGCGCCCGCGCAGGGCGGCCTCGACCTGGGGCCAGACCTCGGGCCAGGTGGGCGCCAGGGCCACCATCTCGTTGGTGACGCCGTGGATGCGCGTGGCCGGGGGCGGGATGGGGAAGCGCGGCTTCACCAGGGTGTGCACCAGCGGGCTGCCGCCGGTGTCCAGCACGCAGATCTCGATTACCTCGGCGTTCCCCTCCAGCCCGGTGGTCTCGGTATCCAGGTAAACCGGCCTGGCCTGCAGGAGGGCCTGGGCGGTGTGTATGGCGGACAGGCGGTGAGTGGCGAGCATGACCTCTCCCTTCGGGTCTCCTTTGAACAGCGTTAGCTCTATTATACAGGTTTCTGCGGGCAGGGGCGGGAAAAGGGATGCGAGGATGGCTCCTCCCCAGGGCCGGGGGCAGGGTGCGTTTCAGGGCCACGCCGGGCGGCGCGCGTGGGGCTGCGACGAGCGTGCAAGGCCGGCCGGCGAGCCGCCCCGCACGTGATCGTTGGTGGCCAGAAGCGGCTGATCAGGTGCAAGGCATTTCCCCGCCTGGGCTGCCCCATGTCAAATGGTGACCGGCGCGCCTGCCATGCCCCCGGCCGGCGGTGAAAATGCCTCGCACCGGGCCGGGGACGGGGTGCGCTTTGTGCGGGGCTGCCGCGCGCGCGTGGGGCTGCAGGTGATCGTTGGGTGAGGCGCGGCTGATCAGGTGCAAGGCATTTCTTCGCCTGGGCTGCCTTATGTCAAATGGTGACCGGCGCGCTTGCCATACGCCTGGCCGGCGGTGAAAATGCCTCGCACCGGACCGGACGGGGTGCGCTTTGTGCGGGGCTGCCGCGCGCGCGGGGGGCTGCAGGTGATCGTTGGGTGAGGCGCGGCTGATCAGGTGCAAGGCATTCCCCCGCCTGGGCTGCCCCATGTCAAATGGTGACCGGCGCGCCTGCCATGCGCCTGGCCGGCGGTGAAAATGCCTCGCACCGGGCCGGGGGCGGGGTGCGCTTTGTGCGGGGCTGCCGCGCGCGCGTGGGGCCGCCCGGTCGTTTGCTGGCAAGCGCCCTCCCCCGGCGGGCATCACCGGCGCGCGCGGCCCGCCGGCTCTGCGCCGGGACGCAGCATGTCAGGGAGTTCCCTACTGATTGGCGGGAAAACCCCTATTTCGATTAGGCATTTTCCTTATTGAGATGAATTTCGAAAAAGACTATAGTATTCACGGTCAGAGGGCCGGCGGGCGGCGGGCAAGCGCAGCCCGCCGGACGGCCCACTCTCCGGCGAGGCTGCCAGCCAAGCGGCGTCCTCGCCGCATCGCGCCGGCCTCTGGCAAGGGGGAAGCAGTGAAAGCAAGTTTTTTCTCAGGAGGTAAAAGATATGATCAAAAAACAAGACTTTTTCCTGGCAATTGTACTCATCCTGATCCTGCTGGTCTCAGCCTGCAGCTCGCCGGGTGAGGTGGATGAGAGTCTGGAGAACACGGCTGCGCCCGATACCGGGCTCCCCGTGGACGACCCGACCCAGGTCCTGCCCGATACCGGCGGCAGCCTGGAGACCGAGCTGCCCGATAGTCCTGGCGGCGCTCTCGGCACCGCCCTGCCCACCGGTGGGACCGGGGGGACCGGCGGCCTGAGCACCGCCGAGCCGGCGACCGATTTCCCGACCGAGGCTGCGGACGCCACCCGCCCCGAGACCACCCCGATGGAGACCCTCGGCCCGGGCGCCGGTGAAACCCCCTCCGGCGCCGAGACCCCCGAAGTAGCCGCCACC
The DNA here is from genome assembly GCA_023395675.1 of Chloroflexota bacterium. Classification (GTDB taxonomy): domain Bacteria; phylum Chloroflexota; class Anaerolineae; order Anaerolineales; family UBA4823; genus JAEWYL01. The sequence continues at coordinate 1,151 of JAEWYL010000256.1, read as the reverse complement.
GACACCATGACCGGCACCCAGGAGCAGATCTGGAACGCCGAGATCCTCCCCGAGACCGGGCGCAATGAGGCCACCCTGCTTTCGAACCTGCTCGGCTACGAGCTGGTTGGCTCGGACGGCGGCGCCTGGGGCACGGTGAGCGACTATATCGTCAACTGGTGCGAGGCGCATATCCTCTACATGGTGGTGGACGCCGGCAGCGCCGCGGGCGTGGAGGGCGGCCGCATGCTGGTGCCCTACGAGGTGGTCACCCTGCAGGACGGGATTATTGACGTGGAGCAGCGCACCATCACCGTGAACCTGGACGCCTCGCAGCTCTCCGGCGCGCCGGCTTATGACGACGACCTGGACCTGGCCTCCCTGGACTGGGAGGGCGAGGTGCAGTCCTTCTGGTCCGGGCTGGGCCCGATCAACCTGACCAGCGAGTGCAACGTCGAGGCGCCGGCCACCGGCGAGGACAGCCAGGGCGGCGCGGTGACCGTGAATAAGATCGCCTACGCCAGCGAGCTGCTGGGGGCCGAGCTGCAGACCGGCAACGGGGACGCGTTGGGCTCGGTGGAAGATTATGTGATCGAGCCTGAGAGCGGGCAGCTCATGTACGCCCTGCTGCAGGCCGGCGGCGGCGAGGGGGTGGTGCCGGTGCCCATCCGGGCCCTGAACATCCCCGACCCCGGGACGGGCGAGGGCGTGCACCTGATCCTGCTGGTGGAGCAGAATATCCTGGACAGCGCCCCGCGCTACCCCTCCATTGAGGGCTCCGACGGCAACTGGAGCGGCGAGGCCCTGGAATACTGGCGGCAGTACGTCCCGCTGGACGTCGGGCAGTAGCAGCACCCATCAAAGCAGCTGTAATGCAGCGCCCTCCTCCGGACCGGAGGAGGGCGCTGCGCGCGGTAAGGCAGGGGCGGGCTTTACATCTGAGCGCGCTCCCCCGGCCGGGTGCGAAGCGCCAGTTTTTTGGCGGGAACCCTCGGAGCTCCCCTATACGGCGGGGGAATGGATTGGACACCGGCACATACGGGGGTGGTTCGCAGCCTGAAAAAAAGACCTTAATCCGTTTTGAATTTCAGCACCGGTAGTCACCAAAACCCTAAAAATATATAGGTTGTTGTGTTTGGGGGGGGGCCCCCCCCCCACAAAAACACAAAAAA
>JAEWYL010000128.1 GCA_023395675.1 Chloroflexota bacterium | reverse complement strand
AGCCCAGGGTGCGGGCGAGGGCGAAGCCCCGGTCGGCCAGCCCGGGCAGCAGCCGGAAGGCCAGGGGGAACGCCAGCCAGCCCACGGCGGAGATGAGGAGGTACCAGAGGAAGAAATCTAACATGAGCAATGTGAAGAAATGGTCTCGCCAAGGCGCTCAGGCGCAAAGGAAGAACAATAAAGCCTTTTATCTTGGCGTCTTTGCGCCTTTGCGAGAGCTTTTTCTTACTCTTCTAATCCCATCTGTGTTCATCCGTGTGCATCTGTGGTTTTTTATTCACCACAGATACACACCGATGAACACAGATAAGAAGCTTTCTCGCCAAGGCGCTCAGGCGCAAAGGAAGATCAAAAAAGTCCTTTCTTCCTGGCGTCTTTGCGCCTTTGCGAGAGATTCCCTGTTCCACTCACTGCGCGCGGAACGCCTCCAGCACCTCGTAAATCACGGTATCGGCCTCCCGGTAGACCTCGCGCCACAGGCTGCCATTGGCGGCGGGGAACTTGTCCAGCCCGGGGCCGGCGTAGAGGCCGCGCTCGTACTGCCCCAGCACGATATAGCGCACGCCGTACTTCTCCAGGAAGTCTGCGGCGGCGGCCAGGTCGGTGGTGCGGTAGAACTGCTCGATCTCGAAGATGCGCTCGGTGACCCAGTGCGGCGGGTAGAGCGCCCGCTGCTGCTGCTGGTGCCATTCCCAGCCCACCACCCCCGGCAGCCCGGTGTAAATGGAGAAGCGCGCGCTCCAGCGGTAAAGGTCGCGGGTGTTGGCCTCCACGATCACCGGCGAGCCCTGCACGTTCTCCTGCATCCAGCGGATGGCGCGGTAATCCTGGCCCAGGTCCATCTCGCCGAAGGTCTCGGCGTAGCGCGAGGTCTGCATATAGGCCATGCCGTCCAGGGTGTGCGGCGCTTCGGCGGACATGCGGAAGGCGATCTTCGCCCGGGCGGCGGTGAGGGGGTAGAGGGCGGCGGAGAAGACCAGCAGCGCCAGCGCCCAGCCCCAGAGGCGCTGCGCCCGCGGGGACCAGGCCGGCAGGGCCCTCAGGAGCCAGCCCAGGGCGGCGGCCGCGCCGGCGGCGAAGAAGGTCCACACCTGCAGGTAGAACTTGAAGACGGTGTTCATGCGCCCGATATCGCCCACCAGCACCACCAGCTCCACGAAGAGGGTCTCCACCAGGGCCGTGCCCACCATGAAGAGCACGAAGCGCTTGGCGTCCGGCATGCCCGGGCGCAGCAGCAGGACCCCGGCCCAGGCCGCCAGGGGCAGCGCCAGCCAGGCGATGTGCACCTCCAGGCCGCGCAGGGCCTCGAAGGGCAGCAGATGGCCGAAAGTGAGCAGCGCCACCAGCCCGAGCAGGAGCGCCAGGGCGTACAGAATGATCCCGCGGTGGGGGCGCAGGCGGTTCAGGGAGGAGGCCGGCGTTTCCGCCATCCAGCGCAGGCTCTCCCAGGCCATCCAGGAGACGATGACGAAGAGGAAGAGCCCCCAGTGCACCAGGTAAGAGCCGGTGGGGGTGTGCGTGCCCTTCCACAGGGCGAGCTGGCTGTAACCCAGGCCGAACCAGCGGTAGAAGGGCAGCCAGAACAGGCGGGTGAGGGCTGCCAGCAGGACGACCGCCCCCAACGGGAGCAGCAGGGAGCGGGGGCTGGTGCCGGATACCCGGCCGCCCGGCGCCGGGCCGCCCTGCGCCGCCTTCCCCCGCCCCGACACCCCCTGCCAGACCGCGTAGCCGAGCACGAGGCAGACCAGGACCAGGTAGGGGTAGTAATCCCAGGTGTTGGTGGGGTAGAGGCTGCCCAGCGCCAGGCCGGTAAAAACGAACCAGAGCGCGCCGCCCAGGAGACGGTAAAAGGCCCCGGGGCGCGCCCTTTCCGGCGGGCTCTCGAGGGGCTCATAACCGGGTGAGGGCCCGGAGGCGGCCTCCTGCGGCAGGTCGTAGGCGTAAGCGCCCGGCGAGGCGGGGTAAACGGCGACCGACCCGCTCTGCGCGGCGGCGGGCTCCCCGGCCTGCTGCGCCTCCAGGGGGAGGGGTTCGCCCAGGCCGGACTGCAGGGCGGCCCGGCTCTCGCCGAGGCGGCCCCAGCGGGCGCGGCCCAGCAGCACCCCCAGGGCCAGCCCGAGCACCAGCAGGGCCACCGGCAGGGCGAAGAGGTGGGCGTGGGGGTCGCCGTAGAGCACGGTGAAGAAGGGGAACTCGGTGATGGGCTCCACGTCGCCCGGGGCGGGGATGGCGCGGCTGGGGATCCAGTACCAGTCGCCCACCCCGTAGGGCAGGCGCGCCCCGCCCAGGGTCTCCACGAAACCGCGGAAGGCCCACACCAGGCGGGTGAGGAAGCCCGCCTCGGCGGTAAGCGCCTCCGGGTTCGCCACGATCTGGAAGCCGCGGAAGAGCATGCGCACGGTGCCCAGGTTGCCCAGCAGCGCCATGCCCAGGGCCGCCGCCAGCCCGACCAGGAAGGAACGCCCCTGCCCGGAGGCCTCCGGCCTGCCGTTGGCCCCCGGCTCCGCTCCGGCGGCGCGGCGGCGCAGGTGGGTCAGGTTCCAGGCCAGGGAGAAGGCGCCCATGGCGATGAGCATGAACACCGCCGGCAGCACCAGGTTGTAGGCCACGGCGGGGGTGACGCCCAGCCACTTGACCAGCGCCCCCACCAGGACGAAGCCGTAATAATAGTAGTTCAGGTAGCCGCCCGCGTACCAGGGATCGTAAGGCGGGTAGGTGCTGCTCTTGAGCACGGCGTTGAAATAGGCGAAGTCCATGGGCTTCTCGCCGCCGTGGGCGGGGTGCCACAGGTCGGGGTTCCCCATCCGGATGAGCAGGTCGAGCAGGAAAAAGGCCAGGAAAAGGCCCTCCACCGCCAGGAAATAACCGCCCCGGGTGCGCAGCTCGCGCCCCAGGCCCCGCCGCTGGGCGAAGGCCAGGAGCAGCCCGGCGAGCGCCAGGAGCAGCAGGATCAGGCTGAGGGTGGGGCGCGTGACCGGGACTCCGAAGGAGCCCGCCAGCCAGGCCAGGTAGGAGAACAGCAGCAGGCCCGCCAGGCGCGCCAGCGGGTAGCCCCGGTCGGGCAGGCCGGGCAGGGCCAGGCGCAGCAGGGGGTAGACCAGCAGGCCGAGCAGGAACAGGCTCAGGTACCAGGCCGCGGCCGCCAGGAACGGCGAGCGGTTGAGCAGGGAGGCCGGGTCGAAGAGCCCGGCCCAGGTCCCGCCCCGGAGCTGCCCCGCCAGCCGGTCGAGGGGGAGCAGCAGGCGGGTGCCCGGGTGCCGGTCGGCCTGGCGCGGGGTGACGTGCACCACCCGGGTCACGTCCACCGCGCTCAGGAGCTCCGCCACGCGCGCCGGGTCGTAGGCCTCCGTCTTGCGGAAGATGAACACCTTGGGGTGGTCATAAACGGTGAAGGCCTCCTCGGAGGGCTGGTCGTTGATCACCAGGGAGCCGAGATTGGGGGAGGAGTGGATGACCTGCACCAGCTCGAAGCCGAGCTCGCCCTGGGAGGCGCCCGCCTGGGCCGCGTTGTAGCAGTCCTCTACCGTGCGCTCCGGCGTGCAGCCGATCAGGCGGCGGTAATACTCGGCCGAGAGCGGGTAGCGCTCGGGCACGCGCGGCACCGAGCCCCACTGCCGGCTGGAGGAGATGAAGAGGTAATCGGCCTCGTTGAGGGTGTGCAGGAAGCGGTTCAGCTTATCGGGGCTGTCGTCCCAGTACATCTCGAACACCAGGTCGCCGCGGTAGATGCCGCCGTAGCCGTCGTAGCCGTCCATGCGCAGCGGCAGGCCGTCGTCCCAGGTGGACTCGTTGGCGTTGGCGCTGCCGCGCAGGGCCAGCGCGCCCTGGCCCTGCACCAGGGCCAGCTCCAGGCCGTAGGCCCGGCCCTCGACCAGGGAGAAGGGCGAGTCCAGGGTGAGGGTGTAGCTCCCGCCGCGGGTGTCGCCCGGGAGGGGGCCGAGGGCGCCCTCCAGCATGGCGCGGGCCTGCGCGCCGCTCTCCGGGTCGGTCAGGGTCAGCTCCAGGCGCTTGGAGGGCAGCTCGCCGGGTGCGGCGGCGAGGCGCCCGAGGAACAGGCCGGTGAGCGTGCCGTCGTCGGGGGCGGTGAAGGGCAGCTCGAGCGGCAGGCTGGCGCCGGGCGGGACCAGCACGAGCTGGCTGACCGGCTGCCCGGCGAAGTTCTGCATCTGCAGGGTGAAGCTGGAGGGGAACTGGACCTCCCCCGCGGCGCCCTCCAGCCGCAGGCGGTATTCCTGGCCGCGCACCAGGGGGGCGGGGGCGGGGAAACTGAGCAGCCAGCCGGGGCCGCCGCCGTCCACGGTGGTGAGGGCGGCGTGCTGCCCGAGCAGGCCCTGCGCCAGGGGCTGCTCGGGGGCCGGCGGGGTCTCCGGCTGCCCTTCGCCGGGCGGGATTTCCGGCTGAGCCGGCGGGAAGATCGTGACGGACAGCCCCTGAATCCCCGGGGTGAGGGTATGGTCCACCAGGTGCGGCAGGCTGATCTCCTGCACCGGCCCGGAGGCCTGGGCCAGGAAGCTGGTGTGCAGGGGGCTCTCGGCGGTGATGGCGGCGTCGTAGGGGATGGAAAGGGGCTGGTTATAGCGCCCCCCGCCCTCCGCCTGCAGGTGCAGGTTGATGGGCCCGGGCACGTTCTGGTAGATCCAGCGTGAGGCCTCCACGCGGGTCACCGGGCGGGTGTAGATGCGGGTGAAGGCCCAGGCCCAGCCCAGGGTGAGAGCCAGCACCAGCGCGCCGGCCAGCAGGGCGGCCAGCCGCGCCGGGAGGCTGCCGACCGCACCCGCCTCCCTGGCCCTGCGCCGCCCGAGATTGAACAGGGCCACCACCGCCCAGGCGGCGAAGAGCGCCAGGCCCGGGTAGACCGGGAGCTGGTAGCGCATGGTGGGGTTGAAGGCCGTGGACTGCCAGGCGAAATAGAGCACCGTCCAGCCCCAGAGCAGGGCAGGGGCGTGCCAGGCCGGGTCGCGGCCCAGGCGGCGCAGCAGCCGGACTCCGGCCCAGAGGACGCCGGCCCAGGCCAGCAGCCCGAGCGGCAGGCCCAGGCCCCAGAGAGTCAGGTTCTGCCCCGAGAAGGTGACCGGGCGGCGCGCCCACTGCAGGGCGGGTGGGAAATCCACGTCCCCGGCCGACTGGTTGCGCAGCTCGGTGATGTTCGAGACCCAGGTCGGGTTGGGCTTGAGCCCGAAGAAGCCCGGCCCGCTGAAGGCGTAGGGCTGGAAGAGGCGGAAGACCAGCAGGCTGGCGACCGCGCCGAGACCCAGGTACAGGATCACCGGCACCAGCCTGCGCTCGCGCTCGGCCGGGGGCAGCTTCCACAGGTAGAGGGCGAAGGCCGCCGGCAGCAGGGCCGCGGCCGGGTAGGCGCTCAGCTTGGAGGCCATGGCGCAGCCCAGGGCGAAGCCGAAGCCCACCGAGAGCCAGAAGAAGGGGTGCGAGACCAGGCGCGAGAGCCAGCTCTGCGGGGCAGGCGGCTCGGGCTGCGGGTCGAACCCCGCCTCCGCCGGGCCTGTCTCAGGCTCGGGTTCCGCCTCGCGCGGGCGGTGGGCGGCGATGGAGAGGGCGAAGAAGAGCGCCAGCCAGGTGAACAGGTTGACGAAGTTGTCCACCGTGTAGAAATGCGACTGCTGGATCTGCATCACCG
>JAEWYL010000065.1 GCA_023395675.1 Chloroflexota bacterium | reverse complement strand
CCCCCGGGTTATTGACAAATCATACCCGTTTTGGTATCCTTGATCTACCGACCGTTCGGTAGGGAGGGGAGATGACACGGGACGAGATTCTGACGGCGGCAGCTCAAATTTTCAGTCAAAAAGGCTTTCACGCCGCCTCCATGCAAGACATCGCCCAGGCGGTCAATCTGCAGAAGGCCAGTCTCTACCATCACGTCTCCAGCAAGCAGGAGATCCTGCTGGCCCTGCTGGACCGGGCGCTCGATCTGCTGATCGAGCATATCGAGGGCGTCACTTCGAAGCCGCTGCCCCCCGATGAGAAGCTGAAGCAGGCCATGCAGGCTTACCTGCAGGCTATGCTCGATCACCGGGAGATGGCAGCCGTCCTGCTGCTAGAACACCGCTCCCTGGAGCCGGACTTACATGCCCGCCACACCATTCGACGCGACCGCTTCGAACGCCTGTGGCGGGATTTGATTCAGGAGGGACTGGAGGGCGGGATCTTCTACGCTCCCGATCCGGCCCTCGCCGGGCGGGCCCTGCTGGGGGCGATGAACTGGACCATCACCTGGTACAGGCCGGAGGGCAAGCTCAATCCACAGGAGATTGCCGTGGGTTACGCCGGCCAGTTTCTACAGGGGCTGCTGGCAAGGGGGGATTGAGGGTTATGCGGGACCGGGCTTTGGAGGGGGCCTTCGAAATCAGAGCGTACACCACTGCGAGCGGGGCGCGGATCTTTCAGATCCCGGTACAGCAGTTTCCGGGGCTGTGGGGCTGGGTGTTTCTGGTCCTTATAGAGGGGGAGGAAACCCCGCTGCGGGTGCTGATTGACAGCGGCTCAGGCTTTGGGGAGTCGAATCAGAACCTGGAGGCCGGGCTGAAAGCCGCCGGGGAGCTGGCCGATCGGCGCCTGGCCCTGGAAGACCTGACGCATATCCTGATTACCCACGGGCATATTGACCATTTCGGCGGTTTGAGCTACCTGCGCCCGCGCACCGGCGCCCTCATCGGGGTACATGAGCTGGACCTGCGCATCTTGACCCATTACGAGGAACGCCTGGAGGTGGTCGGGCGCAGGCTGGCGCAGTTCCTGCTGGAGGCCGGGGTAGATGAAGGTGAGCGCGAAGAGCTGCTGCGCATGTACCGCATCACCAAAAACCTGTACCACTCCATTCAGGTTGATTTTACCTACGAAGCCGCCGGAATGCGGCTGGGGCCTTTCGAACTGCTGCACACTCCCGGACACTGCGCCGGTCACGTGGTGATCCGTCTGGAGGATGTGCTTTTCTGCGGCGACCATGTCCTGGAACGCACCAGCCCGCACCAATCGCCCGAGCACCTGACGCTCTCTACCGGGCTGGACCACTACCTGCGCTCGCTGAATGAATTAAAAACCTGGGCGCCTGATGTGCGCCTGGTCCTGGGAGGTCATGAGGGGCCGGTCATGGATTTAGCGGGCCGGATCGAGGCCATCCAGCGCCTGCATTTCGAGCGGTTAGACAAGGTGCTGGATCTGCTTGGCCAACCCGCCACGATCGCGGAGATATCCCGTTCGTTGTTTGGTGAGGTGAGAGGCTATAACGCGCTTCTGGCGGTGGAAGAGGCAGGAGCGCATGTGGAATACCTGTACCAGAGGGGGAAGGTGAGGATCGTAAACCTGCATGAACTGGAGCAGGGCCAGGGCGGGACGGCCCTGGTGTATCAGCGGCTGGATTGAAACACCGAGATTCGACGCCGGCCTTCCTGGCGGCGGATGGCAAAACTAGATGGGGAGGAAACCTGTTATGTATTCATTTGAACCTTCGGATGAGCAAAAAATGCTGGTCGAAACCATCCAGCGCTATGCCACCGGCGGCCTGCGGAAAAACGGGCATGAGGCCGACGAAGCGTGGGAGTTTCCAGAACCGGTGATCGAGAAGGGCTGGGAGCTGGGGGTGCTGCAGGCCTCGGTGCCTGAGAATTATGGTGGTTTCGGTGAGCGCTCGGTGGTCACCGGCGCTCTGGCAGCGGAAGAGATGGCCTGGGGAGATCTGGCGGGGACGCTGGCGGTGATGACTCCGGGGCTGTTCGCGCTGCCCCTGCTGCTGGGCGGCAGTGAAGAGCAGAAAGAGCAGCGCCTGCCGGAACTGTTGGAGGCGGAATGGAAGCCCTACACCGCGGCGCTGCTGGAGATGAAATACGATTTCGACCCGGAAGACCTGGACACCGCGGTCACCGAGGAGGGCGATTGCTACGTCATCACGGGCGAGAAAGCCTACGTGCCTTTTGCCGACCGGGCCAGGGAGATGATTGTGTATGGGAACCTGGGCGGCAAGACCCAGGGTTTCATCGTCTCGAAGAACGCGGAAGGGGTGGAAGTGGGCGAGCGGCAGAAGATGCTCGGCCTGCAGGCCCTGCCAACCTACCGTGTGAAGTTCAACGGCGTGCGCATCTTGAAGAGCGAGCGGTTGGGCGGCCCGGAAGGGCACGATTTTGCCCCCATCCTGGCGGCAGCCAGGGTGGCTGCCGCCTCTCTGGGGGTTGGGCTGGCGAAGGCGGCCTTCGAATACGCCCGCGATTACGCCAAAGACCGGGAGGTGTTTGGCGTAAAGGTGGCTCAGAAGCAGGCAATCGCCTTCATGCTGGCAGAGATGGCGACCGAAATCGAGGCCATCCGCCTGCTCACCTGGGAAGCAGCCTGGATGCTGGATAACCAGCAGGAGCAGGCTTACAAGCATGCCTACCTGGCCCTCACCGGGGCGACTGATATGGCCATGATGGTCACCGACCGGGCCGTCCAGATCCTGGGGGGACACGGGTATATCCGCGAGCACCCGGTGGAGATGTGGATGCGGAACGGCCGGGGGGTGCCCCTGCTTCAAGGATTAGCAGTGATATAGCCCACAGGAGAGATTCAAGATGATCGATTTTTCTACGCCAAAACCCATCCAGCAGACACGCTTTGTCCTGCAGCAGGTGGCTGAGAACATGATGCGCCCGGTGTCCCGTCATTTTGACGAGAACGAGCATGAGATCCCCTGGGACTATATCAACTTCATGCACGAAGCGATGAAGATGACCGGGGCGGGTTCGCTGGCGCCGAGCGAGAAGAAGAACGGAGACGAACCGGAGAAGAAGCATCCCCCGATCGGCTACCAGCGGCTAGCTTACATGCTGGAAACGCTCTCCTGGGGCGACGTCGGCCTCTACCTGGTGACGCCAGGCGGCGGGCTGGGGGCGGCCGCCGTGGAAGCGACCGGGACGCCGGAGCAGAAGGAGAAGTTCCTGGCCCGCTTCAAGACCGAGAAGCCCTGCTTCGCCGCCATGGCGATGACCGAGCCGCAGGCCGGTTCGGATACCTCCGCCATCCGCACCACCGCGGTGCTGGATGCGGCGACGAACGAGTGGGTGCTCAATGGGGAGAAGATTTTCGTCACCGCAGGCCAAAAAGCGCTCGAGGAAAGCCCCGGCTTTGTGGTGGTCTGGGCTACCATTGACCCCTCCGCCGGACGGTCAGGCATGCGCCCCTTCGTGGTCGAGGCGGGCACCCCCGGGATCAAGGTCGCCAAGCTGGAGCACAAGATGGGGATCCGCGCCAGCGATACGGCGGCAATTGTCCTGCAGGACTGCCGCGTGCCTTATGAAAACCTGCTGGGCAGCGCGGAGGTGCTGCGAGACCCGACCACCACGCGCGGTTTCAAGGGCGCGATGGCCACCTTCGACGCCACCCGGCCGCTGGTAGCGGCCACAGCCGTAGGAGTGGCGCGCGCCACGCTGGAGCTGGTGAAAGAGATGCTCGAGCAGCAGGGCGTGACGATCCGCTACGGCCTGCCGCACCAGAAGCTGACCGCGGTGGAGAAAGAGGTCATCGATATGGAGGTGATGCTGCGCTCGGCCTGGCTGCTGGTGATCAAGGCCGTGTGGATGGCGGACAATAAGAAGCACAACCCCATGGAGGCCTCCATGGCGAAAGTGCGGGCGGGCGATGTGGTCACCCGCATTACCCAGAAGGCGGTGGAGATTCTCGGCCCGCTGGGCTACTCTCGCGACCACCTGATGGAAAAATGGTTCCGGGACGCCAAGATCAGCGATATCTACGAGGGCACCGGACAGATCAACCGCCTGATCGTGGCGCGCAATATCCTGGGCTACAGCGGGCGCGAACTGCGCTAAGAGGAGTTCTACCGGCAAACCGGGGCAGTTCCGCCCCGGTTCGCCCCCATCCCAACCGGGCGGCGGGGAACCGCCTGCACGGGGGGATGAGAACCGGTACATGGATATGCAGGACGACCTTCGAGGTAGACAGCCGTGCAGAAGGGGACAGAGACAACAGCCCTGGAGCGGATGGAGACCGGCAGCCGCTTTGCTGCTGGCGGTCCTGCTGGCCGCCTGTCAGGGCGCGGCGACGCCGGCGGTACCGGCAGCCACGCAGCCGGAGACCAGCCCTCTACCGCCGCCGCAGGTGTATACCCCTACCGCTGCAGCGACTGCAACCGGTTCTCCGACCCCAACGGAGGTCGTCCCGACCCCGACCCCCACTGAGAACCCGTATGCCGGCCTTGGAATTGACGACCTGGCGGAGCGCAGCTACGGGGGCGGGCAGATCCAGGTGCACGAGACGCTGGAGGACAACGCGTACTTTACCCGCTATCTGATCTCTTATCCGAGCGACGGGTTGGAGATCTACGGGTTTGCGAACATTCCAAAGCTGGGCGAGCCCCCTTATCCGGTGGTGATCGCGCTGCACGGCTACATTAACCCTGCGATCTACAATACCCTGGACTACACCACCGGGTACGCCGACTCACTGGCTGTGGCGGGTTTCCTGGTCCTGCATCCGAATCTGCGGGGCTTCCCACCTTCGGAGGAGGGAGAAAACCTGTTCCGGGTGGGGATGGCGGTGGACGTGCTTAATTTGATCTCCCTGGTGAGAGAGTGGGGCGGCCAGGAGGGTCTGCTCGCCTCCGCCGAGCCCGGCACGGTCGGGCTGTGGGGCCACAGCATGGGGGGCGGGATCTCGACCCGAGTGATCACGGTGGATCCGCAGATTCGGGCTGCAGTGCTGTACGGGGCAATGAGCGGCGACGAACGTAAGAACTTCGAGCGGATCTTTCAGTACTTCTCGGACGGCACGCGCGGGTTGGATGAACTGGCTGTCCCAATCGAAGCGTTGGGGCGCATCTCACCGGTGAATTTTCTGGAGCGCATCCAGGCTGCGGTCAGCCTCCATCACGGTGAGAACGACGGAGAAGTCCCGCTGGAATGGGCCGAGGACACCTGCGCGCGGCTGCAGGCGCTGCAAAAGGAGGTGGAGTGCTTCACCTACCCGGGGCAGCCGCACACCTTTCGGGGAGAAGGGAACGATTTGTTTATCCAGAGGACGATCGAGTTCTTCAATACGCATCTCAAGCGCCCATCTGATTAGATGCACAGAGGACAGCCCTAAACTGTACTTTAACAACTGAAAAGGATGAAAGATTCGGTACAATAAGAGAGAGGAGTAATCTCCCTTTCTCTACCGCCGTCGCAGTCGCGCTGAGGGCGGTTTCTCACCTGCTTCAGGTTGGAAGATAATGCCCGGATTGAGCCTGGAAATCATCATCATACTCGCCCTGATCCTGACCAACGGTCTGCTGGCGATGTCGGAAATGGCTGTTGTCTCCGCCCGAAAGTCTCGCCTGCAGCAGCGGGCGAACGAGGGGGATGAAGCCGCCCGGAGGGCCCTGGACCTGGCTGAAAACCCGGCTGACTTCCTCTCCGCGGTGCAGATCGGGATCACTCTGGTCGGCATCCTGGCCGGCGCGTTCGGCGGCGCGACGCTCTCCACTTCGATCGCCGGCTGGCTAAACCGGATTCCCGGTCTGCAGCCATACGCCGGGGCGCTCTCGGTAGCGTTGGTGGTCCTGCTGATCACCTATCTCTCGCTCGTTCTGGGCGAGCTGGCTCCAAAACGGCTGGCCCTGAATAATCCGGAGGGGATCGCCACCCGGATTGCCGGCCCGATGCGCCTGATTTCCCGCCTGGCGCTGCCTTTTGTGCGCCTGCTTACGCTGTCCACCAATGCGGTGCTGCGCCTGACCGGGATGAAGCCTTCTACCGAACCCCCCATCACGGAAGAGGAGATCGGTGTGCTCCTGGAACAGGGGGCGGAAGCGGGGATCTTCGACCCGGCCGAGCAGGAGATGGTGGAGGCCGTATTCCGACTGGGAGACCGGCGGGTGGGCTCCATCATGACCCCCCGGTTGGAGATCATCTGGCTGGACCTGGAGGACACGCAGGAAGAGATCCGGCAGCGCATCCTGGACAGCCCCTTCAGCCGCTTTCCCGTCGGACGGGGCAGCCTGGACGAAGTGCTGGGGATCGCTCAGGCGAAGGGGATGCTGAAGCACTTGCTCTCGGGGCAGCCTCTCGACCTGTGGGAGGTGATGGAGCCGCCGCAGTACGTGCCGGAAAGCATGGAAGTGCTTAAGGTACTGGAGATGTTCCGGGAGACGCGCGTGCACATCGCCCTCGTGATTGATGAGTACGGGGGGATCCAGGGGCTGGTCACGCTGAACAATATCATCGAGGCGATTGTGGGCGACATCCCCGAGTTCGGGGAGAGCGAGCAGCCGGACGTCGTGCAGCGGGAAGATGGTTCCTGGCTGATTGACGGGCGGGTCGAGGTCGAAGAGCTGAAAGACCTGCTGGAGCTCAAGCAGCTTCCGGACGAGGAGCGGGGGTACTACCACACCCTGGGCGGGTTCATCATGACCTATCTGGGGCATATGCCGCACGTGGGGGATGAATTTTCCTGGAGCGGGCTGCGCTTCGAAGTGGTGGATATGGACGGCTTCCGGGTGGACAAGGTGCTGGTCGCGCCCCTGGGTACCCTGGGAGAGGAGGCGGTGGAAAAATAGCTTTTCAGGGGGATCATTCCATGCGCCAGAGGATCGTTAACCGGCGGCTATTCTCCCAGGGGGTATGTATTGGTTTCAGGGAGGAGCAAGAGGATGAGAACCGCACTCTTTCTGATACTGGTAGTGCTCGCAGGCCTGTCTTCCGGCTGTGATCTGGCAGGGCTGCCTGCCGGGCCGCTCCCGACTGTGGAGAGCGGCCCGACTTTCACGGCGGTGGCGCAGACGGTGATCGCCCAGCTCACCTTGAACGCACCGCCGCCCACTCCCACGATCCCGACCGCAACACCTGAGCCGAGCGCAACACCGCTCCCGACCGCCGCCTCCACGCAGGAGGAAACTGCCGCTTCCCCCACTCCGGCCGAAACAGCCACCCCGCAGGAGGCAGGTGAAACCGCCACACCGGGCGCCACCTTCACCGAGACTGCCAGAGCGACCCGAATTTCGATTGAAAATCTGAACCCGGTGTTCTCCGATAATTTCCAGGTGCCCAACCAGGCCTGGGTGGAGGACGAGGGGGATACCTGGGTGATGGGTTACCACGAGGGGGTGTACCGCATATTCGTCAACCTGTTGAATGATGCCGTGTGGAGCGTCAAGAGCTTCAACCTGACAGATACGCTGATGGAGGTGGATGCCGCCCGCCGTTCCGGGCCGGAGAGCGGTTACTTCGGGCTGGTCTGCCGCCACCAGGACGCCGCTCACTACTACCTGCTGGTGGTTGGCCCGGACGGCTTTTACGGCATTGGCAAGCGGGATCAGGGCCAGATTGAATTTATTAAAGAGGGCATGGCTCCGCCGGAAATTCTGCGCCGGGGAGACGAGATTAACCGCATACGGGCGGCGTGTTTTGGCGAGCAGCTGTCGCTCTATGCCAATGGGATCATCCTGGTGGAAGCCCAGGACAGCAGCTACGTTTCGGGGGATATTGGCCTGGTCGCAGGGACCCGTGACCGGGAAGGGATCGAAGTCATCTTCGATAATTTTGCAGCCTACGAGCCATAATGTGATCTTCTCGCTAAATCTTTGAGCTATGATTAGCGGGGATATTTGCGGCTCAGCCGGAAATATCCCCGCTAAATGTGCCCTTTCTACGCAAGAGCATTTCGCGAGAGAACCGCTAAGTTACGATTCAGAGGAGGGATAATGAAATACCAGATTCACAGCGCCGTCGTCATCGGATCGGGCACGATGGGGGCAGCGATCGCCGCTCACCTGGCGAATGCCGGTGTGCGCGTCACGCTGATGGATATCGTACCGGACCGTCTGACGCCGGAAGAGGAGCAGAAAGGCCTGACGCTGCAGGATCGCGCCGTGCGAGACCGGATTGTGCGTACCGGCCTGGAGCGGGCTCTCAAATCCCGCCCTGCCAGCTTCTTTACCCCGGAGACCGCAGCCCGCCTGACAACCGGCAATATCGAGGACGACCTGGAGCAGGTGGCGGAAGCGGATTGGGTGATCGAAGCCGTGGTGGAGAACCTGAAAATCAAACGCCGCCTGATGGAGCGCATCGATGCGCTGCGCAGCTCGCGCACCATCGTCAGTTCCAATACTTCCGGGCTGCCCCTGGCGGATATCACGGAGTGTATCGAAGACGCGGGTTCCGATCTGCGAGGCTGTGTCTCCGAAGAGTTCCGGCAGCATTTCCTGGGCACCCACTTTTTCAACCCGCCCCGCTACCTGAAGCTGCTGGAGATCATCCCGACACCCGATACGCTTCCGGAGGTGGTGGAGTCTGTGCGGCACTTCGCCGAGTACCGTTTGGGGAAGGGAGTGGTGCTCGCCAAGGATACCCCCAACTTTATCGCCAACCGGCTGGCCTTCGGGACCGGCGCTTTCGGTCTGGATTATATTCTGGAGCATGGGTACAGCGTGGAAGAGGTGGACGCTATCACCGGCCCGGTGATGGGCCGGCCGAAGACGGCCACCTTCCGTCTGATTGACCTGGTGGGACTGGACGTATGGGACCACGTGGGGAAAAATCTGGCTCCGGCGATTCCGCACGACCGGAGCGCCCTGCGCTACCTGAACTCCGACCGGGTGAACCATCTGATCGAGAGCCTGGTAAAGAGCGGGAGATTGGGCAACAAGAGCAAGCAGGGGTTTTATAAAGAGGTGCGCAATGAGAGCGGCGGGAAGGAATTCTGGGCGCTGAATTTGCAGACCCAGGAATACGAGCCCCCGCAGAAAGTACGCTTCGATACGATCGGCAAGGTGCGCGGAATCGAGAATTTCGGCGAGCGCCTGAAAGCCCTCCTGGCTGAGGAAGACCGGGCGGCGGAGCTGGCGCGGGCGCTGACCTACCAGGGCCTGGCCTACTCTTCCGAGCTCATTCCGGAGATCGCCGACCTGCCCCAGCCGGTGGACGACGCCATGCGCTGGGGGTTCGGGCACCAGGCTGGGCCTTTCGAGACCTGGGACCTGCTGGGCGTGGCTGAAACCGTGCAGGCGATGAAAGCCGCCGGTTTCTCCCCCGCTCGCTGGGTGGAGGAGATGCTCGCCACCGGGCACCCAACCTTCTACCAGTACACCCAGGGTCAGAAAACCGGGGTGTATAACCCGGCGAAGTGCGTCTACGAGCCGGTGGAGCGCCCGGCAGGTCTGGTGGTCCTGGGCGACCAGAAGGCCGCCGGGAAAGTGCTTGCCAGGAACGCGGGCGCCTCGCTGGTGGACCTGGGCGAAGGGGTGGCCTGTGTGGAATTCCACACCAAAATGAACGCCCTGGACGACGATATTTTCAATATGATCCAGGAAGGCCTGGACCGGGTGGAGCAGGACGGCTACGAGGGGCTGGTGATCGGCAACGAGGCCGACAATTTCAGCGCCGGGGCGAACCTGTTCATGGTGGTGATGGGGGCCCAGCAGGGGATGTGGGAACTGTTGGATGGGGCCGTGCGCAAGATGCAGGACCTGAACATGCGCATGCGTTATTCTCCCCGCCCGGTTGTTGTGGCCCCGGCAGGGCTCGCCCTGGGTGGGGGCGCCGAAGTGACCATGCACGCCGGGAAGGTGGTGGCTGCCGCGGAGCTGTACTCCGGCCTGGTAGAACTGGGCGCGGGGGTGATCCCCGCCGGCGGCGGCACCAAAGAGATGCTGCGCCGCATCCTGAACCCGCCCATGCGCACCAAGAACGCCGACGCCCTGCCCTTCATGCAGCGCATTTTCGAGCAGATCGGCCTGGCGAAGGTGGCGACCAGCGCTGAGGAGGCGCGCCAGCTCGGCATCCTCGGCCCGGGCGACCGGGTGGTAATGAACCGCGACCTGCTGCTGACCGAGGCCAGGCAGGAAGTGCTCAATCTGGCGGCCGCGGGTTACCAGCCGCCGCTGCCCGAGAAGATCTATGCCGCGGGCCGCGACGGGTTGGCCGCGCTGCGGGTGGGCATTTACATGATGAAAGAAGGCCGCTATATCACAGAGCACGAGGCGAAAATCGCCAACCGCCTGGCGTATGTGATGGCGGGCGGCGAAATCAGCCAGCCGGCCTGGGTGGACGAGCAGTACATTCTGGACCTCGAGCGGGAGGCTTTCCTCTCATTGTGCGGCGAGGAGAAAACCCAGCAGCGCATGTGGAACCTGCTGCAGACGGGCAAGGTGTTGAGAAATTAGGATGGCTGGCACGCTGTGTACTGCGTGTATCAGATTCCCTTTTTCCTGAGAGGAGAGTAGGCATGACAACGGATGCGAATCGAGATGCGGTAATCGTCGCGGCTGCCCGGACCGCGGTCGGCAGGGCGAGAAAAGGTTCCCTGGCGACGGTGCGCCCGGATGAGCTGGCTGCCGCCGTGGTGCGAGACGTGCTGGACCGGGCCGAGGGGCTCAGCCGGGCTGAGATTGACGATGTGATCATCGGCACCGCTTTTCCGGAAGGAGAGCAGGGTATGAACCTGGGCCGCATGGTTGCCCTGCGGGCCGGGCTGCCGGATACCGTCGCCGGGGAGACGCTGAACCGCTTCTGCTCCTCGGGGCTGCAGACTATCGCCCATGCCGCCCATACCATAATGGCGGGGCAGGCCGGGGCGATTATCGCCGGTGGGGTTGAATCGATGACGATGGTGCCGATGACCGGCAACAAGTTCGCGCCCAACCCGTTCTTCGCCGCCGACTGCCCAGAGGTGTTCACCAATATGGGACTGACGGCGGAAAACGTGGCTGCGAAATACGGGATCAGCCGGCAGGACCAGGATGAGTTTGCCCTGCGCAGCCACCAGCTCGCCAGCGCGGCGGTGGAGGCGGGCGTGTTTGACCCGATCACCACGCCGATCGAGGTGGAGGTGGTGGAACTGGGGGCGGATAATAAACCGAAGCAGCGTGCGTTTGTTTACCGCCGGGATGAACTGCCGCGCAAGGATACCAGCCTGGAGGCGCTGGCAAAGCTGAAACCGGCTTTCAAGGAAGGCGGGTCGGTAACCGCGGGGAACTCCTCGCCCCTATCGGACGGGGCGGCTGCCGCGCTGGTGATGTCGCGCGCCAGAGCTGAGGCCCTGGGTCTGAAGCCCCTGGCGCGCTTCGTGTCCTTTGCCGTTGCCGGGGTGGCGCCGGAACTGATGGGGATCGGTCCGGTGGCTGCGGTGCCAAAGGCATTGAAAATCGCCGGGCTGTCCATGCAGGATATTGGCCTGATCGAACTGAACGAGGCCTTTGCGGCGCAGGCTGTGGCGGTTATCCGGGAGCTGGGGATGGACCTGGAGCGGGTCAACGTCAACGGTGGCGCGATTGCTCTGGGCCACCCGCTGGGCTGTTCCGGGGCGAAGCTCACCGCCCAGCTCATCCAGGAAATGAAGCGCCGGGGGGTACAATACGGCATGGTGACCATGTGTATTGGCGGCGGTATGGGCGCGGCCGGAATTTTCGAGAATCTGCCGTGAGCGTGTGCGTGCTGCCGGATGATAGGGGCAGCACGCATCCGTTGAACACAACCACTATATTGCAAAACGTGAAGAGAAAAAGGAGCCAAGAGTTATGTCTGACGTTACGGTTTCAGAGCTGATGTCCCGCATGCCCAGGGCGTTCCGGCCGGAGGCGGCCGAGGGCGTAAACACCATCCTGCAGTACAAGCTGAGCGGCGATGAAGGGGGTGAGTGGTACGTGATTATCAACAACGGTCAGTGCGAGGTGCATGAGGGCGTTCACGAGAACCCGAAGATGACCCTTTCGGCCAATGCGCAGGATTATAAAGACGTTATCCTGGGTAAGACAAACGCCATGCAGGCGTTTATGCAGGGCAAGGTCAAGCTGGCAGGGGATATGGCCCAGGCGATGAAGCTGCCGTCTTATTTCAAGATGGGCTGACGCATTTCTTCCACCCCGGATGCGCATAGACAGGGTTTAGTACACAAAATCCGGGCGTGGGAGCGTTTGTAAAGCTGTGGGGGGGGGGGGCGCGGCG
>JAEWYL010000028.1 GCA_023395675.1 Chloroflexota bacterium | reverse complement strand
GGATCAGTACCTGGAGGGGAGCCATGAGCTGCTCCACTATGTCGGGCTGCTCGGAGAGGGCATACTGGCCAGGGCTCTGGCTGGTCAGTTGTGATTACCGATTCTGTTTGGTAAAGTTCATAAGGTCTCTGTCGATGCGAAGCATCGCGACCTTTAGGGTCTCATTTTCCTGTCAAATTCTCAGCCTTGAAGGATAGCTCTGGCTCAAAAGGATAGGCAATGAAATGAAAGGGATAAGACCTATCCCGGCTGCGCCGGCAGCCATCGCCGTGCTGGTTGTTCTGGTTGTTTTCTCCTCATGCTCGGTACGGAGCAGCCCGGAGAAAGCGACCGTGCAGCAAGAGATTGCGCCCACCCTGCCGGACGAACCTCCCTCCCAGGAAAACCGGGGCGAGGCGGAACTGCCCGGCGGAGATGGAGTCCTTACATTCGGGGTATATGACTTCATGAAGCCCGCTTACGAGCCCTTGATAGCTGACTTCAACCGGCAAAACCCCGGCATCACCGTCCAGCTCCGCGAGCTGCCCAATACAGGCGACCTGCGGCAGCTCGCTTCCGCTGCGGATACCACCCTGCTGCTGATCCGCCAACCCGGGCAGGGCGCCTATTTCCTGGACCTGAACCCTCTCCTGGAAGGGGACCCGTCTTTCGACCCGGGTGATTTCTGGCCTGGCGCGCTGGAGGCCTGCCAGGGCGCCGATGGGCGGATCTACGGCCTGCCGGTTGACATCGATCTCACCGGGATCTACTACCGGAAGGAGGCCTTTGACCAGGCCGGCCTGCCCTACCCGCAGCCCGGTTGGACCTGGGAGGATTTTCAAAAGGCGGCGCACGCGCTTTCCGGGGTCGAGGACGGCAGGCCTTTCTACGGCTTCGCCGATGACAGCTTTATCGACAGCTCGACTACCCTCCTGGCCCCGCAGATCGGCGCCCTGCTGAACGAAAGCGGCGGTGCCATCGAAGCGGAGCGCTTCGCCGGGGAGCTCCAGTGGTATCTGGAGGCGGCCAGAGCCGGCAGCCTGTATTCCGGGAATATCTACCCGCAGCGCTATGACTTCTATGAAGGCGCGGATCGGTCCGCCTGGAGCCAGGCCTGGAATAAGGCCTGGGAGAAATGGCACACGCTCTTCGTGGAGCGGCCTCCGGCCATGTGGAAAGGCAAGCTTCTAGAGGATTACTGGATAGATGTGGACATGCAGGCCTTCCCGGAAGGAGGGGTGACCGTGAGCGGCAGCAGGGGTTCCGCTCTCGAAAACGAGCCCGGCATCGGCTGGGCGCCCGCACCGGTCTCCGCTGAGGGGACGGACCGGACCACGCCGGCGCAGGCCTCCTGTGTGGTGATCAGCGCTGGTTCGACCGAGGCGCACGCTGCCTGGGCCTGGCTGAAATATCTCTCCGAGCACCCTGCCCTCCCCGAGTGGTCTTCCTTGTTGCCGGCGAGGGTATCGCTGGGCGATACCCTCGGGGGATGGAGCAAAGCGCCGGCGGAGTTACGCCCGGCACTCCAGTTTGGCCTCGAGCACGCCTGGTACGGCAGCCCGTTCGAGGCTGAGGTTGCGGAAGTGGAAACGGCCCTGTTCCAGGCGCTCGAGGAGGGGACCGGACTCCAGGCCGCGCTACAGGAAGCGTCCAAACGGCTGAGCAAGGCTCCGCCCGTCCCAACGGACGTCGGGCCCATTGTCGTGGCGCCGCCTGACCCGACCCAGGCCGCCTCCGAAACGGTGATCGACTTTTACCCGACTATCTACGGCGATCAGGTCGGGCTCGAGAGCCTGGCAGCCGAGTTCAATCGCCTGCACCCCGAGATTGCCATCAATATCTCCTCAGATAGCCCCACCAGCGAGCCTGCCCTGCTCGCCGGAAAGCACGACTGCTTTGCCTGGCAGGCCGGCGGGCTCTCCACGGACCTGGCGATGGACCTGACCCCCTTCCTGGAGGCCGAAGGCCCGGAACTGAGAGAAGACTTTAGCCCCGGGCTGCTGGAAGAGGCCACGCTGGATGGAAAGCTGGCTGGCCTGCCCTTCAGCCTCCGGCCGGACCTGGTGTACTACAACGCCGACCTGCTGGCTCGCCGCGGTCTGGAGGCGCCTGCGAACGATTGGACCTATGACGAGTTCCTGGAAACGATCAGCGCCGCGGCTTCATCCGACGGGCAGGACCCGGTCTACGGGCTGGCCCTGAATTATTATCTCTGGCCGGCCGACCTGTTCCTGGCCGGGCGTGACCTGCGCCTGGCGGACCTGGACGCCGACCCGCCGCGCCTGGATTTCGACACGCCTGAAAGCCGGAATTTCCTGCAATGGCTGGCCGGGCAGGCGGAAGCGAAGGTCTTCTACCCGGTCAACTATATCGAGGTCGGCCCGTATCCTTCGAATTTCAGCGCCGCCCGCCAGGCGATCCTGGATGGGAAGGTGGCCTTCTGGGTCTCCTGGTTCGCCGGCGCTGTGGGGGGAGTTTACCAGATCAACGACCCCGGCTTCCAGGTGGGCGTCGCCCCCCTGCCGGCGGTGGGAAACGGCTGGAACCCGCAGCCTATGGCCTTGAGCCTGTATATCTCCCGCAGCGCCGGGGAGCCGCAGGCTTGCTGGGAATGGATGAAGTTCCTCTCGAAGAACCTCACGGGCGACTACGGCATACCGGCACGCCGCTCGGTGCAGGAGTCGGAGGCGTGGCAGGCGCAGGTCGGCCCGGAGAAGGCCGCCGCCTATCTGGCCGCCATTCGAAAGAGCGCGCCCGCAGGCCAGGCGAACCCATATTCTCTCGGGCCGGCCCGCCAGTGGTGGAGGCGCATCCTGGCCGAGGCGCTGAACGGGGGCGATCCGCTCCCCCTGTTGGCCGAGATGCAGGCAAAAGCCGGCCAGTTCACCGCCTGCCTGCGGGCTTCTTCAGCATACCAGACGGGCGACGAGTTTCAACGGGAGCGGATCGAGGATGACTGCCTGGCACAGGTGGACCCGGAGCTTCGATGATCCTTCCAAAGCCTGGGCTCTTCTCCGCCCTCTCCTTCGCCCTGAAGCGGCTGTGGAGCCACCGCAGCCTGGTCGCCAGTCTCACCGCCGGCCTGACCCTGGCTGTGGCGCTGGCGGTCGCCGTGCCGCTTTACGCCGATGGGGTGAATTACAACCTGCTCAACACAGCCCTCCGCCAGGCCGCGGCTGAGAGCCGCCGCCCGCCCTTCAGCTTCATCTACCACTACGTGGGGAGCTGGCATGGCCCGCTCGACCTGGACCAGTACACCCCGGTGGACTCCTTCATCCGCGATGCCCTCCCGGGCCAGATCGGCCTCCCCAGCCGCGGCCTGACCCGCTACGTCTCCACCGACAACCTGCAGCTTTACCCTGACGCCCCGCGCATCCAGCGCAGCCGGCGGCTGGAGGTGGTCAAGCTGGCTTTCGTCACCGGCCTGCTCGAGCCCGGCGATGCCGCCCCCATCACCCTGATCGACGGCAGGCTCCCGAACCCGGTCACTGCCCCCGGCGAGCCGGTCGAAGCCCTGGCCTCCCTGGCCCTGGCGAACGAGACCGGTCTGCAGGCCGGGAGCACCTACCTGCTTTACCGTGCGGGAGAGGCCGGGGCCGATCCCTTCCAGGCCCGGGTGACGATCACCGGCGTGTGGACCCCGGCAGATCCCGCCTCGGAGTTCTGGTTCTACCCGCCCCAATCCTTCGACACCCGGCTGATCGTCCCCGAGGAGACCCTCCTCGGCCCGGTGGCTGAAGCGCTGCCGGCGCCGGTGAACGAGGCTGTCTGGAGCCTGGCCTTCGACGGCAGCGGGGTGTACGGCGAGGATGTCCCAGGGCTCCTCAGCCTCATCGAGAGCGCCCAGACCCGCCTGAACGCCCTGCTCCCGAACACCGACCTGGAGGCCTCGCCGGCGCCTGCCCTGCGCCAGTTTTATCGCAACGCCCGCTCGCTGACGGGCCTGCTGTTCATCTTCAGCGCCCCGGTGCTGGGCCTGGCGTTCTTCTTCCTGGGCCTGGTGGCGGCCATGCTGGTGCGCGTGCAGCGCAGCGAGATCGCCGTGCTGCGCAGCCGGGGGGCCACCCGCCCCTGGGTGGCGGGCCTGTACGCGGTCGAATGGGCCCTGCTGGGGCTGTTTGCCCTGCTCTGCGGGCCGCTGCTTGGGATGGGGCTGGCGCGCCTGGTCGGCCAGACCCGCTCTTTCCTGGATTTCACCAGCCCCATCGACCTGCCCCTGCGCCTGACGACCCAGTCGGCGGCATTGGGGTTGGGGTCGGTAGCCCTGGCGATCCTGTTCAGCCTGGCGCCGGTCTGGCAGGCGGGCCGCTTTACCATCGTCTCTTACAAGCAGGAGCGCGCCCGCGCCCGCCAGCGCCCGCTCTGGCAGCGCATGTACCTGGACCTGCTCCTGCTTGCCCCGGCGCTGTACGGGCTCTACACCCTGCAGGCCGAGGGCCGGCTGCGGGTTTTCGGGCGCAGCCTGGGGACGAATAACCCCTTCGAAAACCCGGTGCTCTTCCTGCTCCCCACCCTGTTCATCTGCGCGCTCAGCCTGCTGCTCCTGCGCCTGCTGCCGCGCCTGCTCGACGGCCTGGCCTGGCTCAGCGCCCGCTCACCGGGGACGGTGCCCGTGCTGGCCCTGCGCCAGTTGGCCCGCTCCAGCGGCGACCACCTGGGGCCGCTCATGCTCCTGGTGTCCACGCTCAGCCTGGCGGGTTTTGTGGCCTCCATGGCTCACACCCTCGACCGCCACCTGGCGGACAGCGTCTATTACGCCGCCGGCGCCGACCTGAACCTGGTGGAGGGCGGTGAGTACACGGGGGACGTTGCCCCCAGCCCTAGCGCGGCCGGCCTGCCCGGCGCGCCCCCGCAGGCCCCCACCCAGCCCGGCAGCGACGAGCCCGCCGTCTGGAATTTCCTGCCCGTCAGCGACCACCTGGCCCTGCCCGGGGTGCAGGCTGCGGCCCGCGTCGGGCGCTTTAACGCCACCCTGCGCGCCGCAGGCAGCTCCGCCAGCGGGCGACTGGTGGGCCTGGACCGCACCGAATTCCCGGCGGTGGCCTTCTATCGCCCGGATTTTGGCCGCGAGCCCCTGGTCGGCCTGATGAACCGCCTGGCTTCAGACCCATCCGCGCTGCTGGTTGACCGCAGCACCTGGGAACGGTTCCACCTGACCACCGGCGACTCCGTCCGCCTCGACATCCAGCTCACTACCGGCGAGCGGCAGACGGTCTCTTTCAAAGTGGTCGGGCTGGTGGATTATTTCCCCACCCTCTACCCGCAGGAAGGACCCTTCTTTATCGCCAACCTGGAATACATCTTCGAAGTGTTCGGCGGGCTGCTCCCCTACGACGTCTGGCTCAAGACGGACCCGGGGGCCGATACCGGGGCGATCATCCAGGGGATTAACAACCTGGGGGTGGCGGTGGTGCGCGTGCAGGACGCGCGCAGCTCGCTGGCCCAGGTCATGGACGCCCCGAACCGCAAGGGGGTGCTCGGGCTGCTCTCGGTGGGCTTCCTGTCCGCCTCGCTGCTCACCGTGATTGGCTTCCTGCTTTACGCTGTCTTTTCGTTCCGCGAGCGTTTCGTCCAACTCGGGGTGCTGCGCGCCATCGGCCTGTCCTCGCGCCAGATGGCCGCCGCCCTGGCGATCGAGCAGTCCCTGCTCCTGCTGGTGGGGCTGGCGGCGGGCACCGGGATCGCCATCCTGACGGCGGTGCTCTTTGTGCCCCACCTGCCCGTCACCACCGGGGCCTACCCGGGCACGCCGCCCTTCATGGTCGAGATCGCCTGGGGCGATATCCTGCGCGTTTACCTGGTTTTCGGCCTGATGCTCCTGCTGGGCATCGGTTCGACGGTCTGGTCGTTGAGGCGCATGAAGATGTTCCAGGCCGTCAAATTGGGAGAAGCTTTATGAGCCATATCACCACTAACTTCATCGGGTTAAAGACCCTGAAGGTCTTCAAGACCTTCAGGGTCTGGCACAGACAGCATAGCCTGCTCCTGGCTCTCGTGCTGCTGCTCTCCGCCTGCGCCGGAAACCGGGAGGCGCTCGAGCCCACCCCGGTCCCGACCCCGGCCACCTTGCAGAAGCCCACCTACACGGTCGAGCGCGGTACGGTGACGCGCGTCCTGCAGCTTCAGGGTCGGGTCTCTCCGGTGCAGCAGCAGGAGCTGTTCTTCCGCACGGACGGCTTTGTGAGCGTGGTGAACGTTTCCCGCGGCGGCCTGGTGAAAGAGGGGGAGGTGCTGGCCGAGCTGGAGCTGGGCGACCTGAATATTCAACTCAAACAGTCGGAGCTGGCCCTGCAGCAGTCCGAGGCCAGGCTGGCCCAGGCTCAGCAGAATAACGTGTTGGCGGTCATCGAGGCCGAAGCAGCCCTGGAGCGGGCCAACCTGCAGGCCATGCAGGCCGGGGCGCTGGGAATCACCCCCTCTGTGGAAGACGCGGAGGCCGCCGTGCGGCGCGCCGAAGAGAACCTGCAGGTCGCCGAACTGGAATACGAACGGGCAAAGCGGAACGCCGACCTGAATAACCGCCAGAAGGAGGAGTTCCGGCAGAAGGTGGAGGCGGCTGAGGCGGCCCTGGCGGTCGCAAAGCAGCGCCTGGAGAGCGCCCAGGAGCATACCGGTTTCGAGGAGACCCTGACCCAGGTGCAGGAGACCCTGAACGAGAAGCTGCAGGCCTACCGGGAGGCCCTCACAGACCCGGAGGCCACGGCGGAGGCGCGCGCGTCCGCCGGGCTGGAGCTCGAAGAGGCCAAAACCGCCTTCGTGGAGGCCTGGACGCAGTACGCGGAGATCGTCGCCGGCCCGGGCTACCTCTCGGCGAACGCCCGCACGCTGGTCAAGGAGGTCGCCCTGGCCCGGCTGAGGCTGGAGGAGGCGAAGCTCGGGGTGGACCCGCTGATCTTCCTGGAGGTCGAACAGCGCCGCCTGGACCTGGATACTGTGCAGAACAAGATCAACCAGGCGCGCCTGATCGCGCCCTTTGACGGGCAGATCCTGTCCATGAGCCTGACCCCCGGCAGCCAGGTGAGCGCCTTCCGCCCGGTGCTGAACCTGGCGGACCCGAACG
>JAEWYL010000003.1 GCA_023395675.1 Chloroflexota bacterium | reverse complement strand
TTATCATCCAGAATATCACCGAGGGTTTAGGGATTATTGCCCCGGTGCTCCGAGACCGGCCCGGCTTCGCCAACTTGGCGCTGCTTGGCCTTTTGGGCGGCGCGCCCGCAATTGTTGGCGCCTGGATTGGCGGCTTCTCGCCCTCCCCCACCCTGGCAGTGCTCTTTCTGGCGGTTGGGACCGGGGCGATTTTTGAGGTCGTCTACGAGATCGCCAAGCTGATCCACAAGGATACAGCCCGGGAGGCCATGCCGCTGACCGTATTCACGGAGATCATGGCGGGGATGCTCCTGCTCTGGGTAACCGGGCTGCTTATTAAGTGACGGTTTCATCTGCACACAGGAAGAGTTCTTGATTAAAAGCTGCGGGGTCGAGCGATTCTCGACCCCGCAGCTTGCATTCACTGAATCTCTTCTCGATCCGAAACCGCTAATCAAAATCAAAGAGCTCGCCCAGGAACGATTTGCGGCGCTTACGGCGGTAATCGTCGTCCCCGCGCTTGTAGGGCTCCTCCCGTTTTCGATAATCGTCATCGTCATTCCTGTTCGACCAGGTGGCGGAGCGGTCAATGATTTTATCGAGCTCACCGCGATCCAGCCATACGCCGCGGCACTGAGGGCAGTAATCAATCTCCACCCCCTGCCGGTCGGACATGATCAGGTTAACGTTGCATACCGGGCACTTCATCCCTTCTCCCTTCTCAGAACCAGTAAATTTTTGAATGAGGCGGCGGCTTCGGTAAACTGCTTTCGCCTGCCGGCGCTGTTCCAGCTCGGCGCGCTCTCTGCCGGTAGCCCGGAAGGAGAGCGCGCAGGCAGACATTATACAACGGCGACGAAGCTGTTCATCCTCGCCTCAGGAGGTGGAAAACAGGGTGTTCGGGAGACCTAGTGCAGGCCGCTCGACCGCCCTTGTCTTATCCCTGGTGTTAAGATCTTGAGCGCCACCGTCTCAGGCTATAATCGGGGAAATGGTCGAAATCTTCGCCGTCACAAATCGGGGATTGGAGGCGCTTAGCGCCAGCGAGCTGCAGCGCCTCGCTGGGGTCCAGGCCACTGAGGTGGCTTACCGGCGCGTCCTGGCAGGGTACCGCGGCCACCCTTCCGGGCTGCTCAGGCTGCGCACGGTGGATGATGTCTTCATCCACCTGGCGACCTGGGAGGACGTCCATCACCAGCGCAGCGTACTGGCCCGCCTGACCGAGTTATCCGGTGAGCTGGACCTGCCTCCAGCTTTGAACGTAATCGAGCGCGTGCGCCCCCTGGATGCCGCTCCCCCCTTCTCGGTTACAGCCAACTTTGTCGGCCGGCGCAACTACAGCATGGATGAAATCAAGCATGCCGTAGCTGCCGGGATAAACGCCCGCTATGGCTGGCACTACGTGGACGAAGACGAATCCCAGGTGAATATCCGCGTCTTTATCGAGGGAGAAACCGCCTCCGTGGGAGTGCGGCTGGGGGCCTACGCGCTTCACCGCCGCCAATACAAGCAAGATAACCTGCCCGGCTCCCTGAAGCCCAGCGTTGCCGCTGCGATGCTCTTCAGCTGCGGGACAGCCCCCGGGGACCAATTGTTGGACCCCTTCTGCGGGGCAGGGACGATCCTGGTCGAGGCTTCGCTGTCCGGAATCACGGCATGCGGTGGGGATTATGACCCGCAGGCTCTGGCGGCCGCGCGGGCCAACGCCGCCAGGGCCGGCGCCAACCCCGGTCTGGGGCTGTGGGACGCCCGGAATCTTCCCCTGGAGAGCGCCTCGGTTTCCCGGGTGGTGACGAATTTTCCCTGGGGCAGGCAGGTGGAAATGGATGAGGCGGCCGGCGCATTCTACACCCGGGCCTGCATGGAGATCGAGCGGGTGCTGGCGAAAGACGGGCGGGTGGCTGCTCTGACCAACCTGCCCCAGCTCTTAGCATTCAGGCACGGGGAAAAGGTCTCTCAAATCGAGATCAGCCTGTTCGGCCAGCTCCCGACGATCAGCATTTACCAGATGCGGTAGGGTTCGAACCCGTCGAACGCCTATCACGCAGTCCTCCGGTTCGAACTGTCTCACCAGTATTTTGTCCTCGCTCAATTGCCGAGCGGGATCCAGTAAAGACCCACCCCGTCTGCCAGGACGATGAGCGCCTGTTCGTCCGGGTCTGCGAATACGCTCGGGTTGATCCCGCTGCCCCCCGCCAGCTCCCAAAAGCTCAGCAGCTCGCCCTGTGGCAGCGCCACCAGGGATACCCCCTGCTGCGAGGCAAAGGCCAGCCGGGAGGAACGCGGCAGGTAGTGCAGGGACAGGCCCGGGTACGCTCGCGGCAGGTGTCCCTGGACGGTTAAGTGGGTGGGCTCCCGCCCGGCTGCTCCGGTCCAGTACAGCTCGTAAACGTCCCCCTCTTCTGGGAATGGCTCGAGACGCGGCATCTCCACTGCCTCTCCATCAGGCATCAGCAGCAGAGCGTGCGCATCCGGGTGCAGGATTTCCACCTGGTTGTTCTGCGAATGGTAGAGATAGACCGCCTGATTTCGGGGATGGTTGGCGCGCAGGACCAGGTGATACCCCGCTTTACCCTCAAGGCGAAACGCCCCTGCAGCTGAGATCTCGTTCGGGTAATGCAGGTCCAGGGAGAAGAGTTCCTGCATGGCGTCTCTAATCCGGGGCGGCGAGGTGGAAAAGTCCAGCAGCTTCAACTGGCCCTGCCCGTGCAGCAGGAGTTCGTCTTCTGAGAGGAATTCGATCCAGGGGGCGCTCTGGTCGCTGGCATCCTTCACCGGGAGAGCGGCCTGAACCTTCCCGCTGCCGGGCGAGACCAGGTAGAGCGTACTGCCCTGCGATGCGTCCCGCCCATTCAGCCGGGCGATAGCCAGGAGGTTCCCATCCGGGCTCCAGGCAAACTGGTCCCAGTGCAGCTCGTACGGGTTGGGTGTTACCCCTTCGACAGGTTGGGCCTCCAGGGTATTTCCGTCCAGGATCCAGTACGTACCGGCAGTATTCAGCAATACCCATCTGCCTTCCGGCTGGCGGGCATCGGTAAGCTCGATCCCTGACGGAAGGCTGTCAACAGTTTCGACCCCTGCTTCGCAGGGCCGCAGCACACGGGCAGCGCCCCCGGTGGATACAAACAGCAGGCGCCCATCCGGCAGCCAGGCGCCCAGGCTGCGAAGATCCATCTCTGCCGAGATCCTCACCCCAGGGTTGCAGATACGCCCGCTTCCGGCATTCAGGAAAGCCAGACCGGGATACTCCTCCTCCGGAGCACTCGTGTAGAAGCCGAAGAGCCAGGTTTTTCCATCCAGAGACCAGGTCCCGGGAGTCAGAGAATCATTTTGAAAGTGGAGTTCAGCAGCCATACGCGGGACCGGGATCTGGCTGGTCGGCTGTGGCGCAGGTGCGGGCCCGGCGCCCGGCTGCCGGGTAAAAACCGCCCCGTAGCGGACGTCCAGCTCGGCCAGGCGGCCGTCGCATTCCCAGGCTTCCCCGGGAGTACCCCCGGAGGAGGCGTATACCCGGATAGAAAGCGGAGTGGAGAAGAATTCCCGGTATACCGCGCCCAGGCGGTAGCCTGTCTCCCCTCCCTGGTAGCACCATCCCTCCCCTTTGAAGATGACCGGGACGGGGATCGCCAGGAGCTGCCCGGGGACGAGTTGATCCAGAGCCTGCGGATAGCGTTCATAGCGGCGGTAATAGCGCTCCAGCGCATTCTGGATGCGGGCGGCGCGCCTCTCGGTAATGCCGTGGTAATTGACTCCCCAGCCCAACTCAAACGCCGCAAACATGATCAGCGGGAACACGATTGTGAAGGCCAGGCCGGCCTTTCTCCGCGGGCCGCTTCCACCGGCCGCCATCAGCATCCCTGCGGCTATCCCTGCCAGGCCAGCCAGCATCGAATAGAAGAGCCCGGCGAGACCGTCGCTGGTCTGGTCCCAGATGGAGTCCCAGTAGATCTTGTACGCCAGCGCTGCCGGTAAGAGCAAACCGGGCACAATCCACAGGACGGCCTGTAATCGGGCTGCCCGCTTTTCTTGGGTGGATCCTGCCTCCCCGGTGGCCAGCCGGGCGAGGCCGCCAGAGATAGCGGCCGCCGCCAGAACCGGCGCCAGGCCGGTCAGGGTGAAAATGAAATACCCGGCCGGTAGGTTCAACGGTTCGCCGAGCCGGGTAAGCAGCCCGGTGAGAGGCTCCAGACCTAACAGCGCCAGCAGCACGAGTCCTGCGGCCGCGGGCAGCAGTTTCCAGCTGCGGATGGACCACCCAACCAGGAGCAGCAGGGCCAGAGGGATGAGCCAGATGAGTATTCCCGAGTTATCTCTCCCGGTCAGGAAGAATAGCAGCCCCAGGACGGCCAGAAGAACGACAGCCAGCCTCCGCTCTGTAACCTTCATGCCTTTCAAGAGCTTCAGGTTGAGCAGGGTCAGGGTGATAATCCCCAGGCTGGCTCCTGCAAGCAGGTACACCGCCGGCGAGCCGGGACGGTTAGCCCGGGCGGGGAGGAGCGGCGTGAGAACGACGGTCAGGAACAGCAGGACCCCGGCTGTGATGAGGAAGAAAAATAAGCGCTGGCCGGCAGTACCAACCGGGCCAGCGCGAGCCACCAGCATCCCGGCCAGGACGACCAGTACGGCCAGGATCCCTCCGAAGATTGTCAGCGTAGTTAGCGACATCTCCTGCCCCTTCCCCGCCTACAGGGGGCGGGCTGCCCGCCTCCCGCGGCTAAACAGCTCCAGTCCGAACGGGACCAGGGCCAGCAGGGCCAGGTTGCCCCACAATCTCAGCAGCCAGCCGGCTGTCTCCAGGCCAGACCCAAAAAAGGCCCGGTCCAGCAGGGCCATGCCCGCCATTCCGCTGATACCCGCCAGCAAAGCTGCAGCCTGAAGCGCGGGCCTGCGGCTGAGGCTGTATCCAACCGCTCCTGCGAGCATGATCAACACCGCAGCGCCCAGGTAAGGTGTCCGGTAGTTTACAAAACCATCGTCGAAAGCCAGAAGGATAGCCGGCGGAAGCAGCCCGTAGAGGCCGAAGGAGATGCGGCTCCAGTCCTGTGCCAGACCCTCCCAGATCCGCAGCACGGCTTGTGGAAGGCAGCGGTAGCGCCTTTGCGCCCAGGCCGAGACCAGGATCAGGCCCAGGGCGCCCAGGAGCAGCAGCGCGATCAGCGCCAGGATCCGGAAAGCCAGCCCTGCGATGAAGAGATATCCAAGGAGCAGGCCGGCGGAAGGGTAAGCCCAGCGCGGCATCCCCTGAGCGAGGCCGATCAGGAAAATCGGGAATGGCAGGAAGGCCGCCGCCCAACTCGATACCAGGAACGCTGTGCGAATACTGCCCGGCGGCAGGGCCGGCAGCAGATAGGTATGGACCAGCAGCGCGCCTCCCAGCAGGATGAACAGCGCCAGGTCCAGAATAACCTGCTGCAGGTCTCTTCGACCGCCGCCGCTGGGCTCCGGCCCTGCAGGCTCGAGGGGCGCGGCGGGTCCCTCTGCCCAGCCGACCGCTTTTCGTCTGCCCTGCAAAAAGTTCAGGCGGTAAGCGCCTGCCAGGCTGCGGGGAGCCGTACTAAGCTCGCGCAGGAACACGGTCAGCAGAGCCATTGTTCCGCGCGGCCTCTCCTGCTCAATCAAACCTGTGAAGACCGAGCGCATCTCCTCGCCGAACTGCTCCTGGAAGCGGCGCGGGTATAGGCGCAGCAGGAGATCGAAGAGGCGCTGCAGGAGGGCCACTGGTTTCATCACCGGCTCCCCTGCGAGTAGATTCCCGTGAAGCGCTTCCGCAGTGCGTTAATCTCACCCTCGCAAATCGGGGGGAGATCTGCGGGCTGCCCGCTCGCGCTGGACAGCTGCCCGCTGAAATTTGGGGAGCTCCAGTGATCCCGGCTGACGTAGCCGAGGCGGTAGTAATTATCACCGGAGTCGTAACACCAGTCCTGCCCGGAGATGATAAACGGGGCGGGGATCCGCAGGGTGTCGCGCGGGACCAGTGCCCGGAGGTTTTCCGGGTAGCGCCCTTCCCGGGCGTGATACGAGGCCAGGGCCCGGCTGATCTGTTCCGCCCTGGCCTCGGTCCTGGCCTGGAAACCGGTCTGGCGCGCCGCAGCAAAAATGGCAGCCATCAACACCAGCACGAACGGGAAATAAAGACTCGCCAGCTTCGCCTTTCCCCGAAGGGCGGCGAGCAAGATGATCCCCGAAAGCAGCGCGGCGAAGGCGGGCGGCAGCAGCCAGAGTGACTCGAGCGAATCTGAGGTCATATCCCAGGCGACCAGCCAGTACAGGTTGTAATGGATGAGCCCCAGCAGCAGCGCGCACAGGCTGAAGGCGGCGACAGCCAGCCCGCGCCTGCCCGCACCGCGCCCGCTGGTCTCCTTCTCTCCGGTGTGATCCACCTGTAGTCCATTATCACGCCCAGAGATGATTGCGCGCACGCCGGTAAACAGCAGCAGAGCTGCCGTCACCAGCGCGGCAGAGGGCATGCAGAGCAGGAGCAGGAATACGGGTGAGGCGAACCGCTGCGGCAGCCTGGCGCCGAGATTCAGGTCGAAATCCACAAGCAGGGAGGTGGGCAGGAGCAGGCCGGCGAGCGCCAGCAGGCCCAGGAAGAGCCAGACGCGAGGCTTCAATCTGCGGGCGGCCAGGATCAGGCCTGCGGGCAGAAGCCAGGCGATCAGAAAGCCCGCGGCGAGGATCAGACCGATAGGCCGGACGCCAAATACCAGCCTCAGCAGGGCGGAGGTCCCCAGGGCGAGGATAGTTAAGCTCAGCAGGTAAATGAAAGCCTTTTTCATCCTCTTTCCAGCCCCAATCTGCGCATGGCTGCGGCTGCCAGCTCCTGCATGCGGTACGTCTCCGCCGTCAATACCCGCCGGCCCCTCGGGGTGAGCCGGTAAGCCTTCCGGGGCCGGCCCGGATGGGTCTTTTTTGTGGAATTATCTCCCATTTCTGTGCCGGCTCCGGCGCGCTGGATTAGATCCTGGTCCAGGAGCCGCGCCAGGGCTTCATACAGGGTGCCGGTGCTTAACATAATCTTGCCCCGGCTCAATGCTTCCACATCCTTTAAGATCGCATAGCCGTGCTTTTCTCCCTCGGCCAGGCTGAGCAGGATGAAGAAGGTCGGCTCGCGCAGCGGCGTGGCGTTGGATGGCGGCTCTTCTCTTTGATTCATAAAACAGGCATGGAAGGGAGTGTATTCCCCCGGTTTATATGTCGGCAGACGAGTTATAGTCAGTATAGCAAAATTGGAACTGCCTGTCAATAAATAAAAATGATGGCGGCGCCGATGACGGCGACCAGGGAGCCCAGCACCGCCCGGCCGCCAATCTTCTCATGGAAAAAGAAGCGCCCTACCGGCAGCAGCCAGATCGGGGACAGGGAGGAGAGTGAGGTGGCGATGCCCACATTCGCGTTCTGGATCGAGTACAGGGAGAGCCACATCCCCAACAGCGGCCCAAAAATGGCGCCCCAGAAAAGATACTTGAGCGCCTCGGGTCTGCGGCGCAGCTCCTGCACGGCCAGACCTGCCCGCCGGGGGAGAAGCAGCGGAAGCAGGATCAGAAACAGGCCGGCGCAGGTGCGGATCATATGGGCTGATAGGGCCGGGAAGCCGTCGCCCATGCCTCTCTTCGCGGCGATTGCCCCGGCGGCATGGAAAAAAGCCGCCGCGAGCGCGATGAGCGAGCCGCGTAGAAACGCTTTTCTGTCCTTGATGCCAATCGAGTCATTATTTGGGTCGAGCATTACCCAGGCAACGCCGCTGATCGTGACCAGAATCCCCACTACCTGCAGCCCGTTCAAACTTTCGTTCAGCAGTACCCGGGCCAGAAGCGAGCTGAAAACCGGCATCAGGCAGGAGATCAGCATGGTGAGGCGGGTCCCAATGGTGATGAAGGCGGCAAAAAGCAGGCTGTCGCCGATCACCAGGCTGAAGAGGCCCGAGAGACCCATAAAGATCCAGTGATCAGCCTGCCCGTCCATGGGGAAGGGCGCGCCCTCTATGAGCCAGTGCGGAATTACCAGCAGGACGAGGGTCAGAGAGAGGCGCACCCGGTTAACGGTCCCGTTGCTCACACGCTGGCCTGCCAGGGTGTTAAAGGTGGGGCCGATGGAAAAGCAGATGGATGAAAGCAGGGCGGCGATCTCGCCCAGGTAGCTGGCTGGAGGCATATTGAATAATTAATTATTTAAAGTGATTAATTAACCGGTGTATAATCGGCTTGAAAACTCCAATTGGATCAGGAAACGCTACCCGATGTCCTTGCCATTCGATCCCCTTACCCTAACTGCAGCCGAACTGCCGGCTCACAGCCGGATCAGAATCCAGGTCCTACCGGACCCGGCAGCCTTGTTCCAGCATTTTGCCCTCGCCCTGGCGGATGAGATCCAGGCCAACAACCACGCCGGGCGGCCTACCCGCCTGATCCTTCCGGTCGGGCCTGTAGGGCAGTACCCGCTCCTGGCCGAGATCTGTAACCGGGAGCGCATCAGCTGGCGGCAGGTGCACAGCTTCAACATGGATGAATACTGCGACTGGCAGGGCCGCTGGCTGCCTGCCGACCATCCGCTCAGCTTTCGGGGCTTTATGCGTCGCTCGTTCTTTGACCTGCTGGATGAAGACCTGCGCATCCCGGAGGAGCAGATCCACTTCCCGGACCCTCTGAACCTCGAGCGTATCCAGACAGAGATCGAAGCCGCCGGCGGTATTGATACCTGCTACGGCGGCCTCGGGTATCACGGGCATATTGCCTTCAACGAACCCCCCATCTCACGCTGGCACACAGTGCCGGTTGAGGAGTTCAAAGTCTCGCTGACGCGCCTGGTGCCCCTGGCGGCGGATACGGTGGTGATGAACAGCATCCGCAACACCGGGGGCAACCCGAGAAACTTCCCTCCCATGGGCGTCACGCTGGGGATGGGGGCGATCCTGGCTGCCCGGCGCATCCGCATGTACTGCGCCGGCGGGAGATGGCAGCAGCACGTGGCCCGCATGGCGATGTTCAGCAATGAGACGGTGGAATATCCCGTTACCCTGCTGCAGAACCATCCGGACTACGAACTGATCCTGGACCAGTCCACAGCCGAACCGCCGCTGGTCAGCCTGGGGTAGCGCCGCCTCCAGCCTGGGAATTCACGAAAGAACCAGGCTGACGGGCAGGCCGGTGCAGGCTCCCGCGGCGCTCAGCCGCCGGTCTTGAGGCTGCGGGCGGGCAGGTGCGGGTTGATGCGGCTCCATTTTGCCAGCACGCGCTGGTTGTGTTCGCTGGCGCCGGGCATGTTATAGCTGGCGAAGACCGCCAGCCCAGCCGCCTCTCCTGCCAGGTGGGAGACAGCCCCGGACAGCAGGCAGTTCCACAGGGTAGCTCCGACGATGGTGGAGCTGGCTGCCACGCGCCAGGGCAGGCCCTCGACCTGCACCAGCGCATCCCCCGGGACCCCGCCGTTATCCAGCACGTAATCGGTCACCTCGTAGAGTTTCTTTCCTGCTGCGGAAAGCGGGGCCGTCCGGGCGTATTTCAGCGAGCAGACGCCCACGGTCGTCAGCCCGCGCGCCCCGGCTTCGATGGCTACCTGCACCGGCAGGGCGTTCGAGCCGCTGTCTGCGAAAACGAAGAGGATCTCCCCGGGCTGAGGGTCGTATTCGTCCAGGACCGGCCGTGCCAGTTCGGGCATCCGCTCCAGACGGCTGCTCATCAAGGCGCTCTCGTGCAGCATCAGCACCTGGGGGACAAAGAGCGGCACGGCGGCGGCAATCCCGCCTGCCCGGAAATAAGCCTCCTCTGCCAGCATATGCGAATGGCCCGTGCCAAACAGAAAGATGCGTTTTTCCTGGGCGATAACCTGGGACATCGCCTCTGCAATCTCTGCGAGGGTCTCTAACTGGTCTTCCACAGCCTTCTGCTGCAGACGGGTGATCTCCTGGTAGTACCTTTGAATACCTGACAGGGCAGGCTGGCTGGCGGTCATGGTCAAGGCGTGTCTCCAGTGGCGGCGAATGCGCAGGGCCGCCGGGCGGCCCTGCGCTGCTTCGCCGGTCAGTTCTCGTGGACCCCGGCGTGCAGCGGGGCAGACTCGGGCAGCGGGTCGTCCGCCATCATCAGGTGGACGGCTGCGGTGGTGAAGCACTTCGGCAGAGCCAGAATGCGGGGGTGTGGGCCTGTGTAGCGCTCCGCATCCTTCAGCGCCTCTTCAATGGTCGCGCGGGTTTTCATGCCCATCGCCCGGGCGTAACCGGGTTCATAAGCGCCTGTAATGTAGACCGCGGCGGCATGCTTTTCGGCAATATGCCCGCAGGCGACCATGGAGAAGGCATGGTACGGATGGTAGCCGTAGTTGAAGCGGTATTTGTCAATATACTCCTGCTTGCTGCAGAAGTATTCCCCGTACTTTTCTACGTCGGGCAGGGTATTGTGATAATCCTTCTGGAACAGCTCGTACAGTTCCCGGTACGAAGGGAATTCCTCGTCGTGGAAATAGCCGTTGCAGATCGAGGCGCAGACGACCACAAAATTATCGTTCATTACCCGGCGGTGGCGGATAATATTGGCGCCGATAGCCTGCATGATCAGGATCGGATTTGTGCCGTGCCCGTTGCCGTAATGGAAGTTCTGCGGCATCCCAAAAAGCATGATGTCGAATTTCTCCCTGGCCCAGGGTACGTAGGTGCGCCGGTTCGCGGCCTTCCAGGATAAGGGCTGGATCTCCGCTCCATAACCGGAATAGACCGCAATCTGGCGCGCATAGGTATCCAGCACTGCGTCACACATGAAAAACTTGCGGCCCATCTTCTTTTCCATATGCAGGCCGATGGCGTTGAATTTGTCCCGCATGAGGCTATGCGGCCGCACAGGGGTGAAATCCTCCCGGTGCATCACCTCGGGGATATGGTGCGAAGCGATGGATTTCCAGTGAGTGATGCCGGTCGCGACCATCTTGTAACCGCCGGAATAACCCCCGTAGGGGTTGCCGAGCACGTGCCCGATCATGATCGCCAGGTCCGATTCAAACACCTCCCGGTTCATGATCACCCGGTCGCCCAGCTCATCATAGCCCAGATCCACCAGGTTCTCCCAGTCTTCCGAATCGTGATTCACAATCTGGTGCGTGGGGCTGAACTGGCTGTATACCTGGTCTCCCAGGATTGCGCGGATCTCCTCTTCGGTGTTTTTGCGGTGCAGGCCGTTCGAACAGATCAGGCGGATATCTTTTTTCTCCACCCCGGCCTTCAGGCATTCCTCGATCAGGATCGGGATCGCGGTCTTGCGGTGCGAGGTGGGCTGGTATCCACCTTTCACCCGGTCCGGGAAGCTGATGGTCACTTTTGCTCCCGGGCCAACCAGTTGGGAGATGGGCGGCATGCCGGTTGGATTCTGGATGGAACGCCGCGTCTCCTCTTCGACATTTTCCAGGAATGGAGGGTCCGGTACGGTTTCCCCGGGGATAAAAATCTCCGCCGTGTCGGGCAGTTTCGCGGCCAGTTTCCCCTGTCCGTATTCGATCTCTACGGTCTTCATATCCTTCTCCTATGCCAGGTACTTCTCAACGATCCCCTTCAGTCCCGAGACCTCAAAACCAATCTCACCGGTAAAGCGAGTCAGGGCAACCAGTCCCCCATCAATGCTCTCGATCCCGGCAATCATCGCCGCGTTTTCCTCTTTCAGCCCGCCGCCGTAGACCACCGCCGGCTCGTAGCCGGACAGCTCGCGCGCCGTGCGCTTGATGAAGCCGGAGACAAAGGCGATGTACGCTTCTCCGGGTGGGGTCTTGCCGGGGCCAATGGCCCACACCGGTTCGTAGCCGATGACCACCCGCTGCTCTTTCAGCGCCTGGCCTGCGTCCTGTAATCCGGCCTCCAGCTGCGCTTTCAATACCGCCTCAATCCGGGGTTTCTGCTCTTCAAACTGCCCGTCCCCACGTTCTTCGGCGGTTTCCCCCATGCAGAGCAGGACCTGCAGGCCGGCGTCGAGGGCACAGCCCACTTCGGCCTGGATCAGCCTGTCCACGGCCCGAGCGGCCCGGGCGCGCAGTTCGTTCTCGCTCCCAATCCCGGGTTCGAAAGTCTCCAGCACCTGGAGCTTGGCCTTGCGTTCCTCGGAATGCCCGATAATCGCCCACCGGGCCCCCAGGCTGGCCGCTGCAGCGGCAGGCAGGCTGGCGGTGAACGCGCCAAAATTCTTCCCGGGCCGGATGTCGTCCCAGTGCACTCCCTGCACCCCGATCGCGATCCGGGCTCGCCGTTCCTGGGGGAGGGTTTGCAGCCTGCTGACGGCGGGGAAAAGCAGCCCCTCCGGCAGCATGTAGGTTAGCTGCAGGTTCTCCTGCTGTCCGAGGCCCAATTCGACCGTCTCATCGATAACGCTCTCGATCCAGGCAGCCGGGTCGGCCTGCGGGCAGAGCCCGCCTTTTTCCTTTGGCACCTCGAAACGTTTCAGGTTTACGAAAATTTGTCGCATCAGTCGTCTCCTCGGTACACCCGCGCCGCGGGGGCGCGGACCGCAGCCTGCCAGCCTGTTGTGGTCAGGGCAGGTTAGCCTGGAAAAGTGATAAAGTGAGGATCACCCGCAGTTGCCTGCGGGTGAATCCGGAATTGCACAGGTTGTTGTGCGGCTCTCCACTCAGTCTGCAGCTTCCGCCTTTGCCGGCTCAAGCTCCTCGTACAGGGATTTGTCCCAGAAATTGGTGAAGCGCCGGATGCCTTCATCGGTGTAGGGGTGCTGGATAGCCTCCTGATAGACCGCCAGCCCCGCAGTGACGATGTCTGCCCCGACTACCGCGGAGTCGACGATCTGGCGCCCGTTGCGCACTGCGGCGACGATGATCTCGGTGGCGAAGCCGTAATTATCCCGGATTGCAACCACATCCTCGATGAAGCCTCGGGTTTCCTCGCCGTTCGTCTCTTTCCAGCCGATAAAGGGCGAGACATAGTAAGCCCCGGACTTCATCGCCATCAGAGCCTGGGCGGCTGAAAAGACCAGGGTGACATTCGTGCGGATATCTCTGCGCGCCAGCTCGCGCACGACTTTAAAGGTCGGTTCGATGCACTGCAGCTTGATCACAAAATTGGGCGATATCTCTGCCAGCTTCAGCGCTTCGGTCAGCATCTCTTCGTAGGTCA
This sequence comes from Chloroflexota bacterium, assembly GCA_023395675.1. Taxonomy (GTDB): domain Bacteria; phylum Chloroflexota; class Anaerolineae; order Anaerolineales; family UBA4823; genus JAEWYL01. Next base: position 2,731 of record JAEWYL010000003.1, on the reverse strand, counting down.
CCAGATGCGGGTTGACCTCTACCGAGACCGTCTTTGCAGTGCCCTCTACCAGCCGGGCGATATTCCGGATCACCGTCATGAACGGCTTGCCGGATACCTGCACGTGACGGGGGTTTGTTGTGACGCCATCAATGTCGAACATATCCAGTGCATACCGGACTTCTTCTTCAATGGCGCTGTCCAGGAAAAATTTCATCGAGAAAACCTCCACTATTGTTCCTCAGGATTCAGATAAAAGAAGTTGGTGAGGGCCAGGGCAGCCGCCCCAACGATGCCCGCCTGCCAGCCAAAACTGGCAGCCTGGAGCCTGACATTCTTTCCCAGACCGGCGAATGCGGTCTGCCTCAATGTCTTTTCCACGGGCGGCAGGAACAGATCCTGCCCCTGTGAGAACAGCCCTCCCAGGAAGATCATCTCTGGGTTGAGCAGGTTGACCAGGTTTGCCAGTGCGATTCCCAGGTAGTGCGCCGCACGGCTGATGATGGACGCCGCGCCTTCATCGCCCTCGCGCGCAGCCTGAAAGATGAGCTCGATCAGGTTGTTATCCTCCGGATTCCAGATGCGGGCCAGCAGGCTGCCGGGCCGTGCTTGAATCTGGGCCTCGGCCTGCCGGATCATGACCCCTTCCGATACCAGGGTTTCCAGGCAGCCGTACTGCCCGCAGGTGCACCGTTCGCCGCCGTCGGCGATCAGAATCATGTGGCCGATCTCGCCTGCACCCAGGTCTGCCCCCCTCAGCAGGCGGTTTTCCACCACCAGCCCCGAGCCCACGCCGTAGCGCCCGTACACAAAAGCCAGCGAGCTGGCCTGCCGCCCGGCGCCGAAAAAGGCCTCCCCCAGGGCCATCGCCTTAACGTTGTTGTCTACAACCACCGGCAGTTCGAGGCGTTCCTGGAGCCAATCTCGCAGGGGAATGTTCTCCCAACCCAGGTTTGGGGCGATGATGTTCACCCCGGTGTGGTAATTGATCAACCCGGCGGCGCCCACGCCGATCCCCAGCATCTGCTGGCGTTCCAGCCCGCTCTCCAGGATCAGGTCTTCAATTTGAGATGCAATTTGCCCAATGATCTCGGCGGGCGGGGCTTTGCGATTGAAGCCAGACCGGCGATTGAAAAGGATTTCTGCTTTCAAATTGGCCAGAGCGATCCGGTAGCGTTCGACCCCGATCTGGATGCTCACCGCATAGCGGGCGTTTTTCTCCAATCTCAGGGCAGCCCGGGGTCGTCCAACACGGCGCCTGCCGCGCACCTCCTCGATCCCTGCCTCGCTCACGATCCCCATCTCCATCAGTTCGTCAATGATATTGGTGATGGTGGTGGTGGACAGGGAGGTCTGCTCGGCAATCTGGACCCGGAATGCTGGTTCCTGGTACAGCAGACTCAAGAGCACGGCGCGCATGTTGTGCGCTTTTACCCGGTTAATATTGCTCCCTAAGATACTGGCATCAATCATGACCTGCATCCAAAAAATGATGTGGTGTGGTCCGGCATGAGTTGTGTTTGGGCCGTCCTGCTAACCCTGCTGATAAACCGGCTCGCCGTCTACAAAGGTCTGGACCACTTCCAGCTCCGGCGTCAACAGGACGAAATCCGCACGGAGACCGGGGGCGATGCGCCCGAATTCTGTCTCCAGCCCGAGCAGCTCGGCTGGGGTGGAGGTCATGCAGCTCAGGGCCTCCTCCAGAGAGCAGCCTGTAAATGAAATCAGGTTGCGAAGCGCATCCGTCTGGGTCAGGATGCTGCCTGCCAGTACGCCGTCCGGCAGGCGGGCGGATCTTTCATCCACCAGCACTTCTTCATGGCCGCCCAAACGGTAGCGACCGGGCCCCTGGCCCAAAGCAGCCATGCCGTCGCTGACCAGGGTCAGGCGCCCGGGCCCGGACAGCTTCCAGATAAGCTCCACCAGGGCGGGGTGCACGTGAATTCCGTCGGCGATCAGGCCGAAGCGCATCCCGGGCTCTGCTAGAAGCGCGCCGGCCAGCCCCGGCTCGAACTGGTGCAGGGCGGTCATGGCATTAAATAGATGGGTGCCGTACCGCACCCCGGCTGCAAAAGCCCGGCGAGCTTGCTCCAGGCTGGCCTGAGAGTGCCCGGCGCTGGCGACGACCCCTCTCTCGCTCAGCAGGCGAATCACCTCCAGCGCGCCCGGTAGTTCCGGCGCCAGGGTGACCATACGCACGGACTGCTCAGGTGAAAAATTGCGGCAGGCATCCGCCTCCGGCAGGCGCAGGTGTTCCTCCCGGTGAGCGCCTTTCCGCTCCGGGTTCAGGAACGGCCCTTCAACGTGCAGGCCCAGCGGGGTTGCCCCGCAGAAGCCCGCGGGAGGGCCTCCCTGCAGGACTCCCTGGGCTTTCGCGATCTGCCCGAGCGGGGCGGTGACAATGGTCGGTAAAAAGCGTGTAACGCCGTAACGCGGCAGTTTGGAAGCCACCTCCCAGATCGAATCCGGGGCAGCGGTGAAATCGTGTCCGAAGGCGCCGTTGATCTGCAGCTCGATTAGCCCCGGGACCAGGAACAGGCCCCGGGCGTCTATGACGCGCCGGCTTCCCACCGGCGGCGGGCCGCCGACCCGCGTGAATCTGCCTGCCGTCACCTGGATGGAGGCGGAGGTGATACGCTCATAGGGCGTGAGAATAGTAGCGCCGGTTACGGTAAAACTGTTCATTGAGTGCTGCGGCGGGGGGGGGGGGGGGGGGGGGGGGGGGGGGGGGGGGGGGGGCGGGCGGGCGCGG
>JAEWYL010000327.1 GCA_023395675.1 Chloroflexota bacterium | reverse complement strand
AGCAGCGCGGCTTCACCCACATCCTCGGCAAGGGCTACTACGCCTTCATCCACGTGGGAGAGTGGCTGAAAGCGCGCGGCTGGGCCGACAGCGAGCCCCTGGGCAGCTACCTGGCGGAGGAGCACGGTCTGGCGGTGGTGCCGGGCGCGTTCTTCTCCCCCTACGGCGGCGAGTGGATCCGCTTCTCCTACGCCACCCCGCCCGAGCGCACCCGCGGCGCGGCGGAGAGGCTGGTGGAGGCCCTGGCGGCTCTCCAGAGCGGAGGGGCATGATGGCTTACGACCCGGCACGCACGGCGGAGAAATTTCAGCTGGCGCTGGATGCGGCCCAGGGCGACCACCCGCAGGGCGGGTTGTGCGGCTTCGAACTGGAATGGAACTTGCTGGACAGCGAGTTCCACCCGCTGCTGACGGTGGGGGCCGGCCCGGGACAGCAGTCTTTTGTGGACTACCTGCGCGAGCGCTGCCTGCCGGACTGGGCGCGCGAGTTCAGCCAGCTGGAGGTCTTCCACTGGATGATCGAGTGGGCCACCCGCCCCTACTACACCCCGCGCGGGGCCGTGTACGAGGGCCGGCTGCTGGAGGCCCTGCTGCTGAACGCACTCTCCCGGGCCGGGCGCCAGTTCGAACGCCGGCTCTACACCTGGCCCGGCAACCTGCCGCGCCTGCCCGAGATCGGCCCGGGCAGCATCCCCGATTCCTGGCACCTCGCCAAGCGCCGTTACCTGGAGCGCTGCGTGCAGCTCTACGGGCGCGGGCTGGCGACCGCCGGCACGCACACCAACCTCTCCCTGCCCGACCCGCTGCTGGCCCTGGATTTTATGCACCTGCCCCCCTCCGGGCGGCGCAGCACCCACCTGGACGAGTACAAGAGCGAGTTCTATATCACCGCCACGCGCCTGATGCGCGCCTTCTCGGCCCTCTTCATCGCCGCCAGCGCCGCCACCCCCTGGCAGGAGGTGCAGCGGGATGGGCAGGCTGTGCTGGTGGTCAGCGAGGTCGATTCGGTGCGCAACCTGACCTTCCCGAACCCGGAGGGGATTGACCGCCCGGACCTCTACCGTTCCTACGGCGATTACCTGCGCATCTCTTACGACCTGGTGCACAGCGGGGAGCGTTTCGGGAACAACAACTGGACCCCGGTGCGGGCCCGCTCCTTCGCCGAGCCGGTGGAGCGCCTGATCGCTATCACCAGCGGGCAGCTCCAGAAGGTCTACGCCCGCGGGCTGTACGTGGCGGGCGGGGACCTGCCGCCGGGCGAGGCGCCTTGCCCCGAGGGGGAATCCCCGGACCCGATCGAGGCCATGGCAAGCCAGATCGAGCGCCAGAACCTGCTGGCGCGCATCAACCTGCCCATGGCGCGGGTGGAGGTGCGCACGGACGACGGCGGGCACCCGCTGGAGGTGGAGGTCGCCAACCTGACCCTCAAACACCTGCTCCTGCTGCGCTTTTACGCCGACCCCGATTTCGCCCGGGCCTTCCGCTACGATGCGGAGGACATCGCCCGGGCGCGCCGCAACGAGCTGCGCGCCGCCTCCCAGGGCCTGCGGGCGGAGATCGAGAACCCCTTCACTGGAAAACCGGTGGAGATGCGCGCGTTCCTGAGCTGGACGCTGGAGCAGCTCCGGCCCCTGGCCCTGGCGCTGGACCTGTGGGAGGACCTGGCTCCGCTGCGCGAGATGGCGGCCGGGGGGCCCAACACGGCCGAGCGGCTGCGGGCGCGCCTCCTAGCCGAGGCCGGAGAGGGGGGCGAGATCGGCCTGGAGAGCCTGCGGCGGGTAGCCGAGGAGCGCGAAGCAGCGGTGCGGGCCGACGTGGAAACCCTCCTCGGACGCCTTGCAGCCGCCGAATTCCACCCCCAGGGCGACCGGGCGAAGCTGTCCGAGATCTGGCAGCGCGCCCGCCAGGAGGCCTGGACGGAGCCCCAGGCTCCGGTGCGCTTCCAGGAGCGGGCTGCCGCCCAGGAACGCGCGCCGGCCGGAAATGGGGTGAACGGAAGCGCCCCGGCGGACAAAACCGCCGAAATCCTCTCCCTGGCCCAGGCCCTGATCCGCATCCCCTCCGTCACGGCCTGCCCCGAGGAGCGCCTGGACGAAGTGCGCCACGCCGCCGCCCTGATCTACGATACCCTGGTGGGGCATGGGGTGGAGGCGCGCTTCTTCAACCACGGGAAGTACCCGGCGGTGCTGGCGGGCTTCCCGGGGCAGCGCGAGGCGGCGGTGATGCTCAGCGGGCATTTCGACGTGGTGGCGCCCGAGCCGGACGACCGGCAGTTCACGCCGCGCATCGAGGGCGATTACCTCTGGGGGCGCGGCGCGGCGGACATGAAGACCGTGGTCGCCACTTACCTGGTCTGGTTTAAGGACCGCCTGCGCCAGGGGCCGCCCTACCCCTCCATCAACCTGCTCCTGGTGGGCAACGAGGAGAACGGCGAGGGCGAGCCGAACGGCACCCCGCACGTCCTGCGCCTGCTGGCGGAGGAGAGCGCCGGGAAGGGCTACGCCCCTGGCCTGCTGGTCGCCGGGGAGCGCACCGGCGAGGCCGGGAACGAGCTCTGGGGGGAGGTGTGCGTGGAGAACCGGGGGGTGATGCGCTTCGAGGTCGTCGCCCGCGGCAGCCAGGGCCATTCGGGGGCGGGCGGGACAGGGGCCGACCTGAGCGAGCGGCTGCTCGCCGCCCGGGAGCGCCTGGGCTCCATCTTCCGGGAGAGGCTGACCCTCCACAGCCCGGACGGCTGGCAGTCGCAGGCCCGCTTCCCGTTCATCCAGATCGGCTCGCCGGGTGTTTTCAATATCACCCCCGCGCTGGGGCGGCTTGGGGTGGAGGTGCGGCCGGTGCCCGGCGACGACCTGGCGGCGCTGGCGGCGGAGGCGGAGCGCGGCTGCCGGGAGCTGGGCCTGGAGTTCGATCTGCAGGTGATGGAGAACGGGGTGCGCTGCGACCCCGAAAACCCCTACCTGCAGGCCCTATTGCGGGCCGTGCGCGGCTGCTCCGGGGAAGCGCCGCGCCTGGGGCGCAAGCTCCCCGGCACCAGCGCCCGCTTCGCCCCCGGTGGGCAGGGCGTAGTCTGGGGTCAGAGCGGCCTGGGCCCGCACGCCCGCGACGAGCGCCACTTCATCCCCAGCATCGCCCCTTACTACCGGGCGCTGCATGCCTTCGCGGATGAAGTTCAACTCCTTCTAAGGAGTTGAAAAGCTTAACCCTGAAGGCCGCCGCAGGGAGCCAGACTGAAAAGAGACCTGAAGACGACCTTTAGTACCGATCTGAAAAATGTTATGTTGTCGTGATGGGGGGTACGCCCCCCATCATAACAACAAACCATCTATTTTTAGGATAGGTTCTCAGGGGTTTGAGGTGGAGATGGTAAGTATGGACAACCAGAGGTACCCGGGTAAGAGATCCCTGGTGATGAAATTTGGGGGCACCTCGGTGGGCGGCGCGCAGGCGCTGGCGCAGGTGGTGGAGATTGTGCGCCGGGAGCGCACCCGCTGGCCGCGGCTGGTGGTGGTGACCTCGGCGATGGCGGGGGTCACGAACCTGCTGCTGGAGGGGGCCTCCTGGGCCATGAACGGGAACCGGGAGCGCCTGCCCCAGGCGGCGCAGCGCCTGGAAGCCCTGCATTTCGAGGCCGCGGACGTCTTGCTGCCCGACCCGCAGCGGCGGGCGCTCCTCAAAGACGAAATTGGCGCGCTTATCGCCCGCTACCGCGACCTGAGCGGTGCGGTCGGGGTGCTGGGGGAGGCCACCCCGCGGGCGCTGGACGCCATCTCCGGGCTGGGCGAGCGCATGAGCGTGCGCCTGCTGGCCGCAGCCCTGGAGGCCGGGGGCGCACCGGCCGCGCCGGTCGAGGCCACCGGGCTGATCGTCACCGACCGGCATTTTGGGGCGGCGCATCCCGACCTGGACGCCACCCGGGCGAGCGTGCGCCAGGCGCTGGAACCCCTGCTGGAGCAGGGGACCGTCCCCGTGGTGACCGGCTTCATCGCCGCAACCGCGGACGGAATCCCCACCACCCTGGGCCGCGGGGGCAGCGATTACTCCGCCGCCCTGCTGGGCGCGGCCCTTCCGGCGGACGAGGTCTGGATCTGGACGGACGTGGACGGGGTGATGACCGCAGACCCGCGCCTGGTGCCCGAGGCCCGCACCATCCCCAGCCTTTCCTACCGGGAGATCGCCGAACTGGCTTATTTTGGGGCCCGGGTGGTGCACCCGATGACCATCCGCCCGGTGATCGAGGCGGGGATCCGCCTGCGGGTGTGCAATACCTTCAACCCCGACTGCCCCGGCACCTACCTGGATGGAGAGGCCGCAGCCCGGACCGGGAGCGCCATCCAGGCCGTCACCGCCATCCGCGGGCAGCGCCTGATCACCCTGGAGGGGCGCGGCATGCTGGGCGTGCCCGGGGTGGCGGCGCGCACCTTCGGCGCGGTGGCCGCCACCGGCACCAGCGTCCCGCTCATCACCCAGGCCTCTTCCGAGCAGTCCATCTGCTTCGCCGTCCCAGCGGAGGCCGCCGGAAAGGTGACCCAGGCGCTGGAAGCGGCTTTCGAGACCGAGCTGGCGCGGCGGGATATTGACCGGATCTGGGCCGGAGACCCGGTGGACATCGTCACGGTGGTGGGGGCGGGCATGCGCAACACGCCCGGGATCGCCGGGAGGATTTTCAGCGCCCTGGGAGCGCAGGGGGTGAACGTGATCGCCATCGCCCAGGGCTCGTCCGAGGTCTCGATCAGCCTGGTGGTGGCCGAGGCGGAGGCCGCCGCGGCGGTGTGCGCCATCCACGCCCTGCTCGAGGCGGAAGGTGGGAGGTGAGCGATGGATAGACGCATCCCGGTCGCGGTGCTGGGCGCTACGGGCAGCGTGGGCCAGCGCTTCGTCCAGCTCCTGGACGGGCATCCCTGGTTCCGGGCGGAGGCGCTGACCGGCTCGGAGCGGACGCAGGGCCGGGCCTACGGCGAGGCCTGCCGCTGGGTGCTGCCCGAGCCCATGCCGCGCTGGGCGGTGGAGATGCCGGTGCTGCCCTCCTCAACCGGGGCCGTGCAGACCCCCCTCGTCTTCTCGGCCCTGCCCTCCGGCGCCGCCCGGGAGCTGGAGCCGCAGCTCGCCCGGGCCGGCGCGCTGGTCTGCTCCAACGCCTCCGCCCACCGCATGGAGGCGGACGTGCCGCTGCTGCTGCCGGAGGTCAACCCGGACCACGCGAGGCTCATCGAGCTGCAGCGCCGCCGGCGGGGCTGGGCGGGGGCGATCGTCACCAACCCCAACTGCACCAGCACCGGCCTGACGGTGGCGCTGGCCGCGCTGCAGGCGGCCTTCGGCCTGCGGCGGGCCTTCGTGGTCTCCATGCAGGCATTATCCGGCGCGGGCTATCCGGGCGTGCCCTCACTGGACAGCCTGGATAACGTGGTCCCCTATATTCCCGGCGAGGAAGAGAAGGTGGAGCAGGAATCCCGCAAGATGCTCGGGGAGCTGGGCCCGGAGGGCGTCCGGGAGCGGGAATTTACCGTCTCGGCGCACAGCAACCGGGTGGCGGTGAGCGACGGGCACCTGGTCTGCCTGAGCGTCGAGCTCGAGGCGCCTGCGGGTGTGGAGCAGGCCGCCCGCGTCCTGAGGGAGTACTGCGCGCCGGAGGCCGGCCGGGGCCTGCCCTCCGCCCCCGATCCGGTGATCGAGCTGCGCCCGGAGGCCGACCGTCCCCAGCCGCGCCTGGACCGCATGGCGGGCGGGGGTATGACCACCGTGGTGGGACGCCTGCGGCCCGACCCCCTGTTTCACCTGAAGATGGTGATCCTGTCGCACAACACCATCCGCGGCGCAGCCGGCGGCTCGCTTTACAACGCCGAGCTGCTGGTGCAGCAGGGCTACCTGTCCGGGCCTGCAGCTCAGCCGGCTACTTCCCCTGGCGCTCCGCCTCCCACACCTTGAGCCCGGCCTGCGCCAGGCGGGTGGGGATGACCTGAAAAAGCGGGTCCGCGGCGGCGACGGCCTCCAGCATCCCGCGCCGCAGGCGGTCGTCCGGGCTGGAGAGCAGGGTGATGGAGCCGCCGGCGCCCCCGGCGCCGTTCACTTTCCAGCCCGCCGCGCCGAATTCCCGCCCGATCTCGATCACCCGCCGCGCCTCCGGCCCCACCAGCAGGGGATGCAGGCGCTCCTGGGCGCCGGTGTTCTCGATCATGGCCTCGCCCAGGCCGTCGAAATCTCCCATGGTCAAGGCCCGGGCCGATTTCACCGCCGTCTGGCGCAGGTCTTCGAGCTGCGGGCAGTCCGGACCGGCGTCCTCCAGCTCCTCGATCACCTTCAAATGGATCTCGGATGAGTCGTGCGACTTGCCCAGGTAGACCAGCGAGATGCGCCGCTCCAGCTCCCACAGGGTGGAGAAGGGCAGGTTGAGCTGGGTGACGTAAGACTGCGGGTAGGCGGGCATTTCGATGATATTAATGCCCCCGTAAGCCGAGCAGATCTGGTCCTGGATGCCGCTCTGCCGCCCGAGCATCTCGGTCTCGACCGCGTGGGCGGCGGCCGCCACCTGGTGCGGAGAGACCCAGACCGCGTTCAGGCGGTAGAGCGCCCCGATCAGCGCCACCGAGACCGCCGCAGAGGTGCCGGTCGAGGCCCCGCTCGGCGCCTCGGAGAACAGCGTCAGGTGCACGTCCAGGTCCTGCGGCACGCCCACCCGGCGGATGGAGGCCTCCAGCAGGGGATGGAGCTGCCAGCCGGGCCCCTGCAGGTCCACCACGTACTCGTCGCCGAAGTTCTCGACGCACAGCACCACCTGCCCGGCCAGCGCGCCGCGCGGGTAGGCCCGGATCTGGACCTCGGCGTAGGGGGAGACTGCAATATTGAAGATGGTGCCGTGCCCGGCAAACCAGGTGTCCGTCCAGCCCCCGTTATCCAGGATGCGGATGGGGGCATGGGCGTAGATCATGCGGGAGGGGGCGGGTTCAGGGATCATGGGGCAGTATGAATGAGAGTATGGGATAACGGGTTGGATGACGCTCGTCCTGCAGGGCGAATCTAGCATAGATTGCGGGATCAGGCAAGGCAGGATAAACGGGAGTATTTTTGCGTGGCGATGCCTGTGTCAGGCCGCCAGGTAAAAATACTCCCGTTTTCATACCTTTTGAATGTTCAATGCGTGTTGGCTCTGGTGCTGGAATTTGGAATATTATGATTGACAGGCCCGGGGGTTGTTCGCGAGATGAGCCGCTGTACGGCCCGCAGCTCCTCTCATGCCGCGAGCGATTCCAGCACCGGGTTCCGCTGCGCGCGTTCGATCTCCTGAAATATAAGCAAATTTGCAATCATTTATCTACATACCAGGTACCTATCCGAATAAAGATTATGTGGTTGTGTTGGCTGCCTTCCGCGTCCAACTCAACCACATAAAATAATAGTCTTTTTCGATGCCAATCGGAAGTGAAAAGCCTTTCAGGCCCGGCCTGCCTTTCCTCGACCGCTTGACGACGAAGATTGCGATCGCAGCGGCCGTCTTTTTATTCGCGCTCACCGCCGCGACCGCGGTCCTGGTCCAAACCGGTTTCCGGCGAAATCAGTTTGGGGCTTATTCGAGCAGCCAGAGTGTGCTCGAAGCCCAGGCGCGGAAGGCGCTGGTGCAGTCCGCCGCAGCGGACGTGCAGAGGCTGGAGGCCGGACTGCAGGAGGAGATCCTGCTGGTGCGGCATGCCGCCGGGATGCTGGAGACCGCCCTTTCGGAAGAGGGCGCCGCGCTGCCTGAGGAGGCGGTAGGCATGTTCGAGGGGCTGCTCGCCCAGCACCCGCACCTGACCGCACTGGTTTACCAGGGGACGGACGGCGAGGTGATCCTGGCCTCCAGGCCCGGCGCGGCCTCGCCCACGGGGGCTGCCCCGGATTTCGCCGTTTTTCAGCCCGAATCGAAGGAGGCTGCAGCGGCCCGCCCCGCAGCCTGGAGCCTAGCGGGTGAAGCGGGGGAGCGGTCCCTGACCCTCAGCCTGCCGGTCTACGCGGCGGGCAGGCTGCGAGGGGCGCTGAGCGCCTGGCTGCCCCTCGCTTCCCTGAGAGAACAGCTCCTCGCGCTCGCCGGTCAGGCAGGCGGGCAGGCCTGGATCGTGGATGAAGAGGGGAACCTGGTCGCTTCGAGCGGCGAGGGGCTTCCGGAAAGCGCGCTAGCAGGGCCGGAGGCGGGCGTAAGTGCTGGGGACGGCGGAGCGCAGGGCCAGATGATCGACCAGGACGGAGAGCAGCGCCTGCTGGTCTCCCTGCTCCTGCAGGAGGGGGGCTGGCGCGTGCTGATCAGTTACCCTGCCGGGGAGATCGAGAGGCAGTCCAGGAGCACGGCCAACGCGGTCTGGCAGGATGCCGAGCAGACCATCCGCTCCACGCTGGTGATGGTGTTCCTGCTCTTCCTGGCAGCCCTGCTGGCCGGGAGCGCGGCCATCCTGTTCAACGCCCTGCTCTGGACGGCTTCATCCCACGTACCTGGGAGTATCCGGGGTACCTTATCCTGCAAACCCTGTTCCTGTTTGCCCTGGTGGGGGTCCTGCAGCGCCATGTTGCGGAGCGCCCGAGCCGGCTGCTGCTGTTCGGGTTCGTCCTGGCCGCCCTGAACCTGGTCCTCGGCCTCGGTTTCTCCTACTACGCCAGCTTTGTATTCCCGGTCCTGCAGGCCGGGTTCCCTGGGGCCGCGCAGGCGGTGCTCGCCGGGCCACTGGGCTCGATGGGCATGCTGCCCCTGGTCTTCGGCCTGCTGGGAAACATCCTGTTCTACTCCGCCGTCTTCCGGGCCAGGATCGTCCCCCGCTGGGCGGCGCTGGTGGTGATCGGCGGGCAGGCTCTGGGGATCGCGATGCCGCCCTACAATCTTCCGGTGGTCATCTCCTGCATCGGGCTGGTCGCCATCGGCTGGTCCATGGCTGCCGGAGCGGCTGCCCGCGAACCGGCGGTTTTTCACCCGGCGGGGTCGG
>JAEWYL010000011.1 GCA_023395675.1 Chloroflexota bacterium | reverse complement strand
GTATAATCCCCTACTGCGCAACCCGCCTCTCAGGAGATCCCGCTGAAGATGACCACCGGCGCCTCAGAAACCATCGTTTTTGTCTCGAATTCGCCCGCCCTGGCCCTGGGGCTGGACATGGTGCTCGACCGTTTCGCTGTGGTCTGCGCGGACGATACCAGCATTGTGGACCGGCTGGAAGGGTCGGGGATCCCCGTGTTCTGCCTGGCGCGCCAGGCCCCGCCGGACCCCGCCCGCTCACGCAACTCGGGCGAGCTGCTGGCGCGGCCGGAGGTGCAGCAGTTCATCCACGCCCTCGGCCCGGCCTCGGTGCTGGTCTTTAAAAACTCGGCCGCCATCGAGCAGATCTGCCGGGAGCAGGGCTGGAGGCTGATGGCCAGCCAGGCCCTCACCGCCCGGCAGTTCGAGAATAAGCTCCACTTTCCTCAGGTGCTGCAGGAGCTGGGCCTGGCCCACCCGCCGCGCCTGGAGGGGCGGGCCGGCGACCTGACCCTGGAGGGCATCCGCCGGGAGATCGGGCTGCCGGCGGTGCTGCAGTACGCCAAGGGCTTTTCCGGGCGGGAGACGTATTTCATCGAAGGCGAGGGGGACCTGGCCGCGGCCCAGGCCGGGAACGAGAACCGGCAGGCGAAGTGCACCGCCTATATCCCCGGCTGGACCCTGACCGTGAACGCCTGCGTGACCCCCTTCGGCGTCCTCTCCGGCGACCCCTTCCTGCAGATCACCGGCCTGCCGGAGCTGACCCGCTACCGGCTGGGCTCCTGCGGGCAGGACTGGGCCCTCCTGCCCGGGCCTGCGGCCCTGGCGGAGCAGGCGCGGGAGGCCACGGCGCGCATCGGGGCCTATTTTGCCGGACGAGGCTACCGCGGCATCTTTGGGCTGGATTTCCAGGTGGACGAGGCCGGGGAAAAGCTGTACGTGATCGAGACCAACCCCCGGCTGGTGGCCTCCATCCCCGTGTTCACCGATCTGCAGCACGCCCGGAGAGAGCTGCCCCTGCTGTTCTGGCACCTGCACGCCTTTGGCTGGGCGGGGGATGGGCGGGCGGAGTTCAGCCGGGAGAGCTTCGAGCGTTCGGCCGGCGCGCTGCGTGGCACCCGCCCCGGTTCGCAGATCATCCTGCACAACACCACGGAGTGCGACCAGGTGGTGCGCGGCTCCCTGCAGGCCGGGGTTTACACCCTGGAAGGCGGGGAGCTGCGCCTGAAGCGCCTTGCCCTGCACCTGCTGGACGCCCCGGCAGAGGGGGAGGAATTCCTGGTCTTGCCCGCCGGGCAGGGTCAGGTGGTGCGCTCGGGCATCGAGTGCGCCCGGCTGCAGTTCCCGCTCTCTGCGCTGGATGGACGAGATGCCCTCGCCGCACACGCCAGCCAGGCTGCCGAGGCCGTTTACGAGGCGCTGGACCTGGGTCCGGTGATATAATCACTCGACCGGCCCCCTGAGAAAGCCGGTAAACGCATCTGCTTGACCCGCGAACCCTTCATGAACCTCCCTGAACTGCTCACCTACAAAGACAGGAACGTGCACGTGGTCGGCCTTTCGAGCGTGGAGGGGGCTGCGGTGACCCGTTTCTTGCTGAGGCTGGGCTTCAGCCGCCTCACCGCCCACGACTTCTCCCCCGAGGAAGACTTCGAGCGCCAGTTCATGCTGGTGCATGTGGGCCTGCCGCGCGCCGAACGCAAGGCGCTTTTCGACTGGCTGGCGGCCCAGCCGGTGCAAAAGCGGTTCGGTAAGCAGTACCTGGAGGGCATCGAAGGGGCCGACCTGATCTTCGCCACCCAGGCCTGGTTCATCTACCGCAGCAATTTCCCCCGCCTGGCGCGGGCGAAGGAGGCCGGGATCCCCTTCAGCAGCATCACCCGGCTTTACTTCGACCTGGCCCCCTGCCCCCTCGCCGCCGTGACGGGCGCACATGGCAAGTCCACCACCAGCCGCATACTCTACGAGGTCCTCTCGCACGGCCTGGAGCGCCGGGTGTACTTCGCGGGGAACGAGCGCCACAGCCCGCCCGTGCTGGACCGCGTGCTGGAGATGCAGCCGCAGGACCTGCTGCTGCTGGAGACCAGCAACCGCCAGCTGCGCGGCCTGGAGCGCAGCCCGCACCTGGCAGTGGTGACCAACGTCTACCCCAACCACCTGGACGAGCACGATTCTTACGAGGATTACATCGCCACGAAGCGCAGCATCCTGGAATTCCAGGGGCCGGGGGATATCGCCGTATTGAACCGCGACAACCCCATCACGCGCCTCTTCGAGCCGGCGGTGCGCGGCCGCCTGCTGTGGTTTTCGAAAGAGCCGCTGGGGGGTTTGCCGGGGGCGAGTGTGGAAGATGGGATGGTGATCTACCGGGATGGAGAGCGGGAGGCGAGGCTCGGCCCGGCCTCAGAGCTGCCCCTGGCGGGGGCGCACAACCTGGAGAACGCCCTGGCGGCCGCGGCGGCCGGCTGCGCGCTGGGCGTCGATCCGGCCCGGGTCTGGGAGAGCCTGCGCGGGTTCCGGGGCATCAAACACCGCCTGCAGTACGTGCGCTCGATCAACGGGGTGCGCTTCGTGGACGATCTGAACAGCACCACCCCCAGCGCCACCCTGGCGGCGCTGGGCGCCATCCCGGAGCCGGTGCACCTGATCGTCGGCGGCGACGAAAAAGGGCTGGACTACAGCGAGCTGGCGCGGGCCATCCGCGAGCGGGTGCGCACGCTGCTGGTGATGCCCGGCAAAGGACCGGAGAAAATTCTGGCGGAGCTGGAGAAGCTGGGAGCGGCGGGTGAGAACGAGGCGCCCCTGTGCCGCGCCTTCACCAGCCTGGAGGAGGCGGTCGAGTTCGCCTTCCGGCGCGCCGGGCCGGGAGAGACCGTCCTGCTCTCCCCCGCCTGCCCGTATTTCTACCGCATGTTCTATCTGGACGATACCGGAGATGAAGAGGGCTTTCGCACCCTGGTGCGCAACCTGGCCCTGCGCGCAGCCGGGGAACAACAATAAGGCAGCCCGCCGGCTCTCTCGCCCCGCCTACAAACCGGGCGAGCGTAGCGCTTACTTCTCCTCTTCTTCGAAGAGGTCGATCACCGGCGGGCTGAGGCTGAAGACTTCCAGCAGCGCGCCGCAGTTCGGGCATTCGATCACCTCGCCCACGCGGCAGCCCTCCGGCAGTTCAAAGTTTGCGTTGCATTCCAGGCATTCGACCATGGCGACACTCCTTGTGGAAAATCGGGCCCCGGCCCGGCAAAGATCTTATCACCCCTGCGGGCTTACGGTCAAGTGCGCATGAGCCTGACCGCTTTCGACCCGCCCTTCCCCTGGGATCCCGCCCAGCGGAACATCTGGCGCTACTGGGGCGCCTACCGGCCCGAGCTGGCGCCCGCCTTCCGCATCAGCCTGGACGAGGGCTCCACCCCGTTGAGCGAGGTACACGAGCTGGCCGAGCAGCTCGGCCTGGAACGGCTGTGGCTGAAACGGGAGGACCTGAACCCCAACGGCACGCAGAAAGACCGCTGCGCGGCCTACCAGGTCTCCTGGGCCCGGCAGCACGGGCACGCGCTGGTCACCCTCAGCTCCTCGGGCAACGCGGCCCTCGCCACCGCGGCCTACTGCGCCCGGGCCGGGCTGCGGCTGATCGCCCAGATCGCCCCACAGACCAACGCCCTGAAGGTGAGGCAGATGCTGAATTTCGGGGCCACCGTGGTGGCCAGCCGGGAGCCCATGCGCTTCTCGCGCTACATCGAGAAGGTGTACGGCATCCCGAACCTGCGCCCCTCCACCAGCCCGATCGCGCCGGAGGGCTACCGCTCGCTGGGTTACGAACTGATCGAGAGCGGCGCCCCGCTGGAGGCCGTGTTCCTGTATTCGAGCAGCGCCAGCACCCTGGTGGGGATGGCCCAGGCCTTCTTCTCTTACCAGGAGGCCCACCCCGATTACCGCCCCCCGCAGATACACGCCGTGCAGGCCGGGCTGGTGAACTCGCTGGCCGCCGACTGGGGCCTGCCAGGGGTTTCGGATCAGCGCAGCGTGGTGGGCGACCTGGGGGCGAAACGCACCCGGCGCACGGCCGAGGCGCTGGAGTATATCCGCCGCTCGGGCGGGGCGGTCTGGTACGTGGGGGACGAGGAGATCCTGGCGGCGCTGGAGCGGCTGCGGCGGCTGGGGATCGACAGCGCTTACGAGAGCGCCGCGGCCCTGGCGGGGGTAGCGCGCGCTGCCCGGGCCGGCAGAAAAGGTCCTACGGCCTGCATCCTGACCGGCAGAGCTTACCCCGACCTGGACCTGCCTCCGGACCCCGCCCTGCTCAATGCCGCCAGTTTCGAAGACCTGGACCGGATCGTGGCCTCGCTCAGCGCGCTCAGGGGCGATGGCGGGGGAGGATGAAAACGAGTATGAACGAGCAAGAGCTGCAGGCCCTGCAGGGGGCCATCGAGAGGCTGCGGGCCGCGCTGCAGGAGCAGTACGAATTCCTGCTCTTCGAGCCCGAGGTGCGTCCGGGCCCGGACGGGCCGGAGCTGCACGGGCAGGTGCTGACCGCCCGCCAGCACCAGCAGGCCCTGGAAGCGCTGCGGGAGGTCTACCCCGGCCCGGTGCTGGATCGCCTGCACGTGCTCGAGAGCGATGCGCAGGGCCGCCCGCTCTTTCATTACCCGGCCCCCGGCGCCCCGCTGGACGTCTGGAGCAGCCCCCGGCTGGAGAAGCTGGCGACCCAGGTGCTGCCCGGCGACCCGCCGTTCGCGCTCTTGCTCGAGATGGAAGAGCGGGCCCTGATCCGCGCCGCCGACGGCAGCCTGGGCTGGATCGAGCGCCTCGCCCTGGAGCGCTGCCTGCCGGCCGAGACTCAGCCCGAGTTCGCCCCCCTGCCCTGCCCGGCCTCGCCGGAACAGGAAGAGCGCGTGCGCCTCGGGGTGTGGGCCTTCGGGCTGGAGCACCTGGAGGCGCCCTACCGCCTGGGCGGGCGGGACCTGCAGCGCGGGCTGGACTGCTCGGCCCTTGCTCAGCATGCCTATGCGCACAGCAGCGCGCCGGTACTCCCCCACCCCATCCTGCTCCCCAAGCACTCCCTCGACCAGATGAAGGCCGGCCTGCGCGTCGCCCCCGAAGAGGCCGCACAGGGAGACCTGATTTTCCTGCGCCATGCCGTCAAAAAGTACTCCCACGTGGCCATTTTCTCCGGCCCGCAGGAGGGGCTGGTGGTGCACGCCTCGCGCGAGGCCGGCGGGGTGGTGACCGAACCGGTCGAGGCCCTGCTGGCCCGCTACCGCCTGCTCGGCTTTCGCACTTATTTCCAGGGAGAGAAGTAAAGGTCCCCCACCCGAAAGCGTATGTTGCGATCTATTGAGATCGAGCTTCGCTCGATCTCAATAGACTGTAATCTTCTGGTATTCCTCTATCCTTTTCAGAAAAGGTTGGTCATTTCATGGCAAATTTCCCCGCTCACCTGCAGCCCCTGCTCTCGGGCATCCCGGGGCTGGCGCTGCGCCCTCCCCGCCTGCCCGAGGATTTCCCGGCCCTGACCGAGATCATCAACCTCAGCTCCACCGCCGACCAGGTGGAGGAGTATTTGTCCGTGGAAGAGGTGACCTACGAGTACGAGCACCTTCCCAACTGCGACCTGAAGGCCGATATGCTGCTGGCCGAGCTGGAGAGCCGCCCGGTGGCTTTTACCCGGGTCTGGTGGCGTGAAGACCTGGAGGGGAACCGGCAGCTCTGGCACCTGGCATACACCCGGGCCGAGGGGCGGCGCAGGGGGCTGGGGCGGCTGTTCGTGGCCTGGAACGAGTGGCGCCTGCAGGAGATCCACGCCGCCCTAGGCCCC
The DNA here is from genome assembly GCA_023395675.1 of Chloroflexota bacterium. Taxonomy (GTDB): domain Bacteria; phylum Chloroflexota; class Anaerolineae; order Anaerolineales; family UBA4823; genus JAEWYL01. Next base: position 6,995 of record JAEWYL010000011.1, on the reverse strand, counting down.
CTCACCCGTCCGGGGGCAGGCGCTTTCTTCCAGGCCTTCGTCCCGGGGAAATCAACCGGCGCCTGCCGGCTGCTGGAAGAGGCGGGATACACCCCCGCCCGCTATTTCTTTTTCATGCAGCGCCCGAACCTGGCTGAGCTGCCCCCGGCGCCCCTGCCCGAGGGCCTGGAGTTCCGTCCCGTCCGCCCGGAGCACCTGCCCGCCATCTGGGAGACAAAAGAAGAGGCCTTCCGGGACCACTGGGGCTACGCCCCCAAGACCCGGGCCGATTACGAGGCCTGGGAGCAGGACCCGGCCAACGACCTGGATCTGTGGGTGGCGGCCTGGGAGGGCGAGCGCATCGCCGGCGTCTCCCTCAACGCCATCTACCCGGAGGACAACGCCCGCTACGGCTTCCTGCGTGGCATGATCAACACCCTGGCGGTGCGCCGGGCTTACCGCAAGCGCGGCCTGGGGCGGGCCCTGCTGGTGGAGAGCATGCGCCGGCTGCACGCCCGCGGCATGACCGAGGCCACCCTGGGCGTGGACGCCGCTAACCTGACCGGGGCGCTGCGCCTGTACGAGAGCGTAGGTTTCCGCGAGCTGGAGCGGGATGTGGTCTACCGCAAGGGGATCGCTCCGGGTGGGTGACCCGCCTGGGAACGGCTGTCTTTCATCCACATTCGCATTCGCCCGCCAGTGGATGAATTCGCATCTCGACCGCCTGTGAATGAATTCACAGGCTGCACCTCTCAAACCTGCTGAAAGCAGGTTCCCCAGCAAGCTCGCCCCACAGCCATGCGGCGCAACGCATTCATGTAGCGCACGGATGCGCCGTAACCTGCTTCAGCAGGTTTGGTTTTTTTCAGGCGCCGGTTTCAACCGGTGCCGGCCCCCGGCGCCATTCACGGGTGCAGGCCGAACGGGTGCCGTTCAAACGGTGCCGGCCGACCGGGTCCCGTTTCGCCCAATCTGTGGCGGCACGCGCCCGGGCGAGAAGCCCGCGGCCACCAGAAGACCCCAAAGGTCTCCAAGACCTTTGGGGTCTTTTTGTTCGCCCGGGAAACAGGCCCTGGGGCCGGGCGCCTCGAATTTCCACAAAACCTCCCCCTGGCCTCCATTTTTTCTCCACACTCTCCTGTTAATCTTAGAGTAGCTCTCAAGGTTGCCCTGTTTCACAGGCTCAGAGTTGGCAAAGCCGGACCGGCGCCTGTGAAGTCGCAGATTGTGCGCAACCGCATTGCGCATTCGCCAGCACCCATTGAGAGCTATGGAAAAGCAGGCTCGGTCTGGCGGTCTCGCCGCCCGGCTGAGGGAGTGGATCAAATCAGAATGGAGGTATGGAGATGTATCACAGAGGTTTCTTTTTCTGGCGCATCCTGGCGTTTTTCGCCATCGTAATCCTGGCCCTCGGGGCCTTCTCGCTGGTGTTCGGCGCCGGGCTGTCGCCGGGCTACGCCCAGGGGCCGTGGCAGGGCTACGCGATCGAGGGCGGTGGGCCGGATGGGGCGCCGGGCTACCGGTTCTACCCGGTCCATCCCTGGGGCTGGGGCGGGCCGCGCCTGGGCCTCTTCGAGCTGGCGTTCCTGTGCTTTGGCTGCCTGTTCGGGCTGGCGCTGCTGGGCGCCCTCTTCGCCCTGTTCCGTTTCGGCCCCTGGCACCGGGGCGGGCGTCCCGGCTGGGGTCCTGGCGGGCCGGGCGGGCCCGGTGAAGCGCAGCGCGGCTGGCAGGGTCCCCACGGGCAGCATCCCGGGTGGCATGACCCGCACGCGGGGCAGGGCCCTCAGGGGCCGCCTCCTGCAGAGGGCGCCGAGCCGGACGAACCGCAGCCCGAGACGCTCTGACGCCGGGAGGGGCTCACTCCCGGTATAATGGCCTGTGGGGGCGTCGAAGCCGCTCCCACAGGCTCAGGTTCAACCGCTGCTCAGGGCCCTGGTCGCCCTGAGCCGGCCGTTTCTCTCTCGAGCTACACGCTCTCACGGATGAATTATGCAAGAGCTGATCCTGGTAGCAGACGACGAACCGAAAGTGGTCAAGCTGGCCCGCGATTACCTGGAGAAGAACGGTTTCCGGGTGATCAGCGCCGGGGATGGGAAGACCGCCCTGGCCCTGGCGCGGCGTGAACGGCCGGACCTGGTGGTGCTGGACCTGCTGCTGCCCGGCATGGACGGGCGCGAGGTGTGCCGGGCCATCCGCCGGGAGAGCGACGTGCCCATCATCATGCTCACGGCCCTGGCGGAGGAGAGCGACCAGATCGTGGGGCTGGAGCTGGGGGCGGACGATTACATCACCAAGCCCTTCTCCCCGCGCGCCCTGGCGGCCCGGGTGCGCGCCGTCCTGCGGCGGGCCCAGGGCCAGGTGCAGCTCCCCAGCCAGATCCGGCAGGGGGAGCTGGAGATCGACCTGGCCGGGCACCGGGTCACCCTCGCCGGCAGGCCGCTGCACCTGACCCCGAACGAGTTCAAACTGCTGGCCGTCCTGGCGCGCCATCCCGGGCAGACCCTCAGCCGGGAGCAGCTTCTGGACGAGCTGCACGGGAGCGCGGCGGCGAACTTCGACCGTTCGGTGGACTCGCATATCAAGAACCTGCGCCGGAAGCTGGAAAGCGACCCGGCCGCGCCGCGCTATATCGAGACGGTGTACGGGATTGGCTACCGCTTTATGGAGCCGCAAAGCTGATGAGCCCGCTGCCCGAGCATAACCGCCGCGAAGACCGGCAGTCCGGGGACCCGGACCAGGGCGGGCGCTGGCAGGGCCACCTGGGAGGCCCGCCCTGGGCGCACGGCCGCTGGGCCGGCCGCGGCGGGCCGCACGGGCTGCATGCCAAGCGCCGCCTTCTATTCTTCCGCATCGCGAGCATCTTCGCCGCGCTGACCCTGCTTACCCTGATCGCGCTGGCGCTCCTGCTGGGCCTCTGGGCGCGAGGCTCGCGCTTTGGCCCGCTCGAGATGCTGGTGCTGGCGGGCTGCGCCGTCCCGGGCATCTTTCTGGTCCTGGCGGCCCTGATGGCCAGCTTCACCTTCCGCCGCTTCGGATCGCCACTGGCCGAGGTAATGGCCGCGGCGGACGCGGTGGCCGAGGGCGACCTGAGCGTGCGCGTGCAGGAGAACCTGCCAGGGGAACTGGGCCGGCTGGCCCAAAGCTTCAACCGCATGACCGAGGAGCTGGCGCGTGATGAGCAGCAGCGCCGCAACCTGACCGCCGACGTGGCCCACGAACTGCGCACCCCCCTGCACATCATCCAGGGCAACCTGGAGGGCATCCTGGATGGGGTGTACGAGCCTACCCCCGAGCACCTGTCCGCCACGCTGGAGGAGACCCGCCTGCTGGCGCGCCTGGTGAACGACCTGCAGACCCTCTCCCTGGCCGAGAGCGGGCAGCTCCCGCTGCATCCCGCCCGCGTCCAGGCCGCCGACCTGCTGGCCGACGTGGCTACCAGCTTCAGCGTCCAGGCGGAGGAGGCGGGGATCCGCATCGAAGTGGACGTCCCGGATGGGACCGGCGAGGGAGAGGGGCTGGCGCTGGAGGCCGACCCCGACCGGCTGGACCAGGTGCTCTCGAACCTGGTGGCGAACGCGCTGCGCCACACCCCACGGGGGGGGCGCATCAACCTGCTGGCCGAGCCGATCCCGGAGGGCATGCGCCTGGCGGTGAGCGATACCGGGGCGGGCATCCCGCCGGAGGACCTGCCCTTTATCTTCGACCGTTTCTGGAGGGGCGACCGGGCCCGCAGCCGCAGCGGCAACGCCGGCAGCGGGCTGGGCCTGGCGATCGCGCGCGGGCTGGTGCAGGCCCACGGCGGGCGCATCCGCGCCGAGAGCGAGCCCGGACAGGGGACTATTTTTGTGATCGAGCTGCCGCGAAGGTGGGAAGAGGAGACAACTTAAGCTGGTTTTCCATCTGCGTACATCTGCGTAATCTGTGGATCGTTTTCTTATCCACAGATTACGCAGATGAGCACAGATCAAGCGGATCAATACGAAAGCGCCTCCCGGATTTTCCGGGCGGTCTCGTCCAGGTCGGCGCGCGGGGGGCGGCTGGGATAGTGCGGGCCAAACCTCAGCCCGAAGCCGTCGCCCGCGTAGCGGGGGATGACGTGCAGGTGCAGGTGGAAGACCTCCTGGCCCGCCGCCTCGCCATCGGCCAGGAAGAAGTTGACCCCTTCGCAGCGCAGGCCGCTGCGGCGCAGCGCCCCCGCCAGCCGCTGCCCGGCCTGGAACACGCGCCCGCCCTCGTCCTCCCCCAGGTCCGCCAGCGAGACGGCGTGCCGGCGGGGGATCACCAGCAGGTGCCCCGGGGTGACGGGCTGGATGTCCAGGAACGCGGCGCAGTGCTCATCCTGGTAGACCAGGCTGGCCCCGGCCCTGCCGGCCAGGATCTCGCAAAAAATACAGCCGTTCACCGTTCTCTATCCCCAAAATACTATTTCAGGTTGTTGTGTTGGGCGCCGGCCTGGCACAGGCTTAGGCACCCAACACAACATAATAATTTTCAGATAGATACCTATTCCCAGTCGCAGGCTTCGAGGAAATAGGGCAGCATGCGCTGCCACCAGGGCCAGTCGTGGTTGACGTCGTGGTCCCACAGGTCGACCCAGGCCGGCACCTGCAGCCCCTCCAGCACTCCCTTGAGCTGCCGGGTATCGTGCAGCATCTCGTCCTCCCAGGCCCCTTGCCCGCAGCAGATGATGATGCGGCTGTGGCGGTACTGGGAGAGATACCAGGGGTCCTTCAGATTGGGCAGGTAGTGCAGGGGCGAGTTGAGATAGACCAGCTCGTCCATATAATCGCCCACGAACATGCCGAGCTGGTACAGACCGCTGAGGGCGATCACCGAGTCGAACAGGTTGGGGTGGCGGAAGAAGAAGTTGGCGGCGTGGTAGGCGCCCATGCTGCAGCCGTGGGTGAGGAATTTCTGCTCCGTCTCCCCGCAGTGAGTGCGCATGAAGGGGGCCACCTCGGTGGTGATGTAGGCGTCGTAGGCCTCGTGGCGCAGGGCCCGATCGGCCGGGTGCGCCCCCCAGTTGGACCAGGACTGGTTGTCCACGCTGTCCACCGTGAAGAGCTTCACCTTCCCGGCCTCGATCAGGTGCTCGATGCAGGCCACCATGCCGAAATTCTCGAAATCGAAAAAGCGCCCGCCCTGGGCCGGGAAGACCAGCACGGGCTTGCCGTACCAGCCGTAGACCTTCAACTCCATCTGCTGCCCCAGGCTGGGGCTCCACCAGGAATGATACTCGACGTTCATAACCCTCTTCCGGGCCGGCTCAGGCCAGCGCCTGCGCCATCTCGGCCGCTTCGTGGATACACTCCAGGTCGGGCGAGCGCACCAGGAAACCGTAATCGCCCAGGGCTCCGCTGAAGACCCCGCTGATGGGCTCGTGGTGCACCACTTTATCGCCCAGGCGGCTCAGGACCTCCTCGATCGAGAGGGCATAGGCGCGGTTCAGCTTGCGGCCGATATAGGCGCAGTGATATTGGCGCTCATATTCGGCAGTGAAGCGGTTGTGCACCACCACGTGCGCCCACTGGTAGTAGATATCGATATCGTTGGCGAAGTTGAACATATCGGTGGTGAGCCCGCCGGGGGGGCGCATGTTCACCTCGAGGGCCACGATGCAGCCGTCACGGCGGCGGCGGAAGAACTCGAAGTGGAAGAAGCGTTCGCGCACCGCAAAAGCCTTGAGCACCTTGCGCCCGGCCTCCTCCAGGTCGGCGGGTATTTCCCGCAGAGAGTAATAGTACACGTTGCCGTCGTCGTTGACGGTCTCCATAATGCCCTGGCTGTACTCGTGGGCGGTATAGAAGACCGGCTGGCCGTCGCGATCGGCCAGGCCGTCGAAGCTGCAGATTGCCCCGTCCACGAACTCCTCCAGGATATAGTCGGAGGGCGGTTTCTGGGCGAAGAAGTTCTCCAGCTCCCGGGGGTTGTGGATCTTATAGGTTTTGGCCGCGCCCACCCCAATATCGGGCTTGGCGATCAGCGGGTAGCCGACCTCGGCGGCGAATGCGTGGGCCTCCTCCAGCCCCTGCGCCACGCGCCCGGCGGCCACCTCCACCCCGGCCTCCCGGAAGACCTCCTTCATCAGCGACTTGCGCTTGACGCGGGCGATGGCGTCCTCCTTGATGCCGTAAATGTTGAAATCGGTGCGCAGGCGGGCCTCGGTCTCCAGCCAGTACTCGTTGTGCGAGTCCAGGCGGTCCAGCTTGCCGTAACGGTGGGTGAAGAAGCCCAGGGCGCGCACCAGCTCGTCGTAAGCATGCAAATTCTGGACGCGGTAATACTCGCGCAGGCTGTCGCGCAGGGCGGGCTGCAGGTGTTCGTAGGGCTCGTCGGCCAGGCCCAGGACGTTGGCGCCCAGCGAGGCCAGGTGGACGGCGAAGCGGTGGTAGTGGGGTGGGAAATGGGGGGATAAGAAGACAAAATTCATCGGACGCCTCCGTTCCGGCAGCGGGTAGAGCGGTAGTGGGACCCTGATTGCGTGGAGCTGCCGGGAAACCGGTTCGAACGCTGCGCCGGGCGAGACAGGTAATCGACCCTATGCGGCGCAGCGCGGGTATATGGAATAAATCGGGCACAGCCCCCTGATATTCGGAGAATTTTAATCGGAAATCACGAAAAGCACAATGATTTGGGCCAGGTGCGAGGCGATTTCACCGCTGGCAAATCCCTCCTGCCCTCTCAGCGGTGACCGCCGGCAGCGCCTTGCACCTGGGGGGTGAACTTCTCGCGGCCAGGTGCAAGGCACTTCCTCGCCTGACCGCGCGACTGGTGGGGAAGCTTTCGTTGCCTGCTTGCAACCATTTTGGGGATAGAAAGTGCCTCGCACCAAAAACCCAGGTGCGAGGCGCCTGCACCGGCGGTTGCCAGCTCCCCTCCCCACGGCAAATTCGGCCGTGGGGAGGGGTTAAGTGCCGTGACAAAACGTAATAATGCCGCGACTCAACCCCCACCCCCGCCCGCAAAGCACAGCGGCGCCCCCCCCCCCCCCCCCCCACCCCCGGGGGGGGGGGGCG
>JAEWYL010000010.1 GCA_023395675.1 Chloroflexota bacterium | reverse complement strand
GGCGCTTTTCTGTGCAGGCCCGCGCCTTCGCGGGCAAAAGCTCCGGCTCGGGCTTCGGGCTTCGCCGGGGCGGAAGCGCCTTGCACCTGAGCTGCCGGGTGGTGGGGGAGAGGATAAGGAACCCCTCCAACGCCAGGTGCAAGGCATTCCCCCGCCTGTCCTGCTCCACACCGGCTCGCCCGCCCGTCTGCCTACCGTCTTCCCTCCCGGCGGTGAAAATGCCTCGCACCGGCCCGGCCTGAGGAGGGAGCTTCTCCGGGGAGGAAGCGCCTTGCACCTGGCCGCGCGTCCGGGTACGAGGTGCGCGGCGCTTTTCGGGGCAGGCCCGCGCCCTCGCAGGCAAAGGCTCCGGCTCCGGCTTCGGGCTTCACCGGGGAGGAAGCGCCTTGCACCTGAGCTGCCGGGTGGGGGAGGGGAGAAAAAACCCCTCCAATGCCAGGTGCAAGGCATTCCCCCGTCTGTCCTGCTCCACACCGCGCCGGCGCTCTTCTGCCTGCCGTCATCCCTCCCGGCGGTGAAAATGCCTCGCACCGGCCCGGCCTGAGGAGGGAGCTTGGCGGGGGAGGAAGCGCCCTGCACCTGGCCGTGCGTCCGGGTACGAGGTGCGAGGCGCTTTTCGGGGCAGGCCCGCGCCTTCGCGGGCAAAGGCTCCGGCTCCGGCTTCAAGCTTCACCGGGGAGGAAGCGCCCTGCACCTGAGCTGCCGGGTGGGGGAGGGGAGAAAGAACCCCTCCAATGCCAGGTGCAAGGCATTCCCCCGCCTGTCCTGCTCCACACCGGCTCGCCCGCCCGTCTGCCTGCCGTCTTCCCTCCCGGCAGTGAAAATGCCTCGCACCGGCCCGGCCTGAGGAGGGAGCTTGGCCGGGGAGGAAGCGCCTTGCACCTGAGCGACTCCCTCCCCTAGCCCGGCTTTGCGGGCTGGGGGAGGGTAGGGGAGGGGGTTTACCTGCCGCATAATTAAAATCTATGCCGCGCCTTAACCCCTCCCCCAGCCCCTCCGCACCGGCAAAGGCCGCCGGCGGGGAGGGGAGACGGCGCAGCCCAGAATCTACCTGCCTCAGCCGCCGCCCTTCAAATAATTGCCCTGCGGGTCGAGCTCCTCGCGCAGGATGCGCAGCTCCTCGGCGTTGGGCGGCTCGGTGACCTGCAGATCGGGGGCGCAGCGCAGGGGCCAGCCGGTATTCTCCCGGGCCTGGGCCTCGCTCTTCCCCGGGTGCAGGGCGGTCAGCACCAGCTCGCCGCTCTCGTCCGGCTCCATCACCCCCAGGTCGGTCACCACCGCCACCGGGCCGCGGCCGCGCAGGCCCAGGCGCTCGCGCTCCTCCCGCCCCGACAGGTACCCGGCCGAGGTGAGGAAGTCCACCTTCTCGGGGAAGCGCCGCTTCTGGTGCGGGGTAAGGATATAGCAGCGGTTGGCCCAGGCGGCGATCTCCATCGAGCCGCCCGAGCCGGGCAGGCGCACCTTCGGCTGCGCGTAGGGGCCGATCACGGTGGCGTTGATATTGCCGAAGCGGTCAATCTGCGCCCCGCCCAGGAAGCCCACGTCCACGTTGCCTCGCTGCAGGTAGTTGGCGAAAATATCGTACATGCTGCACACCGCGGTGGCCCCGGAGACCAGGGTCGGGTCTCCGATGGAGAGCGGCAGGCGCGCCGGCTGCGCGCCGATCACCCCGGCCTCGTAGATCATCACCAGGTCGGGGGCGTGCGTGCGGCGGGCCAGGTTGCAGGCCAGGTTGGGCAGCCCGACCCCCACGAATACCACGTCGCCGTCGCGCAGCAGCCGGGCGGCGTTAATGGTCAGCAGTTCGGAGGAGGAATAGTTCGTTGTCTCGGTCATGAAAGGGTTCCACACTTGCGGGTTGGGGTGGGGCGCGGCTCAGTACTGCCCGTAGTCCACCACGGCGCTCGGGCGGCTGCCCACCTGCAGGCGGCGCTGGTTCTCGGGCCCGAGCTTCTGCCAGTAAGCCTCCCGGTCGGGCAGCCCGTACACCCACTCGTCCAGGTAGGCCTGCACCGCCTCGCGCGAGGCGCTGATGCGGTCCCATTCCAGGTAGAAGGCGTTATCCCGGTCGTAATAGCCCTGGGTGTAGGAGGGGTGGGCGCAGTAGGGCGCGTGGCAGACCGCCTGCACGATAAAGCCGGGGATCAGGGTGCGGTTGGGGTCCGAGCGGATCACCTCGGAGGGCACGATCTCCTCCGCGGTCAGGATCACGCGCCGGGCGGCGAAGGCGGCCTCTTTCTGCTCGCCGATGATGCCCCAGATCTGGGCGTTGCCCTCCGCGTCGGCGCGCTGCACGTGCACGATCGCCACGTCGGGGTTGAGGGCCGGCACCACCGCCACCTCCCCGCCCGAGTAGGGGTCGCGCACGCTGCGGATCTGCGGGTTGGCGCGCGCCAGGTCTGCGGCCCCGGTGGGGTTCATGGGCATGAAGGGCAGCCCGGCGGCCCCCGCCTGCAGGCGCGAGATCATCCCGAAATGGGAATACTCCTCCCATTCCAGGCGCCCGGCCTCCACCTCGGCCCGGAGGATGCGCAGCGCGCCCCCGCCCGGGGTGCCCATGTAAGAGAAGATCACCTTGCGGGCGCAGCCCGCGGCGACCATCTGGTCGTAGATCAGGTCGGGGGTGGCGCGGGCCAGCACCAGGTCTTTGCGGCCCTGGCGGATGATCTCGTGCCCGGCCGCGAAGGGGATCAGGTGGGTGAAGCCCGCGCAGTAAACCGTGTCTCCATCGGAGACGTATTTGGAGATGGCTTCGGAGAGTGAGGTCAGCTTTGTCATAGGGGTTTGTCGGAGAGAAAAGGGGCGGGCGGCTCAGCGCCTTTTCTGGCGCTCGCGCAGGCGGCGGACGAGCCGGAAGCGCTCGGATTTTTCGGGCGGCTTGCGGCCGCGCCACATGTAGAAAGCCCCGATGAGCGCGACGGGCACACCGGAGCAGAACAACAGGTACTCTGGGTCTCCAGCCTGGTCGGTCATATAGAACACGGTCAGGATGATCAACCCGATAAAAAGCAGGAATTCACCGATACGCCAGAGCATTTCCAACTCGTTCTGTGCTGTGTGGAGGGGGAAGGGTGTGTTTTGCGGCCTAAAAGGCCGGAAAACACACCCATTTCTGCCTCTCCCCGCCCAAAATGGGCCGGGAGGTGAGCTGCCGGTCAGTCCACCAGGTTGTGGATCTGCTCGTGCATGTAAAGCGGCAGGTAGTAATGCCCGCCGGAGTTCTTCCCGGTGGATCCGGAGCCCTTCCAGCCGCCGAAAGGCTGGTAGCCGGGCCAGGCGCCGGTGGTCGCACCCTGGGGGCGGTTGGCATAGGTCACCCCGGCCTGAATATTCTCGAAGAACCAGCGCGTCTCGTCTTTCGAGCCGTAGAAGCCCGCCGTCAGGCCGTAGCTGACGTCGTTGGCCTCCCGCATGGCCTCGTCCAGGCTGCCCACCCGCGCGACGGTGGTGATGGGGAGGAACATCTCCTGCTTCCACAGGCGGTGGGTAAAGGGCACGTCTGCCGCCAGGGTCGGCGTGCAGAAGTAGCCGCGGGCGTAATCGCCCTCCACCAGCACTTTGCCCCCGGTCAGGATGGTGCCCGCCTGGGACAGCTCTTCGGTGAAATCTTTGTAATCCTGGTACGAGCTCTGGTTGATGACCGGGCCCAGGTAGACCTTGCGGTCGGTGGGATCGCCGATCACCAGTTTCTCGGTCAGCTCCACCAGCCGGTCCACCAGCTGGTCGTAGACCGGCTCCTCGATGTACACCCGCGAGCAGGCGGAGCATTTCTGGCCCTGCAGCCCGAAGGCCGAGCGCATGATGCCGATGGCGGCCCGCTCCAGGTCGGCGTGGCGGGAGACGATGGCGGGGTTCTTGCCGCCCAGCTCCAGGATGGTCGGGCGCACGTAGCGGCCCTGGGCGAAATCGCGGAAGATCTTCATGCCCACGTCTAAGGAACCGGTAAAAGTGACCCCGTCCACCTCCGGGCTTTCGATCAGGGCCTGCCCGAGCGTGCGCCCGGGGCCGGTGACGAAGTTCATCACCCCGTCCGGCAGGCCGGCGTCGCGGAAGCACTCCGCCAGCAGGCGCACCACCCAGGGGGTGTCGGTGGCGGGCTTCATCACCACGGTGTTCCCGGCCACCAGGGCTGCGCCCGTAGGCCCGCCGGTCAGGGCGGTGGGGAAGTTGAAGGGGCTGATCACCAGCCAGACGCCGTAGGGGCGCAGGACGGAGACGTTGTTGGAGTTGTAGTCCGCCAGGGGATCGCGCCCCATTTGCACCACGTAGCCCTCGTTCTTCTCCATCTGGTCGCAGGCGTAGCGGATCAGGTCGGCCGTCTCGGCCACATCCCCCAGGGATTCCATGCGGTTCTTGCCCACTTCCAGGGCCATGGCGGCGCCCAGTTCGAACAGGCGCTCGTCAATGATGTCGGCGGCCCTGCGCAGCAGCCGCACCCGCTCCTGCCAGGGGGTGCCGCGCCAGACCGGGGCGGCCTGGCGGGCCGCGGCCAGGGCCTGCTGGGCGTGGGCGGCGCTGCCCTTCTGCATCACCGCCAGCACCTGCTCCGTGTCAATGGGGGTGCGGTCTTCGAACTTCTCGTCCGCGTAGACCTCCTGGTTGTCGATGATCATGGCGTACTCTTTGCCCAGGTTGGCCCGGAGCTCCTGGATGGCCGCATCGAAGCGGGTGTGCAGCTCCTCGGGGGGGTTGAACATGGTCGCGTAAGTCAGTTTGAACTTTTCAGCCATAAATTTCCTCCTGAGAATTCTGTCAAGCACAAGTGACTGGGGTGGTGGACTGTGCGGCGCGCCGCACGAATACGGGATATCCGGCGCGGCCGCGCCGGGTCAGGGTCTTTTCTACACAAGTATAGCCCAGCCAACGAATTCCGTAAAGCCGGGGAAAAGAAAATGGGGGGATGGGGGGGGGGGCGGGGCCGCCCGGCCCGC
>JAEWYL010000249.1 GCA_023395675.1 Chloroflexota bacterium | reverse complement strand
ATCATTGCGAATAAATGATAATTTTGGTATTATAACTACGAAACCTTCGCTCCCTTGCCGTAAAACCCACGCTTCATCACGTTAATTGAATACAGCGGATCAAGAACCTGTCCTGAAAATGTGGGGTGCTGTTCCAGGGCTGCAGGGCCTGTGCCCGGCTGCGGCCTCGCAGCACAACCCGCTTTTCTGATGGGTATCAGACGTTCAAAAAGGAGTGTTCCCATGGACTCATCGTTCATAGCCGGCGCGGTGGTTGACCTGCTGGCGCCCTATCTCGCAAAGCTGGCCGGGATGGTGGTGGAAGACGCCGGCCAGGCGCTCTGGGAGAAGACCAAAGCCATTTACGAGACGCTGAAAGCCAGGCTCTCCGGCGACGACTACGCTCGCGAGACGCTGGAAAGGCTCGAGGCTGAGCCCCAGGCAGCCGGGCGCCAGAAGGCGATGACGGCCGTCCTGGAGGAGAAGGTCGCCGCGGACCCGGAACTGGCCAAAATGCTGCAGGAGCTGGTCGCCGGGGCCGAAGAGGCCGGGGGCGGGGCGATCATCCAGAACGTCACCGTCCGGGACCAGGCCAGGACCGGCGACATCAACACCATCGGGTCGGTCAAAGGCTCGCTGGACCTCAGCAAGAAGAAGTAGCCGCCGCCGGGCCAGGCCGCGGACAGCCGGAGGCGCCCGATGCCAGAGGAAGAGAAGATCAGGCAGGAAGTGAACATCTCCGGGCAGGCCCGCACCGGCGATATCACCCTGATCGGAAAGCTCGAGCAGATCGTCCAGATCATCCGGCAGCCGGCGGCCTGGCAGGACGAGATCTGGAGGTTCATCACCGGGAACCGCCCGTTTTTCGCGGCGGCCGCGGTTGCCGCGGTCGTCCTGGCGGGCTCCTTTTTCGCTTACCGGAACCTGTACCTGATCTCGCCCTGGTATCTGGGCCTGGCGCTCACCTTCTCCACGGCGGCCTGCTGGGGGTGGCATGCCTGGTTCCGCGGGCGCCGGGCGCGCCGGGACCTGGTGTTCCTGGGCCTGGCCAGCCTCTCGCTGTTCGGCGCGCTGGGGTGGAAGGCCTACCAGGCCGCCTTCCCGCCGCGCTTTTCTCCCCAATCGTTCGGCATCGCCCTGGGGGAGCTGGGCGAAGGCCCGGATTACCAGCGCACCCGCCGCGTGCGGGAGATCAACGACCAGGTGTTCATCCACTTGTGCCAGGCCATCGAGCCGGCCCAGGCCCGAGAGGTTCGCAGGGGTTTCTGCACCGGAGGCGCCAGCCAGTCGGAGGCCGGGCGGGTGGAGCTGATGCGGGTGGGGGTGCTCCCCGACGCCCGCTCCGCCGAGGCCTACGGCAGGCGCATCGGGGCCGACGTCGTCATCTGGGGCAACCTGCTCACCTCCGGAGAGCGCCAGGCCACCATCCGTTTCCAGGTGCTGGAGACGCCCAACCGGGCCATCAACCCGGAGTACCCGCTGGTGCTCCCGGTGACCACCAACTCCGCCGAGATCTTCGCCCGCGAGCTGGACCTGGAAAGCGACCCGGTGAAGCTGAAAGAGGTGGTGGCGCACCAGTCCACGGTGATCTCCATGTTCACCCTGGGCCTGGTCTCCTACCTGGACTGGGATTTCCCCAACGCGGTCAACCGCCTGGAAACCTCGATCCGCTACCTGGAGGGGAGCGAGAGCCTGGCGATCTCGCCCGCCGGCACCGCGCTGATCGAGTTTTACCTGGGCGGGGCCAACCATGCCCTCGGGCGCCTGGACGAGGGGCAGGAGTGGCTGCTGCGGGCGAGCGAGCTGAACCGCTCCGAGCCCGCCATCCCGATCAGCCTGGCGCTCGGCTACCGCAGTCTGGGGGACTTCGCCGAGATGGAAGCCAACCTGGACCGGGCCCTGCGCCTGCTGCACGTATGGCTGCAGACGCACCCGGAGGACGCCACCGCCCTCTACAACCGGGGGATCGTACACCACATCCGCAAGGAGTACGAGGACGCCTATCTCGATTACGAGGCGGCGCTGGCCCGTTCCCCGCAGAACTACGTGGCCCACCTCAGCCTGGGGCAGGCCGCGGTGGAACTTAAGCGCTACGAGCAGGCGGAGGACGCCTTTCTGACCGGGATCCGCCTGGCCGGGGAGAGCGGGGCGAACCCCTCCTGGGCGCACCTGAACCTGGCGCTGGTCTACCAGCGCATGGAGAGGCCGGAAGAGGCGCAGGAGCAGTTCCAGACGGCCATCCGCTTTTCGCCCGGGACCGATTGGATGTATTTTTTCTATGCCCGCTTCCTGGACTCCCGGGGAGAGACCGAGGCCGCCCTGGAGGCGTACCGCAAGCTGATCCAGGTCACCCAGAACCAGGGCTGGGGCCATGACCTGATGGGCCGCTTTCTCTCCGCTCACGGGCTGAAGGCGGCCGCGCTGGAGAATTACCGGCGGGCGGTGCACGCCCGGCCCGAGGACGCCCTGCTCCGCTCTCGCCTGGCCCTGCTCTATTTCGAGCTGGGCGAGCTCGATAGGGCCGTGGAGGAGTTCGAGGCCGCCCTGGAAATCGAAGAGGACAGCTATTATGTGTATGCCAGCTACGGGTTCGTGCTGGACTCAGCCGGGCGCTACGAGGAAGCCGCCGAGATGTACGCGCGCTCGCTGGCGCTGCGCCCCGACGACGAGCAGGTGCTGCTCAACCTGGGGCGGGTGTACGAGATCAACGGGGAGGCCGGCCGCGCCCGGGAGGTCTACCGGGAGATCCTGAGCTATGCAGACCGTTTTTCCAGCCAGACGCTGGATAAAGCCCGCCAGCGCCTGAGCGCGCTGGGAGAACCGTCCCCTTGAAGGGAGGCGCTTATGAACCGCACACACAACCGCCGCCTGTTTTCGCTGGCCGCCCTGGCCGCCGCCCTCCTGCTCGCCGGGGTGGCCTGCAGCCTGGCGGGCAGCCTCCCGGACACCGGCTCCGGGGCGACCGCCACAGCCACCGGCGTCGAGATCACCCCCGTAGCCTGGGAAGGCGCGGTGGTGGTGGACCTGGCCGCCGTGCGCTCCGGGCCGGGCCTGGAATACCCCCAGGTGCTGGAGCTGGCGCGGGACGAGCGGGTCACCGTGCTGGGGAAAGCCGCCACCAACGGCTGGTTTCTGGTCACCTCGCTGAAATTCGCCTCCGCCGAGGAGTTTGGCTGGATCGCGCCGGAGTTCGTCGCCTCGCTGACCCCCACGCCCACCCTCACGGAGACCGCCACCCTCTCCCCCACGCCCTCGAGCACGCCTTCGCTGGCCTCCGGCACCCAGACCGGGGGCGAGCCGCTCTCCACCCTGACACAGCAGCCGGAAGGGGCCTCGCTCACTCCCACCCGGCAGAGGCCGCTCGGGACGCCCGAACCGCCGGAATCGCCCACGGCGACCGAAAACCCGCTGCCGGGCACGCCGCAGTCGCCCGAGCCGCCCACGCCGACCGAAAACCCGCTGCCGGGAACGCCCCAATCGCCTGAGCCGCAGGAAGCGACCGAGGTCCAGATCCTGGCTACCCCGGAGCCGCCCACGGATACGCAGATCCCGCTGGTTGGCTTAACGGCCACCACGGAGCCGCCTGCCGGTACGCCGCAGCAGCCTCAGCCGCCCACGGATACGCAGCTCGCACATACCGGCGTGCCGGACGTCACGGGGACTCCGGTCGGTACGCCGTAGCCGCCTGAGGTGACCGAGGTCCAGACCCCGACCACCGCATAGACGCCGGAGCCAAAAACAGTGGGGAGGGCGCCTGGCAAACGGGTACTATCTGCGGGGCGGCCCCAGATTGTACCCGTTTTCTTTTTTGCTAAGATAGAATTTACCTGGAAACTGTCTCGAAAACAGCTCGTAGATGGCTGCTGGTAAAAGAGAGGAGGATATTCATGGGGACGAAATCATCGAAAGGCAGCGGGAAACCGATACCAAAAATTGAAATTAACCTGGATCTGCCGCCGGAACGCGGGGAGGAGCTGCTCAAAATCCTGCAGGCCCGTTTTGAGAAAAATATGCACCGCCACCCGGGCCTGGAATGGCCCAAAATCCAGTCCCGGCTGGAGAAACAGCCTGAAAAACTGGCCTCGCTGAACGCCATGGAGAGCACCGGCGGCGAGCCGGACGTGGTCGGGCAGGACAAAGAGACCGGTGAATTTATTTTTTATGATTGTTCGGCGGAAAGCCCCGAGGGCCGCAGGAGTATCTGCTACGACCGGGCAGGGCAGAAAGAAAGGGAAAAGAAAGGCGTCCACCCGGCCGGCAACGCGGTGGACCTGGCGGCCGGCATGGGGATCGAGCTGCTGACGGAAGAAGAATACCGGCGGCTGCAGAAACTGGGGGAGTTCGATACCAAAACGGAGAGCTGGGTGAAAACCCCGGAGGAGATCCGGAAGCTGGGCGGCGCCATCTTTTGCGACCGCCGCTACGGGCGCGTCTTCACCTTCCATAACAGCGCGCCTTCCTTCTATGCCGGGCGGGGGTTCCGCGGCTCGCTCAGAGTCTGATTTTCCTCGGAAAACGCTCTCAAAACCTGCACTCAAAACCTGGAGGTGGGCGGTATGTGCGGCGGTCTCCCCACCACACATACCGCCCACCCGCGCCTCTCACCTGGGCGCCTTGAGCACCTCCGCCCCGTTGTGCAGCACCATTGGGTTGAAGGTGCGGTAGTACACCGGCGGCGGGCCCTCGGTGCGCAGGCTGGCGGAGGCCTGGTTGTCCTGCGCGTCCTCGTCGTGGGTGAACGCCGAGAGCTCCGCGCGGCTGCTGTAATCGCCCGGCACGGTGGGAGCCCAGGCGCGCAGGGTCACCGTCACGCGCTCGCCGGGGTTCAGGGGGCGCGCCAGGTGCGCCAGCACCGTCTGCAGGATACCGCGCGCCCCTTCCGGGTCCTGCGTGTAGATCTCGTTCCAGGGGAAGGTGAAGAACACCGTCCGCCCGGTATACAGGCCCACGGGCACCGGCTCGCCGCTGGCGAAGTGCTCGCCGCTGAAGGCCGTCTGCGCCAGCGCGTTCGGATTGACCTGGTCCACCTGGAAGTACTGGAACAGGTGGTAAGGGCCAAAACCGCCGAAGAGGTTCTGCCCCTGGATGGGGTCGGGACGCACGGCGCTGTCCAGCACGAAAGAACCCACCCCCAGGTAGCGCTCCAGGAAGGGGGTCAGCTCCTGGTTGCCCGAGGCGCTGAAGTAGCCGCTGCCCGCCATCCAGAGCCTGCCTCCACCGTCCAGGAATGCCGCCAGGGCGGCTTCGTCCGCCGCGGAAGGGGCGTTCCTGGAGCTCAGCACCCAGAACACCAGCGCGTAGGGTTCCAGGTCGGCTGGGGTGATCTGCTTTACGGACGCGTCCAGGCGGGTGTAGGGCACGCCGAGCTCGTCCAGCGCCTGGGCGTAATTCCAGGCCGGGGAGGCTTCCTCCCAGTCGCTCCCGCTGGCATCCACCAGCAGGACGTTCAGCGCCGGGTTGACGGCGCAGGTCACCACACCCTCCCGGTGCTGGCAGGTCGTGCCCGCGAAATCGCTGCGGGCGGAGAGGAAGCCTGCCCCCTGCGGCAGGTAGTCGGTCAGTACGATGCCGCTGGCGGGGGAGGGGCCGCCGTTGGCGATGGTCAGGGTGTAGGTCAGCACCGCGCCCGAGTTCACCACCGGCGCGGAGACCGTTTTCTGGAGCGACAGGGCGGCTGCCGGGCGGACCATCACCCGCTGCGCGCCGGCGTTATCCTCCACGAACAGGTCGGCGCTGTCGGGGCTGTTCACCACGGCCCGGTTGGTGACCTGGCCCGCATTCTCAGAAGCCTGGAAGCTCAACTCGAGCGCGGCGGTCTCGCCCGGGGCGAGGGCCGCCCGGCGGCAGACCAGCTCCTGCCCGCGGGCCGGGTCGCAGGCCCAACCCGCGCCCGAAGCGCCCAGATAGGCGGCGTTGAGCGGCAGGGTATCGGTCAGGACCAGCGCTGCGCTGTGCGGCCCGGCGTTGGACACCTGCAGGGCGAAGCTGAACGCCTGCGAGGCGTAGATCTCCTGCGCCGGGGAGCTCGGGCTCAGCGAAAGGGCTGCCAGGCGCGTCACCTCAGCCCCGGCGGAGGCCGTGTTGTCCGCCGGAGCGGGATCGTGCAGGCCCGAGGAAGCCGAAGCGTGGTTCACCAGCGGGCCGGTCTCGCCCGGGGCGCGGGCGCTGAAGGTCAGCGCGGCGCTCTCCCGAGCCTCCAGCCCGTCCAGGGTGCAGGCGATGACCCCCTCGCTGACGCTGCAGTGGTCCCAGGCGCTCTGGTCCACGAATGCCAGGAAGCTCACGCCCGCCGGCAGGGTGTCGGTCAAACTGACCTGCGGGGCGAGCAGTTCGCCGGGGTTCTCCACCCACACCGTGTAGGTCAGGACCCCGCCGGGCTCCACCAGCACCGGGTCACACGGGTCAAAGAACCGCTTCGGGCAGGAGCTGCGCCCGTTGGCCTCCACGGTCTTATCCAGGTAGAGATTGACCGCGGGTTGTACGCTCACGACCACGGCCGCCGTGTTGTTGGCGGGGATCAGGTCGGCCAGAGCGCTGTTCACGGCGGCCTGCTGGGCGCTGTCCTCCAGCCCGTTGGCGAGCAGGCGCACGCTCACGGTCGAGGCCTCCCCCGCAGCCAGCGGGGCAGTGCGGCTGCAGACCACCTCCTGCTCTGCCCAGCTCCCGCTGCAGTTCCAGCCCTCCCCGGCGGCCGAAACGAAACTCGCTTCGCCCGTCCAGGTATGGGTCAGGGTGAGAGAGTCGCCCGGTTCGATGTCCGATGGGCCGTGGTTGCTCACCTCCAGTGCCAGGTCAAACTCTCCGCCCAGATAGGCGGTCCCGGCGCTGAGGGTCACCCCCAGGTTGGCGTTGGGGTTCACCTCTACTACTGCGGCAGCGCGATTGTTCTCCAGTTCCAGCTCACCTTCCAGCGGAGGAACCCAGGCGCTGTTTGCCAGTTCCCCGGGAAGGGAGGAGGCCTCCACGCGGGCGGTGAGGTCCAGCTGCGCCTGCAGGCCGGGGGCGAGCGGGGCGGCCTGGGAGCAGAGGACTGCGCCGCCGCTCTCGCTGCAGCTCCAGCCTTCGCCGGCGGCCGAGACGAACTGCAGCCCGGCGGGGAGGGGGTCGCTGAGGGGGACGCCGGCCGCCGGGGCTTCGCCCTGGTTGGCGACGGGGAGGGTGTAGGTGAGGGTCTCCCCGCTGAAGACGGCCGGCGGACCGGATTTGGTCAGGGCCAGGTCGGGCCGCCCGAGCAGCGTGACAGCGGCCTGGGCGCTGTTGTTGCCCGCGTC
>JAEWYL010000222.1 GCA_023395675.1 Chloroflexota bacterium | reverse complement strand
GCCGGTACCAGACCGCTCATCGCAACCAGTAGATTTTCGGACAGCTCCTAAGTTTATCCGGAGCGCTTCAAAAACGAAAGTGTGAAAATGACAGCCAGGCACAGGACAATCGCCATCATCCAGGCGCGCTTCGCCTCCTCCCGCCTGCCGGGCAAGGTGCTGCTCGATATCGGCGGGCAGCCCATGCTGAGCCGGGTGGTGGAGCGGGCGCGCCGGGCCGAGACCCTGGATGGGGTGCTGGTGGCGACCACCACCGACCCCGCGGACGACCCGGTGGAGGCGCTCTGCCGGGCGCGGGACTACGACTGCTACCGCGGCAGCCTGCACGACGTGCTCGACCGCTATTACCAGGCGGCGCGCCTGGCCGGGGCGGAGGTGGTGGTGCGCCTGACCGCCGACTGCCCGGTGCTTGACCCGGGGCTGGTGGACGAGCTGGCGCGCGCCTTCCTGGGGCCGGAAGGGGAGCACCCCTTCCCCTACGATTTTGCCGCCAACCGCCTGCCGCCGCCCTGGGGCCGTACCTACCCCATCGGCCTGGACGTGGAGGCCTGCACCTTCGCCGCCCTGGAGCGCGCCTGGCGCGAGGCGGGCCAGCTCCACCAGCGGGAGCACGTCATGCCCTATCTGTACGAGGACGCCCGCTCCCGGCACTACGCCTCGCTGGAGCAGCGCAGGCAGGACGAAAGCCTGCCCCCCGGCTTCTTCCGGGTGCTGCACCTGCAGCACGAGCCGGACTACGGCCACCTGCGCTGGACGGTGGACACCCCCGAAGACCTGGAGCTGGCGCGGCAGATTTACGCCCGTTTCCCCGGGCGGGACGACTTCACCTGGCGCGAGATCCTGGCCCTGTTCGAGCGCGAGCCGGACCTGGCGCAGATGAACGCCGGGATCGAGCACCGCACGCATTTAAATGTGGATGAACGCGCCGGAAAAGACCCCCGCTGAAAAGAGGCAGCCGCCGAACATGATAGAGACCGTGGAAAAATGCCCGCTGTGCGGGAGCCCGCGCAGCAGCGCCTTCGACCGCCGCAGCTTCCGGGACCGGGAGGTGACCAACGTCCTCTGCCAGGACTGCGGCCTGGTGTTCCAGTCCCCGCGCATGAGCGCCGCCGGGCTGGAGGCCTTTTACGAGGAGGAATACCGGCAGCTCTACCAGGGCGAGGCCGGGCCGAGCGCCAAAGACCTGGCGGTGCAGCGCGGCCGGGCGGAATCTCTGCTGGCTTTCGCCCGCGAGGGGGTGAGCGCGGTCTCGCGGCACCTGGACATCGGCTGCTCGGCCGGGCTGCTGCTGGGCGCTTTCCAGAAAGCCTACGGCTGCCTGGCGCTGGGGATCGAGCCGGGGCGCGCCTACCGCCGCTATGCCCGCGAGCGGGGCTTCGCCGTCTACCCCAGCCTGGAGGCGCTGCAGGCCGAGGTGCGAGAGCGCTTCGAGCTGGTCAGCCTGGCCCACGTCCTGGAGCACCTGCCGGACCCGGTCGGCTACCTGTCCCGCCTGCGGGGGGAGCTGCTCAGCCCGAACGGCAGGCTGTTGGTGGAAGTGCCGCACCTGTACGCCCACGACAGCTTCGAGATCGCCCACCTGGTCTCGTACAGCCCGCACACCCTGTGCCAGACGCTGCAGAAGGCCGGGTTCGAGGTGCTGTACTTCCAGGAACACGGACGGCCGCGCTCGGAGCTGCTGCCGCTCTACATCAGCGTCCTGGCCCGCCCCGCCGGGAACGGGGCTCCGCCCTTCCAGCTCGTCCCCGAACGGCGGGTGAAATTCCGCCGCCAGGCGGGGATGGCGCGGCGGGCGCTGCTCACCCGCCTGTACCCGAAGAAAGCCTGGATCCCGGCGCCCCGGGACTGAATGTCCCCCTGCGGCGGCTTTACAGCACCGGAGAGCCTTCCTGACCATGCCTTTACTGACCATCTTCTCGGCCCCCAAGCCGTTCACCGACCCGCATATCAATATCATCCAGCGCAACGCCATCGGCTCCTGGACCCACCTGGGCCCCGAGGTGGAGGTCTTCCTGGTGGGGGACGAGCCCGGGATGGCGGAGGCGGCGCGCGACTGGGGCGTGCCCTGCCTGCCCCAGGTGGAGCGCAACGAGCTGGGCACCCCGCTGGTCAGCTCGATCTTCGCCCTGGCGCGCCAGGCCGCCGGCAGCCCCCTGCTGGCTTACGTGAACGCCGATATGCTCTTCCTGCCCGATTTCGTCCAGGCGGCCCGCGATACGGCGCGCCAGGCGGAGCGCTTCCTGATCATCGGGCAGCGCTGGGACCTGGACCAGCGCACGCCCCTGGATTTTTCCCCGGGCTGGGAGGAGCGCCTGCGGGCCGGCGCCGGGCAGCGCGCCCGCCTGCACCTGCCCGCCGGGAGCGATTATTTCATCTTCCCGCGCGCGCTGTTCGCCGAGATGCCCGATTTCGCCATCGGGCGGGCCGGGTGGGACAACTGGATGATCTACCACGCCCGGCAGCAGGGCTGGCCCGTGGTGGACGGCACGCCCTCCATCCTGGCGATCCACCAGGACCACGATTACCGGCACCTGCCGGGCGGCAGGCCGCATTACGAGCTGCCCGAATCGCGCAAGAACGAGGCCCTGGCGGGCGGCGCCTCCAACCTGTTCATGGTGCTGGACAGCGACCGCGAGCTGTCCGGAGGGCGGCTGCGCGCGCCGCGCCTGACCCGCATGCGCCTGCTGCGCCGCCTGGAGGTGGCCTTCACCCCGCCGGGCGGGCAGCGCAGCGGGCCGCGCTGGGCCCTGGCGCGGGTCTTCCGCCGCATGCGCCGCCGCATGACCGGTTCGCTTTCTTAGTTTCTATCTAAAAATGGTTGGTTGTGGTGATGGTGGCTAGCCCCCCCATCACTACAACAACAAAATCTTCAGGATAGTTGCTTAAGGTTCTTAAGGAGAGCGCTTGAGAGTCGGGCAGAATCCGGCCAAATCGATCCAGCACGCCGCCCAGCCCCAGCGGGTGACGGTGGCGGTGGTCACCTATATCCCCTTCCTGGGCGGGTACTACGCCCACAGCCTGGAAGTGCTGCGCGCCTGCCTGGGCAGCATCTGGGAGAACACCGACCGGCCCTACGACCTGCTGGTGTTCGATAACGCCAGCTGCCCCGAGGCGCGCCTGTTCCTGCGCGAGAGCCAGGAGGCGGGGCGCATCCAGTACCTGGTGCTGTCCGAGAAGAATATGGGCAAGGGCGGGGCCTGGAACTTCATCTTCAGCGCCGCCCCGGGCGAGGTGGTGGCCTACGCCGACAGCGACATTTATTTCTACCCCGGCTGGCTGGGCGCGCAGCTGGAGGTGCTGGAGACCTTCCCGGAAGCGGGGATGGTGACCGGTATGCCGATGTGGAGCCCCGAGCAGTACTCCACCGCCACGCTCGCCTGGGCCCAGGACGAGCCCGGCGCCCGGCTGGAGCGGGGCCGGCTGCTGGCCTGGGAGGATTACTGGCGGCACTCGCGCAGCCTGGGGGCGGAGGAAGCCCGCGCCCGCCAGCACTTCTCGGAGAGCGAGAACCTGCGCCTGGAGCACCGGGGGCGGCAGCTCTTCGTGGGCGCTGGGCATTTCCAGTTCGTCTCCCCGCGCGCCGCCCTGCAGTCCGTCTTGCCCCTGCCCTCCGAGCGGCCGATGGGGCAGGTGCGCGCCCTGGACGTGGCCCTGAACGAGCGCGGCTACCTGCGCTTCTCCACCTCGCAGTGGTGGGTGCAGCATATGGGCAACACCC
>JAEWYL010000213.1 GCA_023395675.1 Chloroflexota bacterium | reverse complement strand
TGTTTTGGTTTTTTTTTTTTGTGGGGGGGGGGGGCGCCCCCCCCCCCCCCCCCCATCCCCCCCCAAAAAAAAGCACTTGAGAAAGCCAACGCGGGTCGGGTTTCTGGCTCTCGCTCCAGTTATCTGCGGGGTTTTTCGAGCGAGCGCAGCGAGGTTCGCAGACTTTCCTGCGCCTCCGCAGGGAACTCGGGCAGGCACTGGCGCACTAGCCAGGCGGCATCCGCCTCCATCTCCAGGTTGTAGCGTAGAAAATGGGCGGTCTCCTTGGGTGAGAGCCGGACGAGCGCGATGACGACCTCCAGAATGTCGGGGCGCAGCGCTGCGGGGGCCGAGCGGACGAAGGGCGTGATCAGGCGCAAGATCACGGGCAGGTTCTCCGCGATTGAGGTGAAAAAGAGCGGGGGCAGGGCGCGCAGGCCCAGTTTCTGGCAGGTCAGGTCTTGATCGTTAAGCCAGTTTTCCACCAGTTTGAGGACCTGCTGCGGGTCCTCCTGCCGCAGGCGGGCCAGCCCCTGCTGGAGAATCTGGGTGAGCATGCGCTCTTCATTGTAGGATGCCTGAGCCCAGCGGTCGATTCGCAGGATAATCGGATCAGGAGGGCCGAGCGGAATCTTCCCAAGCAGCGAGATCGCCAGCAGGCGGTATTCCAGATAGCCCTCCTTCCACAGCTCGTCGCAGAGCGCCAGCGCAAAGGCGGGACCGGCCTCCGCCAGGGGCGCAAGCTCGATCACGATCTGGCGCAGCACCGGCAGGGGCGCATTGAAGGCAGAGAGCAGGGGCGCCGGAGCGCCGGATTGGCCCGAACGCTGGGTGCGGTCCGCGTAAAACTCCAGCAGGTGGTGCAGACTGCGGGAAAACGCGGGCGGCTGGTGGAAATGTCCCGCCAGCAGGGAGGCCTGCTGGCGCAGACGAGAGAGAACAATAGCCGGCATAGATCGGTGGTTGAGAGATCAGTAAGCCCGGGCGAAGTATACTTTTTCTGTAGAGCGCCCGCCGCAGACTATGCACCGCCCTTCGCCGCCGGGCTGTTCGAGCGGGATACAGCGGGTGGTGGCCTTCGTATCCTCTTTCACTTTCGCCTCGCAGGCAGGGTCGCCGCACCACCAGGCAAACGCCCAGCCTTTTTGGACGGCCTCGACCAGTTCGGGATAATCCTGCGGCTCGAAGGTATGCTCGCGGCGGAACTGCAGCGCTTTATCGAATAGCGCAGCCTGGATCTCGTCCAGCTTCTCCCGTACCTGGGCCGCAAGCCCTTCCTGGCTGACAAAGGTTTTTCCGGCCCTGCCCGGGATATCCCGGCGCGCCAGAGCCACAGAGCCTTTCTCCACGTCTTTCGGACCGATTTCAATGCGGAGCGGGACCCCACGCAGCTCCCAATCGTTGAACTTGTACCCGGGGGTTACTTCTTCGCGCCCGTCCACCTTCACTCTCAGGCCCTCCAATTCCTTCTGGACCCGCTCTACGACCGGCATGACCCGGCTGCGCTCCTCGTCGCTCTTATAGATCGGGACGATGACGACCTGGATCGGCGCCAGGCGGGGCGGCAGCACCAACCCCTGGTCGTCGCCGTGAGTCATGATGATGGCACCGACAAAGCGGGTGGACAGGCCCCAGGAAGTGGTCCAGGCGTACTGGAGCTCGTTGTTCCAGTCTGAGAACTGGATATTGAAAGCCCGGGCGAAATTCTGGCCCAGGAAATGGGAGGTCCCGGACTGCAGGGCGCGAGTATCCCCCATCATAGCTTCGATGGTATAAGACCGGATTGCGCCGGCAAATTTCTCTTTATCACTCTTCCGCCCGGGCACCACCGGAATGGCCCCCTCGTTCATAGCGAAATCCGTGTACACATCCAGCATCTGGCGGGTTTCGGCCTCCGCCTCTTCGGAGGTGGCATGGGCCGTGTGGCCTTCCTGCCAGTAAAACTCCAGAGTGCGGAGGAACAGGCGAGTGCGCATTTCCCAGCGCACCACATTCCCCCACTGGTTAATCAGCACCGGAAGGTCGCGGTAAGACTTGATCCACTTCGAGTACATGTACCCGATGATGGTCTCGGAGGTTGGGCGGACCACCAGCGGTTCTTCAAGCTTCTCCCCGCCGCCCACGGTGACGACAGCCAGCTCGGGCGAGAAACCCTCGACATGTTCCTTCTCTTTTTCCAGGAAGGACATCGGGATGAAGAGGGGGAAAGCGGCGTTCGTATGCCCGGTGGCTTTGAAGCGCCGGTCCAGCTCAGCCTGGCAGTTCTCCCATAGCGACCAGCCATACGGGCGCACGACCATGCAGCCGCGCACGGGGGCATAATCGGCCAGCTCGGCGCGCTGGACCAGCTGGTTGTACCATTCCGAATAGTTTTCGCTGCGTGTAGTGAGTTTATCTTCGCTCATTGAGGGTTCCAGATTGAGGTTGTAAAGATGATAACGAACGGACGGCGCTCTCCGTATCCGGAACAAATTCCAACCAGGAGCGCTGCTCGTCCGGGATATATTGGCCGAGAGCGGTGAAAAAAGCCTCAAAGGTGCTTTTCCAGCCGGGGCCGATCAAGATGAGAGGGCGAGGCCGGATTGCGCCGGTGAGCAGGTGGGTCCACATCATCGAGATTTCAGCCAGTGTCCCGGGACCGCCCGGGAGCGCCAGGGCTGCGTCGCAGTCCTCTACCAGGGCCATCAGCCGTTCGCGCAGGGTGGGAAAGCGGCGCTCTTCAACGATCCAGGGATTAGGCGCAACCTGCCGCCAGGACTGGATCTCGTCGCAAGTCACCCCGACCACCGCTCCGCCGGCCTCGGCTGCGCCCCTGGATACGGCTTCCATGGTACCGAGATAACCGCCGGTCAGCACCGTGTGCCCCGCACCGGCCAGTATGCTGCCGAGTCTCTGCGCTTCGTGATAAGCCGGGTCGCCGGGTCTGGGTTGTGAACCACCAAAAATAGTTACGCGCATCAGGTATCCCACTTCCTGCGGTAATTGCGCTCCAGCTTCGCCAGAATGGCCTGCTCAAGATCAATGCCGGAAAGGCTGGCAAGTTGGAGCAGGTACAGGGCAACGTCCGCGAGCTCGGCGGCGAATTCTTCCGAATTTTGAAGCTTCTCATCCCACTGAAAATGTTCCAGGACTTCGGAGGCCTCCAGGTTCAGCGATATAGCGAGATTCCTCAATGTCTGCGGGCGCGGGCTGTGCTCTTCGTACCAGCCCTGGGCGCGCACAAATGCATGCATGGCCTGGGTAAGCTCCTGGATATCCATCGGGCATGATTATAACACTGCAGCAACACAGGGGAACGCAGGAATGATGGGAGGTCGCAAGGACTGCCCGTGCAACCTGACGAGAACAGGCCCCGCGGCGGCGCGAAAGCGCCGGGGGGGGGGGCGGGGGCGGGTCACGGGCGGGGGGGGGTTTGCCG
>JAEWYL010000123.1 GCA_023395675.1 Chloroflexota bacterium | reverse complement strand
CGGAGCGGGGAAAGACCAGCACCAGGCTGCAGTCCTCGCAGTAATCATCCACGCAGACCGGCTCACCGCCCGCCGCTTCGAGGCAGAAGCGGGGAGCGGGGATGCGCCGGTCTTCCTCGTCAAATATTATCCACGGCATTTTTACCCACTCCGTAGCCGGCCTGTTTCAGGGCTGCGTCCAGTTCCTCCCGCTCCGGAGCCACCAGGATGATCTCCCGGTTGCCGAAGACGATCGTCGGGGTGCAGGGGTCCCCCTGGTTGTACTGGCGGGCGAAAAGGGCGGCCTCCGGGTCAGCCTCCACGTCCAGCTCCACGAACGAAACGCCCAACCCCTCCAGGTAGCTGCGGCTGGACTCCGCCTGCGGGCAGTCGGGCCGGCTGTAGAGCAAGACCGGGAGCGGGAATACCTCCCGTCCGACGGTATCATTTGACTCTTCCACGCTATCCTCTCACTTTTCTCCCCCAAACTTCTCCCCCCGCTTCCACTGGTTTGTCCCTGTGCGTATTGTACCAGAGCCCCCGCCCCGCTCTCCGGGGGTGGGGACAGGAGGCGCGCAAGGTAGAGGATTCTGCCGCTGCAAAAACCCACAGGCTGCTCCTCCCAGCGAGGGCCGGGCCCGGCGGTCAGCCCATCCTGCCGGTGATATAATCTTCTGTAAGGCTTTGCTTCGGGACGGTGAAAAGCCGCTGGGTGGGAGAAAATTCAACCAGCTCTCCAAGCCAGAAAAAACCGGTGAAATCCGAGACTCGCGCCGCCTGCTGCATATTATGCGTGACGATCACGATGGTGTAGTTTTCCTTCAACACCGCGATCAGCTCTTCCAGCCGGGCGGTGGCGATGGGATCCAGGGCAGAGGCAGGTTCGTCCATCAGGATCACCTCTGCGCGGGTCGCCAGCAGGCGGGCCAGGCATAAACGCTGCTGCTCCCCAAGAGACAGGCTGAGCGCATTCTCCTGCAGCTGGTGCCTGACCTCGTCCCACAGCCCTGCCTGCTCCAGGCTGTTCTGTACGATCTCGTCCAGCTCCAGCCTGCTCTTTACCAGGCCGAGGACGCGCGGTCCAAAGGCGACGTTATCGTACACCGACTGTGGAAACGGGTTCGGTTTTTGAAAGACCATGCCCACCCGCTGGCGCAGGCGGGGCAGGTCGGTCCCCGGGGCGTAAATATCCTGCCCTTCCAGCAGGATTTTTCCTTCCACACGGGTGCCGGGGATGGTGTCGTTCATCCGGTTCAGGCAGCGCAGAAAGGTGGACTTGCCGCAGCCGGAAGGCCCGATCAGGGCTGTCACCTGGCGTTGTGGGATTTCCATCTGGATCTGCCGCAGAGCCAGGTGGCTGCCGTAATAGAAATCCAGATTCTCGACCATAAATGCTGGGGGAAGGGGTGCGTTGGATTCCATACTCTCGATTCTAATCGATTATTTGAGGCACTTGAACCGTATTCTGTTTACATATATAATCGCCTTCACAATGAGCATTCGAGCGGTTCTGGCATTCCTGTGTATCACCCTGCTGTTCGCAGCCTGCGCCTCACCGGATGCCTCCGGGGGGACTCCGGGCGCGGCGGACACCTACATCGAGAACAAAGGCTCCGACACCATCGTCAACCTGGCGCTCGCCTGGGCCGAGCGCTACCAGCAGGAGCATCCCAACGTGCGTATCTCGGTCACCGGGGGCGGATCGGGGACCGGGATCGCGGCCCTGATCAACCGCACGGTGGACATTGCCAACGCGTCCCGGCAGATCACCACCGACGAGTTGAACTCAGCCCGGGCAAACGGTGCGGACCCGGTAGAATTTATCATCGCCCGGGACGCGATCGCCATCATCGTGAATCCGGAAAACCCGGTCGGCGAACTGACCATCCAGCAGCTCTCGGACATCTACAGCGGAAAGATCAACAACTGGCAAGAGCTGGGGGGTGAAGACCGGCCCATCGTGCGTCTCTCCCGGGAGACGAACTCCGGCACCCATGTCTATTTCCTGGAAGAGGTGCTCCGCCTGGGCCGGCCGGACGACCCGACCCTGTTCTCTCGGGACACCCTGCTGCTCCCCTCCTCCGAAGGCATTACCTCGGAAGTGCGCAGCAACCCGAACGCCATCGGCTACGACGGTCTGGGCTACGTCACTCCGGAGGAAAAAATGGTGGCGGTGAGCCGCACGGAAGGCGGGGAGTATGTGCTCCCCTCAGCGGAGAGCGTGAACAACGGCTCTTACCCCATCGCTCGCGATCTCTACATGTATACCGTTGGAGAACCGGCCGGGGCGGTAAAAACCTATCTCGACTGGATCCTCGGCGCCGAGGCCCAGGAGATCGTCACCGAGCTGGGATTTGTGCCGGTCTCCAGCCCATAACCTCTTAACGGCTAACTATCTTTCAGGCAGCGATCAGTTATGAAATCTACTTCCCTCTCCTGGCCCGAGTACTTGATCACCCGTTTGATTAAAGTCTCGGGTTATTCCGCGATCATCTTTGTGGTCCTCATCTTTTACTTCCTGCTCAGCGAAGGCCTGCCCACCCTGGGCGAAGTGCCCCTCTCCTCTCTCTTCAGCTCGCGCTGGTACCCCATCGAGGAATATTACGGCATCCTGCCCCTGATCGGCGGCTCGCTCATCGTCACCCTGGGCGCGGCCCTGGTGGCGATCCCTGCCGGGGTGGGCACGGCGGTGTACATCGCCGAGATCGCCCCCCGCCGGGCCCGTGACCTGCTCAAGCCCCTGGTCGAGATCCTGGGCGGCCTGCCTTCGGTCGTGCTCGGGTTTCTGGGCATCCTCATCCTCTCGCCCTTCCTGCGCGACCTGCTGAACCTGCCCACCGGCCTGACCGCCTTCACCGGCTCGGTCCTGCTGGGCGGCATCGCCATCCCCACCATCGTATCGGTGGCGGAGGACGCCCTGGACGCCGTGCCCCGATCCTACCGGGACGCCGCTCTGGCGCTTGGCGCCACCGAGTGGCAGACCATCTGGCGCGTCACCCTGCCGGCGGCGCGCTCCGGCGTGCTCACCGGCATCATGCTCGGCATCGGGCGCGCCATCGGAGAGACAATGGCGGTGATGATGGTGACCGGCAATGCCGCCGTACTCCCTTCCGGGCTGTCCACCCTGTTCTCTCCGGTGCGCACCATGACCGCCACCGTAGCCGCGGAGATGGGCGAAGTGGCAAACGGCAGCGTGCACTACCACGTGCTCTTCTTTGTCGGTATCACCCTCTTCCTGATCTCCCTGGCGATCAATATCACCGCTTCAGCCGTGGTCTTCCGGCAGCGGCAGCGGGCTGAGCGCATCCTCTCATGAACCAGGCCCCGCTCGCTGGAGCTGGTCCGGCCCTATCCTGGAGGCGATTGGCGCGATGAGATCATTTTTCTCCCAACCCACCCGCTATCTGGTCCAGCGCATCGGTTTTGCCTCGCTGACCGCCCTGGCTTATCTCACCGTCCTGCCCATTATCCTGGTGATCGCCTACATCGTCTACCAGGGCCTGCCGGCGATCTCCTGGGAATTTCTCACCGGTTTCCCACGGGAGGGGATGCGCGCCGGGGGCATCTGGCCCGCGATCGTGGGAACCTTTTTTCTCACCATCGGCACAGCCATTTTCGCCGTTCCCCTCGGTCTGGGGGCAGCCATCTACCTGTCGGAGTACGCCCCCGAAAACCGCTGGACGCGCCTGATCCGGCTCGCCATTATCAACCTGGCCGGGATCCCCTCGGTGGTCTACGGCCTGTTTGGCCTGGGCCTGTTCGTGCTCTTTCTGGGTTTCGGCACCAGCATCCTGGCCGGCTCGCTGACGCTGGCAATTATGACCCTGCCGGTGATCATCAGCACCGCCGAGGAGGCCCTGCGCGCGGTGCCCCAGTCTTTTCGGGTGGTGAGCACTTCGGTGGGGGCCACGCGCTGGCAGACGATCCGCCGTATCGTGCTGCCCGAGGCGCTGCCGGGCATTCTGACCGGGGTGATCCTGGGCCTGGAACGGGCAGCCGGGGAGACGGCCCCCATCCTCTTCACCGTGGCGGCGTTCTTCCTGCCGCGCCTGCCGCAGTCCCCTCTGGACGCCACCATGGCGCTGCCGTACCACCTCTTCGTCATCTCCACCTCGGTGCCGGGGATGCCGGTCCGCATCCAATACGGCACTGCCCTGGTGCTGCTGGTTTTTGTCCTGGGGATGAACCTGATCGCCACTACCATCCGCTCGCGCGCCCGCGCCAGGCGGCAGTGGTAGCCGGGCCGGGTAATGAGGCGCTCGCTTATGGATAAAATCATCATCGAGAACCTGAACCTGCGCTACTCCGATGGGACGGAGTCGCTCCGCAATATCTCCCTGAAGATCCCCGCCAACCAGATCACAGTCCTGTTCGGCCCTGCCGGAGGGGGCAAATCCTCGCTCCTGCGCATGCTGAACCGCCTGAACGACCTGGCGGACGTGGTGCAGCTCTCCGGGCGGGTGCTGATCGACGGTCAGAATATCCTCGACTCCAAAACGGATGTGATTTCCCTGCGGCGCAAGGTGGGCATGGTGTTCGCCCGCCCGGTGGTCCTGCCCATGTCCATCCGCAGCAACCTGACCTACGGGCTGGAGCTGGCAGGGGAACGGAACAAATCTCGCCAGGACGAAGCCGTGGAGCGCAGCCTGCGCCAGGCGGCCCTGTGGGATGAGGTGAAGGATCGTTTGGACGACCCGGCCATCGCTCTCTCCGGCGGGCAGCAGCAGCGCCTGTGCATGGCGCGCAGCCTGGTGCTCGAGCCTGAGATTATCCTGCTGGATGAACCCACCTCGGGGCTGGACCCGATTTCTACCGGGAAGGTGGAGGCCTCGCTGCAGGAATTGAAGCAGGTTTACACCATTGTCCTGGTGCCGCATTCGATCCACCAGGCTGCCCGGGTGGCCGATTATGCCGCTTTTTTCCTGCAGGGAGAGCTGGTCGAGTTTTCCGAGGGAAAAACCATCTTCACCAATCCGGGGGACGCGCGCACCGAGGACTACGTGGTGGGCCGCTTCGGATAATGGCAGCCTCGCGCTGCTGCTGCACCTTAAGAGGCTGCGGATATGGCAGAGAAAATTCTGGTCGTCGAAGATGAAACTGCCCTGCGCGAGACCCTGGCTTACAACCTGACCCGCCAGGGGTACCAGGTGGACACAGCCGGAGATGGGCAGGCCGCGCTGGACCTGGCTCGCAAAAACCGCCCGGACCTGATCGTCCTGGACCTCATGCTGCCGGTGCTGGATGGTTTTGAAGTGCTCCGCATCCTGCGCCAGGAGATGAGCGTCCCCATGCTGATCCTCACCGCCCGGGACGATGAGATAGACCGCGTGATCGGCCTGGAGCTGGGCGCAGACGACTATATTGTCAAGCCGTTCAGCATGCGCGAGTTCCTCGCGCGGGTCAAGGCGCAGTTAAGGCGCGTGCGGCTGGACCGCGCCGAAGCCGCAAGCGCCGGTTCCGAGCCGCCCAGAGAGATTCTGCGCTTTGACGACCTGGTTATTGACCTGAACCGCCGGGAAGTTACCCTGGATGCAAAACCGCTCCCCCTGAAACCAAAAGAATTCGAGCTCCTGCTATTCCTGGCCCGCCACCGGGGGCAGGTGCTGTCGCGTGACCTGCTCCTGGAGCGGGTGTGGGGCTGGGGCTTCAGCGGCGGCAGCCGCACGGTGGACGTCCATATTCGCTGGCTGAGGGAAAAAATCGAGAAAGAAGCCGCCGAACCAAGCCGCATCGTCACCGTGCGAGGCGCTGGATACCGTTTCGAGGGCTGAACCGTGTTCCGCAGCATCCGCTGGCGCATTGCTCTTCCGTACACCTTGCTGATCATCCTGCTGATGGCGGGAGCCAGCTATTACATCTCCGGCTACCTGCAGCGCATTTACCTGGAAAACACCGAGGAGAAGCTTTACTCCCAGGCCGCGCTGATCCGCGAGGCTTTCGCTTCATCCCTGGACCCGGAGCAGGGGCTGGACGCCGCGGCCCGCCGCTGGGCAGACCTGATCGGGGCCCGCGTCACCCTGCTGGACGCCGGCGGGGTGGTGATCGGTGAGTCACACGACGACCGCAGCCAGATGGACAACCACCTGGACCGCCCGGAGATCCAGCAGGCATTAACAAACGGCAGGGGGATAAGCACCCGCTTCAGCCAGTCGGTGGGCTACCAGATGATGTACCTGGCGGTTCCCGTGAAACGCGGCGGGCAGGCCGCCGGTTTTGTGCGCGTATCCCTCCCCCTGCAGCAGGTCGAAGCGGACCTGGGGCAGATCCGGCGCACGCTGCTCGGCGCCGCGCTGGTGGGGACCGCGCTGGCGGTCTTGCTGGCCACCCTGATCGCCCAGCGCACCACCCGGCCTCTGAGGACCCTCACGCAGGCCGCCGCCCAGATCGCCAGCGGGGACCTGTCGGGCGAGCTGATCCCGGCCCCGCCCGACGAGGTCGGTAAACTCACGCGAGCCTTCAACCAGATGTCCGTGCGTCTGCGCGCCCAGCTCGAGGCCCTGGAGGCCGAGCGCAGTAAAATCGCCCTGGTGGTCCAGGAGATGACGGACGGGGTGCTGATCGTGGATGAGGAGGGCAGGGTGGAGCTGATCAACCCCGCCGCGGAGGAGATGTTCGGATTCGACGCCGGCGCCGCCCTGGGGCGCACCCTGGCCGAAGTTCTGCGCGACCACCAGCTGATCGAACTGTGGAGCCTCTGCCGCCAGACCGGAGAACCGCAGGCGGCTGCCCTGGAGACCGGCCTGCAGCGCCTGTATTTGCAGTGCGTGGCCACTTCGCTCACCCACGTCCTCCCGGGCCGCATCCTCATGGTCTTTCAGGATCTGACCCGGGTACGGCGCCTGGAGACGGTCCGGCGGGATTTCATCAGCAATATCTCCCACGAGCTGCGCACCCCGCTGGCCTCGCTGAAGGCGCTGGTCGAGACGCTGCAGGATGGGGCTCTGGAGGACCCCACCGCCGCCCGGCGTTTCCTCGATCAGGCGGAGACCGAGGTGGAAGCTTTGATCCAGCTCACCTCGGAGCTTCTGGAGCTTTCCAGGATCGAATCGGGGCACGTACCGCTCCAACTCAGGCCCACCCCGGCGGAAGACATCCTGCACGCCGCGGTCGAGCGGCTGCAGCTCCAGGCCGGTCGGGCGCAGGTCGCGCTGCTGGTGAAGACAGCCCAGGGCCTGCCCCCTATCCTCGCCGACGCCCCCCGCCTGGAACAGGTGCTGGTCAACCTGCTGCACAACGCCATCCGCTTCACCCCACCCGGGGGCAGGGTAAACCTGGGCGCAGCCCTGCAGGACGCCGAAGTGATCTTCTCGGTGCAGGATACCGGCGCGGGCATACCGGCGGTAGACCTGCCGCGCATCTTCGAACGCTTCTATAAGGCGGACCGGGCGCGTTCCGGCAGCGGCACCGGCCTCGGGCTTGCAATCGCAAAGCATCTCGTCGAGGCGCATGGGGGGCGCATCTGGGCGGAGAGCGTCGAAGGCAGGGGCAGCAGCTTTTTCTTCTCCATCCCGGCGGCTGAGACGAAAAAAGCGGGTGCGGCCGGCCCTTAACCGATCGTTAACTTCCCCATCGCGAACTATTAACCTGAACCCACGCCTCCGTTAACAGTGACCTGATACCCTTGTACCTGATGGTACGAATGAAAAATCAGTCACTAAACAATGGAGGAATGAAGCCTATGCACCGCAAAATCACACACTGGCTGCCGCTGTTCATCGCGGCTGCCGTCCTTCTCGCCGCCTGCAGCGGGAACGCCCCTGCAACCCAGGCCCCGCAGAGCGGAGCTACCTCGCCCGCGCAAGCCTCGGAAACCAACCCCGAGCCCGTGGAGCCGTCCAATGAGGGTTCCAACGGGGGTGGGGCCGGCGGCTTGCTCGAAAGCCTGCCTGAAGTGGACCCCGGCTCAGTGACCGGAAATATCGTCACCGCCGGCAGCTCCACCGTATATCCCCTGGCAGAAGCCATGGCTGCCCGCTTCCGGAATGAGGGCTTCGCCGGGGAGATCACCATTGACAGCATCGGTTCGGGCGGCGGCCTGGAGCGGTTCTGCGTGGCTGGCGAGACCGATATCGCCAACGCCAGCCGGGCCATCAAGGAGAGCGAGGTCGAGTCCTGCCGCGCCATCGGGCGTGAGCCCATCGAGTTCCGCATCGGCACCGATGCCCTGGCGGTCGTGGTCAGCGCGGAGAATGACTTCGTCACCGGGCTCACGCTGGAGCAGCTTGCCCTCATCTACTCCACTGCGGTCAACTGGTCGGATGTGGACCCCTCCTGGCCCGCGGAGCCCATCCAGCGCTTCAGCCCCGGCACCGACTCCGGCACCTTCGACTTCTTCGTCGAAGCGGTGATGGACGTCCAGTACCCGGACGGCGGCGAAGAGCAGATCCTGGCCTCGAACCCGCAGCTCTCGGAGGATGACAACGTGCTGGTACAGGGTGTCCTGGGCAGCCCGTTCGCCATCGGCTACTTCGGCTATGCCTACTACCAGGAGAACGCCGGCAGCCTCAAGATCCTGAGCATCGAAGGGATCGAGCCCTCTTTCGAGAGCGCCGAGAGCGGCGAGTATCCTCTCTCTCGCCCCCTGTACATCTATTCCGACGCCGGGATTATCCAGGAAAAACCCCAGGTCGGCGCCTTCATCAACTTCTTTCTCACTTTTGTAAACGAGGAAGTTGAAGAGGTGGGCTACTTCCCCGCCAGCGACGCCGCCTTGGATGAAGCCAGGCAGAAGCTCCTGGCGGCCCTGCAGAATGTAGAATGAGCTGCCACCGGACAGCGGATGGAGATTCACGCCCTCCCCTTCTCGGCTGTGGGGTTAATGCCGGCGGTTGGTCGCCAGATGCGGCCAACCGCCGGCCAGCGCCCTGGAGCGACAGCCCTGTCCTGAGCGCGCGCACCATCGAGTGCGTGGAATGCCGGCCGCGCGCGCCGGAAATGAGGACCGGATGATGAGAATTAATATGGAACCGATCACTACAGCAAGCGGAAAGCCCGAGTTTTTCTTCAAGGAAAAATCTCGTACGCTCGAGAAGCGCCCTCGGATCGGGGAGACTCTGGTCCTGGGGTTCCTTTTCGTCTGCGGGGCTTTCTCAATCCTCACCACCCTTGGGATCGTTTATGAGCTCGGAAAAGAAGCCCTGCTTTTCTTCCGCAGCGGGGAGGTGAGCCTGCTCAACTTCTTTACCGGGCTGGCATGGCAGCCTCATATCGGGCAGTTCGGCATCCTGGCCCTGGTCAACGCCACCCTGATCACCACCCTGATCGCCATGCTGGTCGCCATCCCGTTGGGGCTGGCGGTGGCGGTCTACCTGAGCGAGTATGCCAGTCCCCGGGCTCGCAGTATCCTGAAACCGGCCCTGGAAATCCTGGCCGGGATACCGACCGTGGTTTACGGGTATTTTGCCCTGCAGTTCATGACTCCTTTGCTGCGCAGCCTCCTGGGCCGTGACGTGGTGGAAGTCTACAACATGGCTTCTGCCGGACTGGTCATGGGCATCCTGATCCTGCCTCTGATCAGCTCGATGAGCGAGGATGCCCTCAGCGCCGTCCCCCGCTCCCTGCGGGAGGCCGCTTACGGCCTGGGCGCTACTCGCCTGGAGACGACCATCAAGGTGGTGCTTCCGGCTGCCCTCTCTGGGCTTTCAGCCGCCATCATCGTGGGCCTGTCCCGCGCCATTGGCGAAACCATGATCGTCGCCCTCGCCTCCGGGGCGCGGCCCAACTTTACCTTCAACCCCTTCGTGGGCGCCGAGACCATGACCGGGCATATTGTGCGTATCAGCAGCGGGGATATCAGCTACGACTCGATTGACTATAACAGCATCTTCGCCATCGGCCTGGTGCTGTTCTTCATCACCCTGGGCCTGAACGTCGTCAGCCGATCGATCGTGCGCCGGTTTCGTGAGGTATACGAATGAACCCTGAGAACAAGCGCAGCCCCTCCGGACAGGAGCTGTTTGAGCGCCTGGGCTCTGGCGGGGCAGAAATGCCGCGCTTTCAGCCCCGCATCACTCAAAGACGCAGGGTGGGGAAGGTCTGGCGCTTCGTCTTCCAGGTCTCTACCGTGGCCGGCATCGTGGTTCTGGCCCTGCTGCTCCTGACCATCCTGGACAAGAGTTTTGGCTTTGTGGCCCTGGAGGACCGGGTCAAAGTCGAAAGCCTGGTGCCGGAGGGCGCAGCCCTGGAGACGCTCCCCAATGAAGCGCTGGTCGCCATCCTGCAAGAAAACACCTCCGGCGGCCTGTTCCGCAGGCTGGAGCGGGAGCGCCCCCTGGAAGAACGCTCTCACGCCAACCTTCTCGCCCTGATTGAGGAGAATGTGATCAAACCCAGGGTAGTCGCCACCTGGCCCCTGTACGACTCGCTGTTCCGGCGCCGGGAAATCCTGAGCGAGGCGGCCGCCGAATATCCGCAGGCCCGGGTGGTCTTCCGCTCGTGGATCAGCCCGCGCTTCATCGCCTCCCCCCAGGCGCCGGACCCCTACCTCGCCGGGGTACGCTCCGCGATCTTCGGTTCACTTTACACGATCCTGATCACCATCCTGGCGGCTTTTCCCCTGGGGGTCGGCGCGGCGGTTTACCTGGAGGAGTACGCAGCGGATACCTGGTTGAACCGGGTCATCCAGACCAACATCAATAATCTGGCTGGCGTGCCCTCCATTATTTATGGCATGCTGGGCCTTTCGGTCTTTGTCAGAGCCATGGCAAACCTGACCAGCGGCGCCGCCTTTGGCCTGGCAGACCCGGGCGCGGCCAGCGGGCGCACGATCCTCTCAGCCGGCCTGACCCTGGCCCTGCTGGTCCTGCCGCTGCTGATCATTAACGCCCAGGAGGCCATCCGGGCGGTGCCGAACTCGCTGCGCCAGGCCAGCTACGGCCTGGGCGCCACTCGCTGGCAGACGATCTGGCACCACGTGCTGCCGAACGCCATCCCCGGGATTCTGACCGGGGCCATCCTGTCCATCTCCAGGGCGATCGGGGAGACCGCCCCCCTGGTGGTCGTCGGGGCTTCTACCTTCATCCCGTTCGACCCGAGCAGCATATTCTCCAAATTCACCAGCCTGCCGATCCAGATTTACCAGTGGACGGCGCGGCCGCAGGATGAATTTCGCAATCTTGCCGCGGCCGCCATCCTCGTGCTGCTGTGTTTGCTCCTCGGCCTGAACACCATTTCAGTGCTCATGCGGAACCGGTTCAGCAGGAGACAGCTATGAACCTCAGTTTATCCAGAAGAAATTACGCTACACAAACTCCGCTCCCCAACACAGGTCAGAACGGTCTCCATGCCATCGAGGCCCGCAACCTGAGCGTCTACTACGGCGCATTTCGAGCTGTAAAAAACGTAAACCTGCCCATCGAGCGCCAGCGGGTGACCGCCATTATCGGCCCCTCGGGCTGTGGAAAAAGCACCGTTCTGCGTTCGTTTAACCGCATGAACGAAATGGTGCCCTCCGCCCGCTCGGAAGGGGAGGTGCTCTTCCTCGGCAGGAACATCTTCGACCCGCAGGTGGACCCGGTCGAGGTGCGCCGCCGGATCGGGATGGTCTTCCAGAAACCCAACCCATTTCCCAAGAGCATCTATGAGAATGTGGCCTGGGGGGCGCGCATCAACGGTTTCCAGGGGGACATGGACCTGCTGGTGGAGCAGTCGCTGCGCCAGACCGCCCTCTGGGATGAGGTGAAGGACAAACTCCAGCAGAGCGGCCTCTCGCTGTCCGGCGGCCAGCAGCAGCGCCTGTGCATCGCCCGGGCCATCGCCGTCCGCCCGGAGATCATCCTCATGGACGAGCCCGCTTCTGCGCTTGACCCCATCGCCACCCTCAAAATTGAGGAACTGATGCGCGAGCTGGCTCAAAATTACACTATAATCGTAGTAACACATAATATGCAGCAGGCAGCCCGGGTCTCGGACTATACCGCTTTCTTCACCATGGATGAAGACCGGGCCGGGATGCTGGTGGAGTACGGGCAGACGAACCAGATCTTCACCAACCCGCAAGACCGCCGCACCGAGGACTATATCACCGGACGATTTGGCTGACCATCGTCGCCGGTTTTGACCCCAAAACAGCACCCATGAGGTGAAAAATGCTTAAGCCTTCCCCCAGAGAGACTTTCGACCGCCACCTGCAAAACCTGCTGGATGATGTGCTGCTGCTGGGCAGCATGGTTGAGCAGGCTGTCCGGGAGGCGGTCGACACCTTGAAAAATCAGGATATTGAGACTGCACATCAGGTTTACCGCAACGACGACAAGATCAATGAAAAGCGCTATGCCATTGAAAATGACTGCCTGACCCTGATCGCCACCCAGCAGCCGATGGCTCGTGATCTGCGTCTCCTGGCTGCGGTGCTCGAGATCATCACCGAGCTTGAGCGCATCGGCGATTACGCCAAAGGCATCTGCAGGATCACGATCTTTCTGGGCGAAGAGCCGCTGCCGATCTCAACCGCCGATCTCGAAATGATGGCAAATATTGGCCTCAGCATGCTGCGCCGCTCCCTGGGGGCTTTCGTCGCCCGGGATACGGAGACGGCGCGCCAGATCCCTCTCGAAGACAACCAGGTGGACGACCTTTACAACCGCGTCTACCGGGACCTGATGAGCCGCATGATCGCCGACCCCACCACGGTGGACCGCACCAACTACCTGGTCTGGGCGGCCCATAACCTGGAGCGGATGGCCGACCGGGTCACCAATATCTGCGAGCGCATTATCTTCGTCACCACCGGGGAGATGCGCGAGATGGATTCGACCGACGACGAAGCGATTGACCGCCGCCATATCTGACCCGTGAAAGGGGTCTGAAGTCAAAATATTCAGTAATCTGGGCCGCAGGATCGCTCCACAGGAAACCTTGGCCCCAGTATTTCGCCCCTGCGCCCATTCCCGCCGGGAAGGGGGGAAATCGAGAAAAATTGGTGAGTTTTGCGGCAAAAAGTGCCGCAAAACTCACCAATTTTTCTTTTCAGCGCAGTTTTTCCGATCGCTCCTACACGAACACGGCTTAATGATCCTCTCTGATATGACAAACTCAGGAAATATGTCATTTGTCGGATTCGCCTGAACTCAGTAAACTATAATGGATATTAATGCCGAGCCTGGCAGGGCGAGGCTGTTTCTGGTAGGGGAGAATTTATCGCAGCAAACCTCCACCTGTCACCTGATTTTGGGCCAGCCTGGCGGCAGGCCAGCTCAAACCTGGTGTGTTCACAGATTGAGGGCGGCACAGCCCCCAACCAGCAGTCTCTCTTTATTAGATACCGTCACCTTTCAAGAGGATTAATCATGGGAGCAGTTCGAATTATTGCTTATGTCCTGGCAGCAATCCTGCTGCTGTTCGGAGTCTTATTCCTCCTGGCTGCCTTCGGCGAAGTGTTCAACGCCGGCTGGCTGGTCACCGGCCTGATCCTGCTCGGGATCAGTTTTGGCCTCATCGTCGCCGGCTACTTCATCGGCCGGCGCGCGGCGATGGAAAAAGCCGCCCAGAATGTCACCTTGAAAATTGACCTGTCCGGAGACGTCAGCCTGGACACCTTGAAGTGCCAGAACTGCGGCGGCTCCCTCACCCCGGACAATGTCAAAATGGTGGCTGGCGCGCCGGTCGTCACCTGCCCCTACTGCGGCACCACCTACCAGCTCACCGAGGAACCCAAGTGGTAAGAAGCTCGCTCAAAAACAAAGCGGTTTTTGAGATGGCTTCGAGCCCCCTGAATACCCAACCTGGAGCATTATCAATGCGAATATTACGAGCCTCCACCCTCCTGATCGTCGTCCTGGCCCTCCTGCTCCCCGTAAGCGCCCTGGCTCAGAATTATTCTTTCAGCCTGGATGCGCAGACCGTCCACGTATTCTGGAATGAGGACGGCACCATGGCCCTGGATTACGAATTTGTATTCAGCAACGACTCTTCCGCTTCTCCGCTGGACTTCGTGGACGTGGGCATGCCCACCGACGACTACGACCTGCGGAACACTACGGCGGAGGT
This sequence comes from Chloroflexota bacterium, assembly GCA_023395675.1. GTDB lineage: Bacteria > Chloroflexota > Anaerolineae > Anaerolineales > UBA4823 > JAEWYL01. Next base: position 15,631 of record JAEWYL010000123.1, on the reverse strand, counting down.
GAACGGGCTGCCGGTAGCCGAGATCGAAGCCTCGCCCTATGTCGTCCCCGGCATCGCCCTGAACCTGGGCGGAAATGCCATTCAGCCGGGACAGACCGGCACCGTCCACGTCTTCATCCCCCGTGTGGAGCGGGTGCTGTTCGACGACGACCAGGACCCCGCCTACGTCAGCGGGCAGTTCTCCCCTACCTGGTTCGACTCACAGTACGTCCACGGCAGCAGCGATGTGACGGTGGTGTTCCACTTCCCCCCCGGCGTGCAGCCGGAGGAGCCGCGCTGGCACGCGGCCCCGGCGGGCTTCCCTGAAGAACCGGAGACCGGCTTCGACGGTCAGGACCGGGTGGTTTACACCTGGCGCAACCCCAACGCCTCCGGAGATGAGCAGTACATCTTCGGGGCCTCTTTCCCCCGCACCTACATCGCTGAAGAGAGCGTGCAGGATAAATTCGAACCGGTACAGGGCGCTCCGGTCGGCAGCACGGAGGAGACGGGCTTCGCCATCGGCGACGGCTTCTTCGGCCTGCTGTGCTGCTTCGGCTTCGGGGGCCTGATGATCGTCTTCGGCGCCATCTCCGCCACCGCCTCCAGCCGGCGCAAGCTGCAGTACCTGCCGCCCAAGATTTCGATCGAAGGGCACGGCATCAAGCGCGGCCTGACCGCCGTGGAGGCGGCGATCCTGCTCGAGGAGCCGCTCGACAAAATCCTGACCATGATCCTCTTCTCGGCCATCAAGAAGAACGCTGCCACCGTGGTCACCCGTGATCCCCTGCGCGTGGAGGCGGCAGCCCAGCTGCCGGAGGGCCTCCAGCCTTACGAGCGTGATTTTCTGCGCGCCATGGGCATGGAGAAAAAGACGGAGCAGCGCAAAGCCCTGCAGGACCTGACCATTGAACTGGTCAATACGGTCGCTCAGAAGATGAAGGGTTTCAGCCGTTCGGAGACCGTCGCCTACTACCGGGATATCATGCGCAAAGCCTGGGCCCAGGTGGAGGCCGCGGACACGCCGGAGGTCAAGAGCCAGAAGTTCGACGAGAACCTGGAATGGACCATGCTCGACCGGGATTACGACCGGCGCACCCGCGACGTCTTCCGCACCGGCCCGGTTTTCGTCCCGGTGTGGTGGCCGCGCTATGATCCCTCCTACGGGCGCCCGAGCCCCGGCGGGACCACGCGCGCCCCGACCGGCATCCCCTCCACCCCCGGAACCCAGGGCGGAGGCATCAACATGCCCACCCTTCCCGGTTCTGCCTTCGCCGCCTCGGTGGTCACCGGCGTGCAGGACTTCGCCTCCAATGTCGTCGGGAATATCAGCGACTTCACCAGCGCCGTGACCAACAAAACCAATCCCCCGCCGGTCGTATCCAAGACCACCAGCAGCCGGCGCAGCGGGGGCGGCTGTGCCTGCGCCTGCGCCTGCGCCTGTGCGGGCTGCGCCTGCGCCTGCGCCGGAGGCGGGCGTTAGAGGTTTATTTATGGGTAATTTGATCGACTCTCTGATTTCCCGCTTCTCCCGGGGGGCTCCCCCCAGCTCTGCACCGCAGGGCCCGGCGCTCTACCATTACGAGCGCCGCTGGGAGGAGGGGGAGCGCAGCCGCATACACCTGCGCATTGACCCCCCGGGCGACGGTCAGGAAGGCCCCGGCCTGCTGATGGTCAATGCCAGCCGGGCGCTGCACCTGAACCCCTCGGCGGCTTACATGGCGCGCCTGGCCCTGGACCGGACGGAGGAGGCGCAGGCTGTCCGCCTGCTGACCCGCCGCTACCGCATGGGGAGGGAGCAGGCCGCCTCCGATTTCGCCGCCTTCCGCGCTCAGCTCGAGGAGCTGATCCGCCCAGACGGGGCCTGCCCCATCCACGAGCTGGAGCTGGAGACCCTCCAGCCCTTCAGCGCCCGGCCCTCCGCGCCCTACCGCATGGACCTGGCCCTCACCTACCGCTGCAACAACGACTGCGCCCACTGCTATAACGAGGCCTCTCGCTGCGGCAATGAACTCTCGACTGCGGATTGGAAGCAGGTCCTCGACCGCCTGTGGGAGCAGGGAATCCCCCACATCGTCTTCACCGGTGGGGAGCCAACCTTGCGGTCCGACCTGCCGGAGCTGATCGCCCACGCGGAGGGCAACGGGCAGATCACCGGCATCAACACGAACGGGCGCAGGCTCTTAGATCAGCGCTTTGTGGAGAGCCTGGTGGACGCCGGGCTGGACCACGTCCAGATCACCCTGGAGTCGCATGATGCAGCCATCCACGACCACCTGGTCGGGGCAAAAGGGGCCTGGCGGCAGACGGTTTCCGGGCTGCGGAACGTGCTCACCACGAATTTGTACGTGATGACCAACACCACCCTGCTGCAGGAGAACAGCCCGCACCTGGAGCAGACGCTCGACTTCCTGGCAGAGCTGGGCGTGCCGACCCTGGGCCTCAACGCCCTGATCTATTCCGGCCGCGGCCGGGAGGTGGGCACCGGCCTGCGAGAGAGCGAACTGCCCCCCCTGCTCGAACTGGCGCGGCGGAAGACAGAGGCGGCCGGCCAGCGGTTGATCTGGTACACGCCCACCCAGTACTGCAACTTCGATCCCATGCAGCTCGACCTGGGCGTGAAAGGCTGCACCGCCGCCCTGTATAATATGTGCATCGAACCCGATGGCGCCGTGCTCCCCTGCCAGTCCTACTACCGCCCGGTTGGGAATATGCTGCGGGATGCGTGGCAGGCCATCTGGAACCACGAGCTGTGCCTCTCGCTGCGGGAGAGGCGCTACATTGAGCCTCGCTGCCGGGAATGCGCCCTGCTCGCGGAATGCGGCGGGGGCTGCCCGCTGGCGCTCCAGCTTGATGTGAAGCATTAATGCAGCCGGGCCGGACGCTCCCAGAAAGCAAGACTGGCTCGCCCCTGTTTACCCTGCAGGGCTTCCACCTGCTGCTGAGGTGCACCCTGCAGGGCATGCTGGCGGGCCTGGCGCTGGCCCTGCTCTACGCCGCCGCCGCGGGCCTGGCCTGGGGGGGCAGCGCCGATGGGCTGTCGCTGTTCATTTTTCTCGCTTCTTTCGGGCTCATCCCGGCTGTGCTCATCGGCGGGGTCACAGGCACGCTGATCGGCCTGCTGGTGATGGAGTACGCGCACAGCTCTTCCCTGCATGCCGCGCTGCTCGGTGGCCTGATCCCCGCTCTGGCGGCCACCCTGCTGCTGGGCTGGAGCCTCTTCTCGGGCGGCGCGGCCAACAGCCTGTTCTGGACCATGGTGGTCGGCCTGCCGAGTCTGATCTACGTTCTCAGCGGGTCCGGCTTTGGCTGGAGCGTCCACCGGAGGCTGCCGGTGGAATGGAGCCTCGGCAGGACCCCGCAGTTAAGCCCGAGGCTCACCAGCGCCGTACTGACCGGGCTGCTGCTGCTCGACGCAGCCTATCTGATCCTTATCTATTAGCGCACGGACGACGTTTGAAACCAGGGAAACGCCATGTCATTCATTCGAAACTTCTTCAAATCCAACCGTCCCTTACCTCCAGGCGTCTATCATTACCAGTCTCCGCCGACTGACCCGCGCGACTACCGCCTGCATTTGAGGCTGGAGACAGACGGCTCAGGCATATTGATCGTCAACGCTTCGACCATCCTGCACCTGAACCCCACCGCCGCCGAATACGCTTACTACCTGGTCAACAACCTGGACGAGGAGGCGGCTGTCCGGCACATGGTCTCTCGCTACGACGTCTCCCGGGAGACCGCCCGCCAGGATTATCAGAACCTGGTCGAGCGCATCCTCACCTTGATCGCCACCCCCGATCTCGACCCGGTCATTTTCCTGGATTTCGAACGGCAGGAACCGTTCAGCGGCGCAATCTCCGCCCCTTACCGCCTCGACTGCGCCCTCACCTACAACCTGCCGGAAGGGGTCCCGGCGGAGTTTGCCCCCACCAAACGGGTCGAGCGCGAGCTCTCGACGGACGATTGGAAAACGATCTTCGACCGTGCGCTTGCCGTGGGGATCCCTCACCTGATCTTCACCGGCGGCGAGCCCACCCTGCGCGAAGACCTGCCGGAGCTGATCGCGCACGCGGAGGCCAACGGGCAGGTCACTGGCCTGCTGACGGACGGGCTGCGCCTGGCCGACCGGGCCTACCTGAACTCGCTGCTTCAGACCGGGCTGGACCACCTGACCTTTGTCCTCCAGCCTGACGCGAGCACCGGCTGGGAGGGGGCCGCTCCTCCGGCGGCGATCACAACAGCCCTGGAGAACGCGCTGGTGGAGGACATTTTTGTGGCCGTCCACCTGACCCTCACCCCGGGCAATATTGACACCGCCGGGGAGCTGCTGGAGCGCCTCGCCGGGCAGGGGGTCAGGGCGCTGTCCCTGAGCGCCTCCGATCCCTCGCTGCGGCCCGGGCTCTCGGCTCTGCGGGATCAGGCCGCCGCGCGCCAGCTCGAGCTGGTCTGGAACCTGCCCGCTCCCTACTCGGCCCAGAACCCGGTGGCCCTGGAGACCGGGCAGGAGATCCCGGAAGGGGCCGGGCGCGCCTGGCTCTATATCGAGCCGGACGGGGACGTGCTCCCCTCCCAGGGGATGAACCGGGTCCTGGGCAACCTGCTGCGCGATCCATGGGAGCAGATCTGGAAGACAAAGGCCTAGCATGGGACGCCTCTGAGCCAGGCGGCCTCTCCGCCGCTGCCTGGAAGGCGCGCTTCATCCGCCAGGCCGGCTGGACTGCCGGGCTGCGGCAGTACCTGTACGGGCGCCTGGACCTGCCGCAGGGCGTCCGGGTGCTGGATGTGGGCTGCGGGACCGGCGCGCTGCTGGGGGAACTGTTGGGGCGCGGCCGGCTCCACCTCTGCGGCATAGACCTCAACCTCGAATTCCTGCGCCAGGCGCAGCACGCCAATGAGAGCCGCCCGGCGGGGCGGCTCTCATTGGCCCAGGCCGACGCCTTCGCCCTCCCTTTTCCGCCCTCCACATTCGACCTGGCGCTCTGCCATTATTTTCTGCTCTGGGTACCCAATCCGGCCCGAGCGCTGGAGGCCATACGCCGGGTTGTGCGCCCGGGCGGGGCCGTGCTGGCCCTGGCCGAACCGGATTACGGCGGCAGGATTGACTACCCGCCGGATCTGGCGCTCCTGGGAGAGCGGCAGCGCGCCGCCCTGCGAGGCCAGGGAGCGGACCCCGAGCTCGGGCGCCGCCTGCGAGCGCTTTTCCGGCAGGCGGGCCTGGAGCTGGTGGAGGCGGGCGTCCTGGGCGGTCAGTGGCAGGGTCCGCCCGAGGCGGAGGAGCTCGCTTCTGAATGGGCCGTCCTGCGCTCGGACCTGCAGGGAGCGTTTCCTGAGGGAGCGTTTCCTGAGGCAGAGCTTGACCGGCTCGAAGCCCTGGATGCGCAGGCCTGGCAGCGGGGGGAACGCGTGCTCTTCGTGCCCACCTTCTACGCCTGGGGCCGGGTCCCGGCCTGAACCGAAAGCAGTGTTTTGCCCGCTTCCGTACGCTGCCGGCCGGTTAAAAAAGGCCCTTTTGATACCCTGATGACAGAGAAGATCCAGCGCATCGAGTACACCCGCAGCCTGTGGCGCGGGGAGGAGATTCACCCGGACCTGCACGCGCTGCTCGGCGCCCGGGACTGCCTGCTCGTCCTGCAGCACGGCCCGGCCCCGTTCCGGGTGACCTTCGGCGTGCCCCACCAGGCGGCCGCCGGTGTGGGGCAGATCTGCAACCTCTGTCCGGGGGAGGAGGGCGGGCTGCGCCCCCGGGATGCGGACGAAAATGCCGCTTACTATGCCCTGGGGGCCTTCTCCAGCCTGCGCGACCAGGGCGTCCCGGTCCGGTTGGTGATTATGGCCCACCCGACCGGCTGCGACCCGAACAAAGACCCCCGGAGCCCCTACTGCCGGGAATTGTTTGCGGCGGCTACCGGCCTGCTCTTCGAGTGCCACGGCAGCTCTCCTTCCCGGCGGCATGACCTGGAACTGAGCGCCGGCAGGAACCCGCTCTATCCTGCGCTGGGTTTCGGGCGCCGCCTGGCCGCCGCGCTGGAATACCGCTACCTGCTCGCCGCGCAGAAAGAGGCCGGTCTCAGCGCCGCCCGGATCCTGGCCGCTCCCGGCATGGAACAGGACGGCAGGTTGGAGCTTCCCGCCAACCGCACCGCCTCCCTGATCTCGGCTTACCGCAAGAAAATTCCCGCCCTCCACCTGGAGGCCAAGCCCCGCTTTCGCACCCCGAAGGACCGGGCCCCGGCTCTCTCCGCAGACGGCCGGCTGTTGGGCGAGGCCCTCGCCCGGACCATCGCAGCCCTGGACTGACCCATAACGCACGCTTCCATCCTGGAGACAGCAAAACGAAAAAACCCGGCGCTGCACGCCGGGCTTTTTCGTACTTCAACACTTCCATTCTGGAGAAAGGCTAAGGGGTCGCGCCCCAGAAAGCCCGGAACTGCTCCAGCCAGGTGTCCAGGTCCAGGCCTGGCAGCTGGTTCGGATCAATGGTGGGCAGGTTCTGCAGGTCGATGGCCTCTTGGCTGGCGTTCAGGACCAGGGTTCCCGGCCGCGGGCCCGGAGAGAGCAGGTTCGCGGGCACAGGCACCCAGACTTCGCCTTCCAGACCGAGGGCGTCGGCAGGTGAGGCCAGGACAAACAGGATTTCACCGCTCTCGGTGTCTACCCGGAGGTCTTCCACCCGCCCGATGGCTGCCCCCAGGCTGGCAGGCGCGGCGGGCGTGCCGCCCTCTCCACCCGTCTCTGCCCCGGTCCCGAAGTGGATATTCGCGTTGAACACCTCGGAGGCCAGGATGTAGCGCGGCTCCTGCCCGCCGGCCGGCGTCTCTCCGGCGGTCTCAGTCCCTTCGGGCGTGCCGGCTGCTTCTGCGCCGCCTGCTGCGGGCGTGCCGGTCTCCTCTTCACTCGCCTCTGTGGCGGTGGCGGCAGGCGTGCCGGCCTCCGGCGTCCCGGTGGCATCCGCTTCTCCGGCGCCGGGGGTTCCGGTTTCCGTCTCCCCCTCACCGCCCGGGGCGCCCTGGGTCTCCCAGAACGCCAGGATTTCCTGCTCCCACTCGGGATTGGTGAAATCAATCCCGGCTTCCGGGTCCACGACAGGCGCGTCCGCAGCAGTCACCAGGTTGAACCCCAGGGAGAAGTTATTGTTTTCGCTGTCCAGCGCCAGCGCCGACCAGGGGATGGGGACCAGGCGCTCTCCACCGGCGGCTGCGGCGTTGATGTTCACCAGCAGGTACTCCACCTGCTGCGCCTCCAGGTCGAGGACAAAATCAGTCACCTCACCGCGCACGCTGCTGTTGGCGAACCGCACCGGGAAATCCATCAGTTCTTCCAACCCGGGCTGTCCCCCGGCCTCCCCTTCGCCTCCGGCCCCGCCCGGCTCAGCACCCGGGGTGCCGGTCTCTGCGGGGGTCTCTTCAACGGGCTCCTCCGTAGTCTCGGCGCCGGCAGTAGCTGTTGGCGCCCCGGTCGGGGCCTCCGTTGGCGCCTCGGTCTCCACCGGAACGGTGGTCGGTGCGACGCTCTCCGTCTCCTCTCCAACAATCTCCGTGCCCACGGGGCTGGTGGGGGCTGCAGTCTGCTCGGGGGCAGCCGGGTTACAGGCTGCCAGGAGCAGAATGAGCGCGCCCGCCAGCGCAAAGCTCAATATGCATCGTTTCATTTCTTCTCCTTCTACCAATAATGAATCTCTACTTCGTTTGCTGAGTTCTGTTTTCAGCGTAATTGTGGGATTTCGCCCCACAATCGCTCTGAAACCATATCCCCCGTACAGTCCCCTCTGCCGGCCCGGAAAGACCAGCGCACAGAGTCAACGACTAATGTAAATATAAAACATGGAAAAATCAATCGGGAACTCCCCTACCCCCCGGTAGGGAAAACCCTTAACCGAAAAGAGTGTCCCGGCCGCGGCCGGGACACTCTTTTCGCTCTGGCGCCAGCGTGGATACGAGCTCAGGTATCCAGCGGAATCCCGATTTCGAGCTGCCCGTCTACCTGGCGCACCGGGTAGGCGGGGATGTCCACAATGGCGGGCAGCGAGCGGACTTCGCCGGTGCGCAGGTCGAAGCGCGCCCCGTGCCGGGGGCAGATCACCTCCAGGCCGTCCACTTCGCCGTCCCCTAAAGGCCCGTTATCGTGCGAGCAGACGTCGCCGATGGCGTAATAGCTCCCCGCCACGTTGAACACCACAATCGGAAGGCCGTCAATTTCCACAAACAACCGCTCTCCATTCGGCAGATCGCCTGCTTCGCCTACAGCGACAAAATCACAGCGCTCTGGATCGAGTAGCTTATAGTTATACACTTCTCCACCCCTGTTCAACGGTGCTTCATTCTACGAGGTCATCGCTGGCTTCGCCCATCCCGTACACCCCCGCTTTGAGCACTTTCAGCGAGAGCAGCGCGCACTTCAAGCGGACCGGCCCCAGGTCTATGCCGAGCAGGTCCAGGATGTCCTCTTTCGTCATCGCTTTCACTTCATCCAGCGGTTTGCCGATCACATTCTCCAGAAGCAGGTCGGCCGAGGCCTGGGATATGGCGCAGCCGTGACCGTCGAAAGCCGCCTCGGTCACCCGGCCGGTTTCATCCACCCGCAAATCTATGCGAATTTGATCCCCGCACAGGGGGTTTGAATCTTCAAAGGTGTAATCGTTCGGATCCAAAGAACCCCGGTACTGCGGGTTCTTATACCGGTCAATGATCACTTCACGATATAAATCATCCATGGGTTACTCTCACCGCTGTGGGCTAAATGCCCGGGGTATCAGGCTTCAGACTGCGAAAATCTCTTTCGCTTTATAGATTGCCCCGACCAGCCGGTCCACTTCTTCCATAGTGTTGTACAGGTAGAAGCTGGCTCGGGCTGTCGCCGGAAGGTTGTATTTTTCATGCAGCGGCATCGCGCAGTGATGCCCGGCCCGGATGGCGATCCCCTCGCTGTCCAGGATTTGCGAGATATCGTGCGGGTGGATGTCTTTAATCGTGAAAGCGATGACCCCGCCCCTCTGCCCGGCGGGAGGCCCGATCACCAGCACGCCGGGGATCTCCTCCATGCGCTCGAGGGCGTAGGACACCACCTGCGCCTCGTGGGCATGGATGGCATCCATCCCCACTCCCTGAAGATAATCCACCGCCGCTCCCAGCCCGACCGCCTCGGCGATCGAGGGGGTCCCGGCTTCGAATTTGTAAGGGATTTCGTTGGGGGTGAAGGAGCGCAGCTGGACGCGCTTGATCATATCCCCGCCGCCCATAAACGGCGGCATGGCCTCGAGCAGCTCTTTGCGCCCGTACAGCACGCCGATCCCGGTCGGACCGCACATTTTGTGGCTGGAGAAAGCCAGGAAGTCCGCCTCCAGCGCCTGCACGTCCACGGAAAAATGCGGGACTGACTGCGCCGCGTCCACCAGGGTGAGCGCGCCGGCCTCGTGGGCGGCGCGAATAATCTCCTCAGCCGGGTTGACCGTCCCGAGCACGTTGGACATATGGGCAAAAGCCACCAGGCGCGGCCCCAGCTCCAGCAGGGAGCGGTAGCTGTCCAGGTCCAGCATGCCGTCCGCCGTCACCTCGATAAACTCCAGCCTGAGCGACTTTTCCGCCGCCAGCATCTGCCAGGGCACCAGGTTGGCGTGGTGCTCCATCTCGGTCAGGATCACCACATCCCCGGCGGACAGGTTGGCGCGGCCCCAGGTAAAGGCCACCAGGTTGATGGCTTCGGTGGCGTTGCGGGTGAAGATCACCTGCCGCGGGGAGGGAGCCCCAATAAACTGGGCGACGCGCGCCCGGGCTCCCTCATACAGGGCTGTGGCTTCCTCCGCCAGGGTATGGATCCCGCGGTGGATGTTGGCGTTGGAGCGGCGGTAATAATCGTCCATCGCCTGGATCACCTGGACGGGTTTCTGGCTGCTGGCGGTCGAATCGAGATAGACCAGGGGGACGCCCGGGCGAATCTCTCTCGCCAGGATCGGAAAATCCGCCCGCACCCGGGCGACATCCATCACCTTGGAAGGATTTCGCTCAAAACTCGCCATAGATCAGGCTTTGGGCCGGGGCCGCGGGCGGCGCTTCCGCCGTGACATGCGCACGTTGGTGGAATCTTTCGGATACCAGAGCACGTGGTCCGGCACCATCCAGCCGTCGGTCAGATAAACGTTCGTCTGAAACTGGACGGCAATCATCTTCGGATCCACCTGGACCACCGTACCGGTCAGCCAATCCCGGACACGCCCGCCGTCGCGGTCGTGGTCGCAGTAGACCTCCACATGATCGCCGACCTGGTAGGATTCATCCCGATCGGGAGCAGATGTAAAGTGAAGTTCAGCCAATTCTACCTCCCAGTAGAGTTCATTGGGCTGCGGTGGAAATTCCACAGCAGGATATACACAGATTAAAATGCCAGAAGCGAGCCCGGCACTACCCCGGCTCGCCAGGCTGTAAAGCGGCTGAACAGCCCGGCAAATCCCAGCCCGGGCGGCTGCTCCATATTTTTCCCCCTTCGCTCACCTCCGGCACGCTCTATTTTCAACCTCACAAACTTCCGGAGCCTCTATGGACTGCGCCCGGCAGGGGTAGATTGTTCAGCCTTACCTCAAAATACGGAATGGGGGCCTATTGGTTTCCCATCCAGACCACCCGCCCGAATTTTCGACCGCCTCTACCCTGCTGATGGAGACTCCGGAAGTTTGCCAGGATTTTTCGCCGGAACTCTGGCGAACAATTCCCTGCGAATATCAGGATATACGCAGATCCCACTGCGTTAACACTTAATATTTTACCCCATTTTGTGCAGGATCGCATCCTGGAAGCGTGAACGCACGCCTTCGAAGGGGATGCGCTGCATGATGGGATCGAAGAATCCTTCCACGATCAGCCGCTCGGCCTGTTCGTAGGGTATGCCGCGGCTGCGCAGGTAGAAGACGTGGTCCGGGTCGATTTTCCCGACCGTGGCGCCGTGCGTGCAGCGCACATCGTCCGCCAGGATCTCCAGGCCGGGGATCGAGTCGGCCCTGGAGTTGGGGCTGAGGGCCAGGTTGCGGTTGGCCTGGTAGCCGTCAGCCTTCTGGGCGCCGGGCGCCACGTAAATCATACCCTGCCACACGGACCGGCTGCGGTCCATCAGCGCGCCTTTATAAAGGAGGTCGCTGGTGGTGTGGGCAGCCAGGTGGTTCTGCTGGGTATCCAGGTCCATATGCTGGACGCCGTCGGTGAAGTAGAACCCGGACACGCGCCCGGAAGCGCCGGAGCCGACCAGGTCCAGGTCGGTGAAGTTCTTGGTCAGCCGGCTGCCGATGGCGCCGAAGATCCAATCCAGGTTGGCGTCGCGCTCCACGCGCGCCCTGGCGTGGGTGAAGTTCCACACGTGCTCGCCCCACGACTGCAGTTCAACGAAACGCAGGTTCGCGCCCGGGCCCACAAAGAGCTCCAGGATACCGGCGTGCAGGGTCTGGCCCTCCGGCTCCGTGTCGGAGGCCGATTCGTGCACGTAAGTGAGCGAAGCGCCTTCGTCCACGTAAACCATCAGGTGCGAGAAGTAACCCAGCCGGGAGCCGGGTCCCCAGAAGATGCTGTGCAGCGGCTGGTCCACCACCACCCCGCGCGGGACGTATACCAGCACCCCGCTCTGAGACATGGAGGCCGCGAGACCGGCAAACTTGCCCTCATCCGGGCGCACAACCTGCCCCATGATGCGCTGCAGGACTTCGGGATGCTCCCGTTCGGCTGTTGCCAGGTCGGTGAAGATCACGCCTTTGGCTGAAAGCTCTTCAGCCAGTTCCACCTGGCTGCGGTTGCCGGGGAGCAGGATGATCTGCCCGCCGTGCTCGCTGCCCGCCAGCGGGCGCAGCAGCTCGGCGCGCGGCTCGGGCAGCGTCTCCGAAGCGCCGTTGGCTTCTGGAAGCTGAAAGGAGCCGGCTTCCAGGGCGCGCAGGTCGGTGCGCCGCCAGGCTTCCTCGGTCGTAGCAGGGAGGGGCAGACGCTGGAAAGTGTCCCAGCCCCGCTCCCGGTAGCTGCGGATAAACTCCGGCAGCTCCGACCCCGGGCCAAGGGCGGGGACCAGCTCCCGCGTGAAGGTAAAGTCTTTGGAAACGGCCTGTTCGCCGCGTCTTGTGCGTGTTACGACTGTACGTGTCGCCATCTTGTGATCACCCATGACTATCCGATTGACCCTTCCATCTGGAGCTGGATGAGACGGTTCATCTCGATCGCATATTCCATTGGAAGCTCTTTAACCAGCGGCTCGATAAAGCCGGAGACCACCATGGTGGTCGCCTCTTCCTCGCTCAGACCGCGGCTCATCAGGTAGAAGAGCTGCTCCTCGCCGACCTTCGATACCGAGGCCTCGTGACCGATGGAAACGTCGTCCTCATCGATCTCGATGTAGGGGTAGGTGTCGGTGCGCGAGGTGTCGTCCAGGAGCAGGGCGTCGCAGACCACGTTGGAGCGGGAGTTATTTGCCCCCTTATGCACCTTCAGCAGGCCGCGGTAAGAAGCCCGCCCGCTGCCCTTGCTGATGGATTTCGAGGTGATCTTGCTGCTGGTGTTCGGGGCCACGTGGATCACCTTGCCGCCCGTGTCCTGGTGCTGCCCGTTGCCGGCGAAAGCCATCGAAAGGATTTCGCCGTGCGCCCGTTCGCCCACCAGGTAGCAGGAGGGGTATTTCATGGTGAGCTTCGAGCCCAGGTTTGCGTCCACCCACTCCATCGTCGCGCCTTCATTCACGATCGAGCGCTGGGTCACCAGGTTGTACATATTGTTCGACCAGTTCTGGATGGTCGTGTAGCGGAAGCGGGCGTTCTTCTTCACGATAATCTCGATCACGCCGCTGTGGAAAGACTCGGTGGTGTAGACCGGAGCCGTGCAGCCCTCGACGTAATGCGCCTGCGAACCTTCATCGGCGATGATCAGGGTGCGCTCGAACTGCCCCGCATCGGCCGTATTGACCCGGAAGTAGGCCTGCAGCGGCAGGTCCACGGTCACACCCGGCGGGATGTAGACGAACGAGCCGCCGGACCAGACGGCGCTGTTCAGGGCCGCAAATTTATTGTCCTCGATGGGGATCACGGTCCCGAAATACTCGCGGAAAAGCTCCGGATGGTCGCGAAGGCCGTTCTCGATGCTCTTGAAGATCACACCCTTCTCAGCCAGGTGCTCCTGGATATTGTGGTAGACCATCTCCGATTCGTACTGAGCGCCCACACCGGCCAGGAACTTCTGCTCCGCCTCGGGGATCCCCAGCCGGTCGAAGGTCTTTTTAATCGTGTCCGGCACGTCGTCCCAGGTGCGCCCTTCTTTCTCGACCGGGCGGGTGTAGAAGTAAATTTCATCCAGATTCAGGCGCGAAAGATCGCCGCCCCAGGCCGGCATCGGCCGGTTCTCGAAATGCTCCAGGGCGCGCAGGCGGAACTCCAGCATCCACTGGGGTTCCTCTTTCATACGAGAAATCTGTTCCACGACCTCACGGTCCAGGCCCTTCCGAGACTGGAACACGTAATTCTCAGGATCGCGGAACCCCCATTTATATTCACCAATCCCATCAAGGATCTGTGCATCACTCGTCATAATTCCTCCTCAACAGGCAGAGCGCCAGGTACAGCGGGCGGAGGTAAACTTCACCTGCCACAGCCCTGTCCTGGTCGTGATGCCTGGATAACCCTAAGCCGCTGATCTCTCCCGCAGCCAGTCGTAGCCGTGCTCCTCCAAGTGAAGCGCCAGATCCGGCCCGCCCGACTCGGCAATGCGTCCATCCAGCATAATATGGACGTATTCAGGCTTGATATAGTTCAGGATGCGCTGGTAATGGGTGATCACCAGCACGCCCAGGCCCGGTCCCCGCAGGGCGTTCACGCCATCCGAAACAATCCTGAGCGCATCAATGTCCAGCCCAGAGTCGGTCTCGTCCATGATGGCGATCTCGGGATGGAGGGCGGCCATCTGCAGGATCTCCGCCCGCTTTTTCTCGCCGCCGGAGAACCCTTCGTTCAGGTAGCGGCCTGCGAAGGACTGGTCCATTTTCAGCATGGCCATTTTTTCCTTCAGCAGCTTGCGGAACTCGGGAATGGAAATGCCCTTGTCCTCCGGGTTTTCCGCACGCCGCCGGGCATTGATCGCCGAACGCAGGAAGTTCGCCACGGTCACACCCGGGATGGCGACGGGGTACTGGAAAGCCAGGAAGACACCCAGGTGAGAGCGCTCGTCCGGCTCCAGCTCAAGGATGTTCTGGCCCTTGAACCAGACCTCTCCGGCGGTGATCTCGTAACTGGGATGCCCCATCAGGGTGTAAGCCAGGGTGGATTTACCGGTGCCGTTCGGACCCATCAGCGCGTGGACCTCACCCTGTTTGACTTCGAGGTTAACCCCTTTGAGGATTTCTTTTCCCTCGATCCCGGCATGCAGATTGCGGATGATCAGCTCTGACATAAGAAGTGGAAGCTCCTTTAACACGTAATTTTTATGCTAAAAATCTTATTTAATCGGGCTCAATTATAGCAGGGATGGGGGAGGAAGTCAATAATTTTTAGTATAAAAATCTTAATTATTGACAAAAAGCACCCGCCATGCTATACTGGCGGCAAAACAGGTTCGAGTAGACCGGACTTTGGTTGATTATGACTTTTTCTGACGATTACGGAAAATCCACTCGCGAACGCGTCCTGCAAACTCTGTTGATCCGGCAGCGCTGCACGATTAACGAAATTGCCGAAGCGGTAGATATTAACCCCATTTCAGTGCGGCACCATATCAACCGGCTGCAGGCCGACGGGCTGGTCAGCTCCGAAGAGGAGCGGCACGGCGTCGGGCGGCCCCGCCGGCTGTATTTTTTGACCGAGAACGGCCAGGAGCGCTTCCCCACCCGCTATCTGCGCCTGACCGTACGCCTGTTGAAGCAGTTGAAAGAGACCATGCCGGAGCCGGTGGTCGCGAAGCTGTTCGCGCAGATGGCGGCGGATATGGCCTCGGAATACCGGGATGAAATCCGCGGCCTGAGCCTGGAGGAACGCCTCGATCTGGTCACCTCGCTGCTGAGGACCGAAGGTTTCTCGGTGGAGTGGGAGAAGGACAAAGACCAGTACCTGATCCGGGAGATCACCTGCCCGTATTACCATATCGGCCAGAACCACCCGGAGGTCTGCTCTGTGGACCAGGCATTGATCTCCACCGTGCTGGCCCTGCCGGCGGAAAAAGTGAAATGCGTATTGAACGGAGACGCTCACTGCACCTACGTCGTCCCCGTGAGCGAATCGGACGAGGATAAAACACCGTCCCTGGAGAACAATTCATGAGCGATGAATCGAAATCGAAAGTCATCTGGCAGGCAGAGAGCACCCACCCGGAACTGGCTGAAACCCTGAAAGAGGCTTTGCGCGAAGTGATTGACCCTGAAATCGGTTTGAACATTATCGAACTCGGGCTGGTGAGAGATGCTGTCATCGAGGAGGACCAGGCTCGGGTGAAGATGATCCTGACCACTCCGTTCTGCCCCTACGGGCCGGCCATGCTGGATATGACCCGGCAGAAAGCCGAGCAGTCGCTGGGCCGCCCTACCTTTATAGAGCTGGGCATGGAGATGTGGGATCTGTCCATGATGGAAGAAGGGGCCGGGGCAGATTGGGGCCTGTTCTAGCCGCCCGCTTTTTGGTCCAGACCGCCGGGGGGGGGGGGGGGGGGGGGGG
>JAEWYL010000056.1 GCA_023395675.1 Chloroflexota bacterium | reverse complement strand
GATAGCCGGCCTCTCCAGGCTGTGAAAACTCCACCTGCCCCATCTTTCACCTCCCAACAAAAAAACCCTGCCTGCCGTCATCCGGTTCTCCAGCCGGTCCCGACCATTCCGCCGGGGGCTTTGCCCTTTATTGCAACCGATGAGCGTTCCTCTGGGTTATGGGCGGGCAGCGGCCTGTGCCAGGTCGCTGCCCGCCTTTACCCCAAATTCATTCCTTTTCTAAGCCTGGCTTTCAACTTTGAGAAAGCCGCAGGGGTCTGTCCTTATTATAGCAATCTTGATTATTTCATGTCTATCAGGCTTTTCCCTGAGGCGGGGTCGGGATTCGTCTTAATAAAAATATGACATTCATCCAGTCAAAAAGCCGGGGCAGCGACGCTGCGCTGCCCCGGCCAGGCGTTCCCGGTTCGGGTACGGCTCAGGAGGACCGGCGCGGCCCCAGGTGCAGGACGCCCCGCCCGGCGAGGGAGCCGGACAGCGCCTCCGCCTCCAGGGCCATCACCCGGCTGTTGGCGAAAAAAGCGAAATCAAAGGCGGTCTGGTCGCCGGCCTTCTTCCCCGGCACCGGCATCAGGCGGGCGGTCAGCGGCTTCCCCAGGCGCTGCGAAAGGGCGGCCACGTCCAGCAGCACGGCGGCGAGCTCGGGCGCGCCGGTATCGCCCGGCAGGGGGACGGTATCCAGGCCGGTGCCGCAGACTGCGGAGTACATCAGCAGGTCTTTGACCGTCAGGCAGCCCTCCGCGGCCCGCTGCGCCAGGATAGAGTCTTCCAGCACGGGCAGCATCAGCCCGTTGAACCCGGCGCGGGGGTAGCGCGCCCCTTCCAGGCTGTCCATCAGGAAGGCGGCCGCGGCCAGCGAGCCGTGCCGGCCCACCCCCGGCAGTCCCAGCTTCTCCAATGCGGCGCCGATCGAATCTCCGGCGGAGGGAAAGGGCGCCAGGGTCAGGTCCAGCCCGCCGAATTTCACGCCCTGCTCCTCCGACAGCCGCCGGCAGGCGGCCTCCAGGCGCCCGGCGTGCGCTTCCACCGCCTCGACCAGCCGCCTGCCGGCCTCCTCCAGGCTCTGCGCGGCGCCGAAGGCCTCCACCGCCAGGTCCGCCGCCTGGGCCGCCAGGGCAAATTCCGGCCCGCCGCCGCGGTGGTAGGCGCTGGGGAAGAACGGCCCCCCCGGGGAGGTATTCGCCAGGGCGCAGAAGCGCAGGTTCGCAAAGCCGTCGGGGGTGATCTCCTTCGCGCGCTCGATCACCCGGGCGCAGGCGTGCACGGCCTCCAGCGAGATCCCGCCCCCGGCCAGGGTCATCAGCCCGCTGAAGAAAACCGACTGCGTAGCCGCCAGGGCGGGCGGGATGGGGTCGAAGCTGCCGGGGTGCTCCGGCAGGGCAGGCCCCAGGGAGAGGTATTCAAAGCCCTGCTCCCGGGCCGCCGCCTCCAGCTCTGCAGCCAGGCGGGGCAGGTGCGCCAGTTCTGCAGCGGGGATGAACCGGGAGTACGGGGGCAGCGCCAGGCGGGCGCTCTGCACCTCGTAACCCAGCGCCTGCAGGGCCGGGCGGGCCGCGGCCAGAAATGTCCCGGCCCGCTCAAAAACGGCGCGGTCCGCCGGCCAGCCGGGATCCAGAAAAACGGTGATGGAACGGATTTTCAAGAGGGCGCTCCTTGCGAGAGATGAAGCCGGTTCAGGCTGCGGCGGGGGATTGCTCTCTGCCCCGCTGCCGCACCACTTCGAAAAGCAGCACGGCGGCTGCCGCGGCCGCATTGAGCGATTCCAGCCCGCCCGGCATGGGAATGTGAATGAGCTCGGGCCCCAGGGAGCGAGCCTGCTCCCCGGCCCCTTCCGCCTCCCCGCCGATCACCAGGGCCAGGGAGGCGCGCAGGTCCGCCCGGTTGTAGGGCGTGCCACGGGAGACGTCGGCCAGGTAAAGACGCAGGCCGGCGGAGGCGGCCAGCCCGGCGATCTGCTCCCAGGAGCACTGGCGCAGCGGCAGGCGAAAATGCGCCCCCATGGCCGCCCGCAGCACTTTAGGGGCGAAGGGATCGGCGGCGCCGGGCGGCAGGCAGACCGCTTCCACCCCGGCCGCGGCCGCGGTGCGCAGCATGGTGCCCAGGTTGCCCGGGTCGCGCACCCCATCGGGGATGAACAGGAAGGTCGGCTTCTCGGGTAGGGCCAGCTCCACCTTCTGCAGCACGGCCAGCAGCCCCTGGGGGGTCTGGGTTTCGCTGGCGGCGCGCAGGATTTCTGGGGTCACGCTCTCCACCGCCACCCCCCGGTTGGAGAAGCCCTCCACCACCTGCAGGCCGCGCGCGCTCAATTCCGGGCTGTAGAGCACCAGGTCGGCCTCCCAACCGGCCTGCAGCGCTTCCTCCGCCAGGCGCACCCCCTCCACCACGAACCGCCCGGCCTCACGCCGCTCTTTTGGGCGGGACTGCAGGGCGCGCACCCACTGGATTTTCGGGTTGCGGGTGGAAGTGATCATCTTCTCCCTCAGCAGGCGGCCCTGCCCCCCTCCAGGTCCAGCTCGACGTACAGCACCCCGGGCTCCCAACCCGGGGTGGCGCAGGCGCATTCGCCCTGCGGGGTAAAGACGTATCCCCCTCCCGGGAAGTCCTCGTCACAGGTGCGCCCCGCCTGGGTGGCCACCGCGATCCAGATCCCATACCGGCGCGCCCAGCGCCTCAGGTGCAGGCGGCACTCCCCCTGCCACCACTCGAACCCGCTGCGCCAGTTGCGGGTGGCCTGCTCGCCGTACAGCCCGGGCGCGGCCACCTCGAACACCAGCCGCGCGCCCTGGCGGGCGCAGGCGGCGAACACGGCTTCGTTCTTGATGTCGGCGCAAATGGCGATCCCGAAAGGCAGCCCGGAATGGCTGAATACCGGCGGTTCCCCGCCCGGCGAGAACCACAGCGCCTCCTCATCCACGATGGTCTGCTTGCGGTAAAACCCCAGCAGGCGCCCCTCCCGCGCCGCGATCTGGGTGATGTAAGGCCTGCCGGAGGGGTTGGACTCGATCAGCCCTGCCAGGGCGGTGAGCCCGAGCCCCCGGGTCAGGGCGAGAAAGCGCCGCACCTCCGGCCCGTTTAGCTCCAGGGCGGCCTGTGGAAAGCGGGTCGGGTCGGTGTACCCGGTCAGGCTCATCTCGGGAAAAGCGGCGATCTCCACATTTTCCCTGTGAGCCTCCTCCAGGGCCGCGGCATGGGCCGCCAGGTTCTGCTCCAGGGCGGCTTTTTCACAGCGCATCTGCACCAGCGCGATCTTCATCGCGGCTACCCTGCCTCTGCGCTCAAAGCCTGGCGGAAAATCTCCACCGCAGCGGCGTCGAACAGGGTCAGGCGCACCTGGCGCAGGCCGGAATCCGGGTGGGCCTCGAAATAGCCGCGCAGGGCCTTCAGGATCACCCGGGCGGCCTGTTCTTTCGGGAAACCGAAAATGCCGGTGGAGATGGCGGGCAGGGCGAGCGAAGCCAGCCCCAGGCGGTCCGCCAGGCGCAGGGCCCCGGTCACGGCGGAAGCCAGCTTTTCGTCCTCCTGGCCCTCGCCCCAGACCGGGCCGGCGGCGTGGATCACATAGCGGGCGGGCAGCCGCCCCGCGCCGGTGTAAGCCGGCTCCGAGGGAGAGACCGGGCCGTGCTGCCGCACCCAGGCGTCGCTCTCGTCCTGGATCTCCTGCCCGCCCCGGCGCAGGATCGCCCCCGCCACCCCGCCGCCGTGCTGCAGGCGGCTGTTGGCCGCGTTGACGATCGCGTCCACCGGCTCCGCCGTCAGGTCGCCCTGCACGAGCTGCAGGCGCCTCCCGCCGGCCAGCTCCACCTCCTGCACCACCTGGTTCATCCTGCCGCCTCCGCTCTCATTTTCCCGAGTATAGCACAGGTGCCGGAGCAGGGCCGGGGATGGAGTTTAAGCCGCAGCACAAATACGTACTGCGCCAGTCCCAGCGGGAGCGCTCAAAAACTGGAATAAAGGGGGATTTGTGTGCGGCTCCGCCAACCACAAATCCCCCCGGTAACAATACTCCCCGGCAAGCCCAGGCGGCTGGCCGGGGAGTATTGTTATAATGGGATGGTTTGACCTATGAACCTTCTGGCCGAGCAGATGTTTGTCCTATTCGCCATCCTGGCCATCGGCTCGTGGATCGGCCGGCTCTCCTTCCGGGGCGTTTCGCTCGGGAGCGCCGGCGTGCTGTTCACGGGCCTGGTGTTCGGGCATTTCGGCTGGAGCGTGCCGGGGGAGATCATGGAGCTCGGCCTGCTCCTGTTCGTGTACGCGCTGGGCCTGCAGGCCGGGCCGAGGTTCTTCCGCACCTTCCGCAGCCACGGGATCCAATACGTGCTGGTCGCGCTGGCCGTGGCCCTGACCGGGGCTCTGGCCACCATCGCGGTGGGCCTCTTGCTGGACCTGCCCTACGATCTCGCCGCCGGGCTGTACGCCGGGGCCCTCACCTGCACCCCCGCCCTGGCCGCGGCCGTGGATGTGGTGGAGCGCCTCTCCCCAGGCAGCAGCGGGATCGTCTCGGTCGGCTACGGGCTGGCTTACCCGTTCAGCATGGTCAGCGTGGTGATCCTGATGCAGTTTCTCCCCGCCCTGCTGCGCCGCAGCCTCCCTCAGGAGGAGGCGGAATGGGAGAAAGAGCGCCAGGTCGAGACCCCCGCGCTGCAGTCCCGCCAGTTTGTGCTCACCAACCCGAACTTTGCCGGCAAGCGCGTGAAAGACATTGACCTGCACCGCCTGTCCCTGGCGAATATCTCGCGCATCCGGCGCGGGGAGCAGGTGTTCGCCGCCTCTCCCGAGGCGGTCCTGCAGGCCGGGGATATCGTCATGCTGGTGGGAACCCCCGACGAGCTGAACAAGATGCCCCTGCTGCTGGGCGAAGAGACCCACGAGCGCATGGACATGAACACCGACGTGCTCAGCATGGATGTAGAAGTGACCGAGAGCTCCCTGACCGGGAAACGCCTGGCCGCCATGCGCGTCTTCGAACGCTATAATGTGGTCATCACCCGCATCCGCCGCCAGGGGCTGGAGATCGTCCCCACTGGGGGGATCGCCCTGGAGATGGGGGACAACCTGCGTGTGGTGGGCGAGCGGGCGGCGGTGAGAGCCTTCGCCCGGCTGGTGCACGGCTCGGCCCGGCGGGCGGACGAGACCAATATGGTCCCCTTCCTGGTGGGGCTGCTGCTGGGCATCGCCGCCGGGGCCGTCCCCATCCGCCTGCCGAACGGGCTGGAGATGCGCCTGGGCATCGCCGGGGGCGCCTTCCTGGTCAGCCTGCTGGTGGGCCATTTCGGCGGCATCGGCCCGCTGCGCCTGTACGTCCCGGCCGCCGCCCGCACTCTCTCGCGCGAGCTGGGGCTGATCCTCTTCCTGGCGGGAGCCGGGGTAAACGCCGGGGCGCGCTTCACCGAGATCCTGCAGGAGCAGGGCCTGATCCTGCTGCTGGGGGGCGCGGCCATCACGATCCTGTCGGCCCTGGCGGGCCTGCTGGTCACCCAGGGGCTGTACCGCATGAACCTGCTGGCCTCGATGGGCGCCCTGTGCGGGGGCATGACCAACCCCCCGGGCCTGTCCGCCGCCAACAGCCAGACGGAGAGCGACCTGCCCTCCCTTTCCTACGCCAGCGTTTACCCGGTGGCCCTGATCTTCAAAATCCTGCTGGCGCAGGCCCTGGTAGAAGCCCTGCGCCGGCTCTTATAAGCGCCGGCTCGCGCGCAACGATGAATGTGGGGGATGGGTGGGCCGGGTAGGGCAGCTGCGTCATGCCTTTTTCCCCCACCCGGGAGGAGAAAGCAGGGTATTTTGTGGGGCCGCGCCCCACTAACGCCCCTGAAGTTCCTGATTTTGCGAGACTGCGCCCCGGCAGGAGGGGATGATGCAATCGCCCTGCCGGGCCGGGCGTTCGGCTATGAAAAAGCGGTAAAGAAAGGATAGCTAATGGGAAACAGAGAGATTCGAGCGCTGATCTTCGATTTCGACGGTCTGATCGTGGAGACGGAAGGTCCCATCTACCAGTCCTGGCAGGAGCTCTACCAGGCCCACGACCAGGACCTGCCCTTCTCCCTCTGGTCGCAGATCATCGGCACCTACGAAAACCCCTGGCACCCGCTGAGCGAGCTGGAGCAGCGCCTGGCGCGCCCGGTGGACGAGGCGCTGCTCGCCGCCCGCCTGCAGCGGGAGACGGAGCTGATTGCCCGGCAGAAGGCGATGCCCGGGGTCGAGGCGCTGCTGGAAGCGGCCCGGGGCGCGGGCCTGAAGATCGGGCTGGCCTCCAGCTCGGACCGGGAGTGGGTGGAGACTCATCTCACGCGTCTGGGGCTGCTGCATTACTTCGACTGCCTGCGCACCAAGGACGACGTGCGCCGCACCAAGCCGGACCCGGAGCTGTATCTCTCCGCCCTGGCCTGCCTGGAGGTGGCCCCCGAGCAGGCCCTCGTCCTGGAAGATTCGCCCATGGGGGTGCTGGCCGCTCACAGCGCCGGGATCTTCGCCGTGGCCGTGCCCAACGACCTGACCCGCGTCCTGCCCTTCGAACACGCCAACCTGCGGCTGGAGACGCTGGAAGGGGTCAGCCTGGATGATCTGCTGGCGCGGGCCGGGCGGAACGGGGGCAGCCCGCCCCGTCCGGCGGCCTGAGCGCCTGCACAGGGAGGCTGCCTATGCCCTGGAATCCTGACCAGTATCACCGTTTTCAGAAGGAGCGCAGCGCCCCCTTCGATGACCTCCTGGCCCTCATCCGGGTCCGCCCGGGCCTGCAGGTGGTAGACCTGGGCTGCGGGACCGGGGAGCTGACCGCCCGCCTGGCCCGCAGCCTGCCCGGCAGCCAGGTGCTCGGCATCGATTCCTCGCCCGAGATGCTGGCACAGGCCCGGGCCCAAACCGGGCCCAACCTGCGCTTCGAGCGCTGCAGCATCGAGGACCTGGAGGGCGAATGGGACCTGATCTTCTCGCACGCCGCCCTGCATTGGGTGGAGGACCACCCCGCCCTGCTGCCTCGGCTGGTGGAGCGCCTGCGCCCGGGCGGGCAGCTGGCCGTGCAGATGCCCTCCAACCACACCCACCCGGCCCAGACCCTGATCCTTGAGCTGGCCGGGGAGAGCCCGTACCGGGAAGCGCTCGGCGGCTGGGCGCGCCGCTCTCCGGTCCTGGGCACCGGCAGCTATGCGGAGCTGCTGTTCGCAGCCGGGACGGAGGAGATCGTGGTCTTCGAGAAGGTCTACCCGCACGTGCTGGAAGACGCCGACGCCGTGGCCGAGTGGGGGGCGGGGACCGTGCTGGTGCCCTATTTCGAGCGCCTGCCGCCGGAGCTGCGCGAGCGCTTCATGCAGCGCTACCGGGAGAGGCTGAAAGCGTACTGGCCCGGTTCGCCCGCCTTCTACGCCTTCCGGCGCACTTTCCTGGCCGCGACCCGGCCCGGCTGAGGCGCGCGTATGAACCCGGTCACCCATTCGCTGCTGAAGCAGGTGCAGGACGCGGAGCTGGAGGCTTTCGTCCAGCTGTGGGACGCGCTGGAGGCGCTGGTCATTCGAGTTTACAAGGGGAAAGCCGCCGCTGTGGAGGACCGGGAGGAGCACAGCCGCCTGCGGGCTGCCCTGCAGGTGCGCTACCCGCGCTGGCAGCCCGTCCTCGACCCCCACTGGCGCAGGGCGCGCCTGGCCGGCGAGCTGGCCCGGGAGGACCCCTTCCGCTTTCTGCTTCAGATAGAAGATGCCGCGGGCTTTGCCGGAAGCTGGACCGCCATGCAGTCCCTCCCCGCCGCGCGCGAGGCCCTCAACGCCTACCTGCTGGAGAGAATCCAGGCCTGAGCGCGCCACTCCAACGGTGCGAGGCATTTTCCTGCCCCACCCCGCCTCAATTCAGGCTAACGCCGTCCGCACCGCCCGCCTCTCCCCAGGCGCGAAAATGCCTTGCACCTGAAGTCCGCGCCTCCCGCAGGTGCAAGGCGCTCCTGCGCCCATCCGCGCCCTGCCGGGGAACAAAAGCGCCTCGCACCCCCTGCGCCCGGTGCGAGGCATTTCCTGCCCCATCCCGCCTCAATTCAGGCAAACGC
>JAEWYL010000054.1 GCA_023395675.1 Chloroflexota bacterium | reverse complement strand
CCTTCATTACCCCCCCCCCCGCAGAGAAATCCCTTTTCCGCAGGGCCGCGCTCAGCTCAGGTCGCGCCGGGGGGAGAGATAAATCAGCGGCAGGCTGAGCAGGGTCAGCCCCCACTTCACCAGCAGGTTGAACACGAAAATCTGCCACACCACCGCCCAGGGCAGCGCCCAACCGAAGGCCCCCACCGCGAAGATCAGGTTATCCACCGGCACGCTCACCCCGTTGCTGACCAGCACCCGCAGCCACTGGTAGCGGCGGGTGATGCGGTTGACGAACCAGTGGTAGACCTCGGTGTCGGCCAGCTCGCTGACCAGCTCGGCCGCGATGGAGGCCAGCACGATGCGCCACACCGGGGCCAGCACGGCGCGGAACTCCCCCTGCAGCCCCCAGGCCGGGTCCCCGGGCACCGAGGAGGCCCACCACAGATAAGCGGCCATCACCAGGTTCACCGCCGCGGCGGCGACGATCAGCACCTGGGCGTTGCGCTTCCCCAGCACCTTGTGCACCAGGTCGCGCAGGGTGAAGGTCAGGGGGTAGACGAAGGTGCCCATGTCCACCGCCAGCCCCAGCACCACCCCGATCTTCAGGCTGGCGATATCCGCCAGCATCTGGGCCCCGGTGTAGGCCGCCACCACCAGCACCGCCAGGGCGGGCACAGCCGCCTCGGAGGCGGCCGCGGGCTGCGCGCCCGCCGCACCCTGGCTGCGCCTGCCCTCCAGATCGCTGATCGAGACCTTCACGCCTCCTCCCCCGCCCGGCCTCAGGCAGCCCGGCGGCTGTCCGGGATCCGCAGCACCATGCGGCAGAAAGAGCACTCGCCGGGGGCGGTGGTCGGCTGCCCGCA
Source organism: Chloroflexota bacterium (assembly GCA_023395675.1). Taxonomy (GTDB): domain Bacteria; phylum Chloroflexota; class Anaerolineae; order Anaerolineales; family UBA4823; genus JAEWYL01. The sequence goes on along the minus strand of JAEWYL010000054.1, from coordinate 14,639 downwards.
GGAGGGGCACAGGCGCATTTCCGCCCCGTCTTCCCCCGCGCCGCCCGCCGGCTCCTCCTCCAGGCGGAAAAAGCCGTTCTCCCGCGCCTGCAGGAAAGAGAGATAAAAGCTCAGCTTGGCCCCCGGGCGGTCGGCCTCCAGCCGGTTCAGCAGCTCTTTGTAATAGATGGACTTGGCCCCCGCCGCGTGCGGGCACTCCTCATAGATATACTCGATGCCCCGCAGCAGGGCGTAAGCCGCCATCTCCCGCTCGTAGAAGCGGCACAGCGGCTTGACCTTGCGCGCCATGCCCTCCTTCGCCTCCAGCACCGGCCCCTGGCGCGCCAGGAATTTCGTCATCCAGTTCAGGGTGTTGCCGAACAGCACCGCCGCCTCGTCGTCCAGGTTGTGGCCGGTCGCCAGGGCGGCGTAGCCGCCCTCCCGTGCCGCCCGGTTCATGATATGCCGCTTGCTCATGCCGCACACCGCGCAGGGCTTCCCCCGCCCGCGCAGGGTGCGCTCCGCCAGCATGGGGATGCTCTCGCCGTAGGTCTCCGGCACGCCGATCACCTGCAGCTTCAGCCCGCGGGCGGCGGCGAACTGCTCCGCCAGGCGCTGCGATTCGTCCGAATACCCGCCGCTGTCAATCCCCAGGCCGATATACAGCCCGTCGGCCTGGTACCCGAGCTGCCACAGGATATCCCACAGCGCCAGCGAGTCCTTGCCCCCCGAGACCGCCACCAGCACGCGCTCGTCCCGCCCGAACATGCGGTACTTCTGGATGAAGCGTTCGGTCTGCTCCTGGATCCAGGGCGGGAAATGCTCTTTGCACAGCGCCAGCTTGTGCTGGCGCATGTTCACGGCCGCTTTCGCCCCGCATTTTCGGCACTTCATCATACCCGACATCGCACGCTCCCTCAGCCGCCCGAGATCACCGCCACCAGCTTGATCACGTCCCCCTCCCGCAGGATCTCCTCCTCGGTGATCAGCTCGCCCTCGCGGGTGGCCAGGACGGATTCCGGGTTCAGGTCAATTTTTCGCAGCGCGTCGGCCACGGTCATCCCGTGCCGCACTTCATACTCTTTTCCACGCAAGATAAATTTGGCCGCCATCTTCCCTCCGCTGTAGCGGACTGTTTTTTTTCGGTCACAAACTCAATGCCGGCTGTTTAAGCCGCGTGCAGCGTAAACTGCCCGGCGCGCAGCAGGGCGAAGAGCTCCTGCTCGTCCTGTACCCGCCCGGCGAGCCGGTTGTAATACCTCCCCAGCCGCCGGGGGGTGTGGGCGTCCGAGTTGCTCAGCAGCCGCAGACCGTGGGCCAGCGCCAGGGAGCGGATCTTCTCCTCCGCCGTGTGCGGGGTATGGGGGGAGAAGAGCTCCACCGCGTCCGGGGCGCTGCCCTCCAGCTCGACGCCGATCTCCGCCCGGTAGCGGAAGGGGTGCGCCAGGGCCAGGAAGCCCCCGCGCCCGGCCACAAAAGCCTGCAGCTCGGGATAGGTCCACACGGGCTGCTCCAACCGCGGGTCGGGGACGCCCAGCACCAGGAAATCCTCCGTCCCGACCGTCAGCTCGATGCCGCCGAAGATGCGGAAGGGCGCGTACTGCCGGTTCAGCGCCGCCAGCCGGTCCAGGGGCACCAGGCGGTGGTGGTCGGTGATGGCGATGGCGTCCAGCCCGGCCGCGATGGCCGCCCGAATCTGCTCCTCCTCCGTCGCCTGGGCGCAGGCCGAGCGCTCGCGGGTGTGGACGTGCAGGTCAACTTTCATAGAGAGGCTGCCGCCCGGCGGAACGCTCCCCGGCGCGCGTCACCGGGCCGGCGTCCAGCTCGCGCAGAAAGCCCAGGATCTCGCCGTTCACCTGTTCGGGGTGGCTGATATGCGGCTGGTGCCCGCAGCCCTCCAAGGCGCAGCCCCGGCCGGCGGGCAGGGCCTCCACCAGGGGCGGGAAAGAGCCCGGGCGCAGGGTCTGGTCCCGCCCGCCCCAGATCACCAGGGCCGGGTGCGTGACGCTCCCCAGGCGCGGGTCCAGGTTTTTGAAGCCCCGGGTGAGGTAGAAGATCAGGGGCGAGGCGCGCTTGTAGTCCTGGGCGATCTGCCGCCGGGCCTGGGGGCTCATGCGGGCCGCGGCCGGGTCCAACCCCAGGGCAGCCTGCACCGCCCAGCGCGGGATGCGCTTCAGGGCCAGCTCGCCCAGCCCGGGCCGCCGCCGCGCCATGCGCAGCCAGGGGGAGAGCTGGCGGCGGGTGTAAAAGGGGGCGATGAGCGCCAGGGCGCGCACCTGCCCCGGGTGGCGCAGGGCGTAGTTCAGGCTCAACCACCCGCCCAGCGAATGGCCCACCAGCACCGGGGGCCGGTCGAGGTGCAGGCCCTCCACCCAGGCGCTGAAATGCTCCATTAAAGACTGCATATGGTACTGCCCCGGGTCCGGCGGTTTGGCGCTCTCGCCGTGGCCCAGCAGGTCCAGGGCATAGGCGCTGTAGCCGGCTTCGGCCAGCGCGGGCGCCAGCCGCTCCCAATCGTACTGCGAGGCCGCCATGCCGTGCAGCAGCAGCACCGGCTGCCCCGCGCCGCGGCGGGTGTAATGGGCGTGCAAAGACTCAGGCGTCATCCAAGATTGATCCTTCTACCTTTTTCATCTCTTCCGAGGCACGCTCGAAGCGGCGCGCCAGCTCGCGGCGCAGCACCTTACCGATAAACGTGCGCGGGAACTCGTCCAAAAAGATCACCACCCGGGGCGCCAGTTCGGGCGGCAGGCGCCGCTTGCAGTAGGCGATCAGGGCCTCCGCCGTCAGGCGCTCGGACCGGCTGCGCGCCGGGCGGGCGATGACAAAGGCCACCGGCTGCCCGGCAATCGCCACCACCGCGGCCTCTTTCACCTGCGGCACCTCGAACAGCACCTCCTCCACGTCGCGCGGGAAGGCCGGCTCGCCGGGCTTTTCAGGATACCACAGGTCGGCCTTGCGCGAGATAATGCGGAAGTATCCATCCGGGTCCATCTGGGCCACGTCGCCCGTCAGCAGCCAGCCGTCGCGGGAGAGCGCCGCCCGCGTGGCCTGCGGGTCGTTCCAGTAGCCGGCCATCACCTGCGGGCCGCGCACCGCCAGCTCGCCGATCTGCCCGGGCGGCACCTCTTTTTTCCCCCGCTTCAGGTCCACGATGCGCGCTTCGGTGGAGGGCAGCGGCACGCCGATGCTGCCCACCTTGCGCGTCCCGTTCAGCGGGTTGGCGTGCGTCACCGGCGAGGCCTCCGTCAGCCCGTAGCCCTCCACCAGCCGCCCGCGGGTGAGCTTCTCGAAGGCCTCCTGCACCTCCACCGGCAGCGGCGAGGCCCCGCTGATGCAGGCTTTGATGGACTGGATGCCGTACTTGCGCACCCCGGGGAAATCGTTGATCGCCACGTACATCTGCGGCACGCCGGGGAAGATGGTCGGGCGGGTGCGCCGGATGGTCTTGAGCATGTCGGCGGCCTCGAACTGCGGCTTGAGCACCAGCTCTGCCCCCAGGGCGATGGCCACGTTCAGGCCCGCCGTCAGCCCGTAGGAATGCGAGAAGGGGACCACGCACAGGAAGCGCTCGCGGCCCTCCTCGGCCTCCGGCAGCCAGTGGCGGGTCTGCAGGGCGTTGGCCATCAGGCTGCGGTGGGTGAGCATCACCCCCTTGGGGGCGGCCGTGGTGCCGCCGGTGTAGATGATCACCGCCAGGTCGCGGGTGGTGGTGAGGGCCTCGAAGGGCTCCGGGCTGGATTCCCGCACCAGGCGCGTGAAGCTGTGCATGCCGGCGTCCAGCGGGATATCCAGCAGGTGCTGCTCGCGCCAGCCGGGCTTCAGGCTCAACAGCAGGCGCTTCAGCGGGGGCAGGTAATCGGCGATATGGGTAAAGAGAATATGCTCCAGGGGCCAGGGCTCCGCCTCCGCGCCGGCCGCGCCTGCATCCCCGTTCGGGTTAGCGCCGCCTGCGCTGCCTGCGCCGCCTGCGCCGCCTGCGCCGCCTGCGCCGCCCGCCGCCTTCTGGATCTCGTAAATCAGGCTGTCGAACTGGGTCAGGGTGACCAGCACCCGCGCCCCCGAGGCGCGCACCTGCCGGATCAGCTCCTCGGGCCCGGCGCCGGGCGGGCTGAAGACCACCACCGCCCCGGCCCGCAGCGCCCCGTAAAAGGCGATCACCAGCTGCGGGGTGTTGGGCAGGATCACCATCACCCGCTCGCCCTTCTGCACCCCCAGGGCGCACAGGGCGCGGGCGAAGCGGGTGGCCTGCCGGTTCAGCCGGGCATAGCTCATGCGGCTGCCCTCGAAGTTCAGCGCCGTGCGCTGGGGAAAGCGCCGCGCGGCCGAGGCCAGCAGGTGGTCCACCGGCAGGCGCGGCACGGCGATGGTGCGCGGCACCCCCTCGTCGTAGTGGTCCAGCCAGGGGCGCCGCTCCGGCAGGTCGCCTCCCTCGCCGCCCGGGGCCAGGCTCCCAACCCCGCGCCAGAAGCTGCGCCCGCCCCCCTCGCCCCCTTCGATAAAGCGGGTCAGGGCCCGGTTCACCGCCTCGCGCCGCTCCAGCATCACCATATGCCCCGAGGCCCCCAGGTCCACCTCCTCGGCGTTGGGGATGGCGCGCGCCACCTCCTCGTAATACGGGCGGCTGAAGACCAGGTCCAGGTGCCCGCGAATCACCAGCACCGGCAGGTCCAGGCTGCGGAACAGGCTCCAGCCGTTCCAGCGCGAGAGGTTCTGCCGGTGCCACTCGCGCAGCACGGTGGGCGGGGCGCCCAGCCAGCCGCGGGTGAGGGGCGCCAGGAACTGCAGCGCCCGGCCCGGCAGGCGCAGCAGCAGGCGGTAGAGCGGGTTCAGGCGGTATTCGCCCGCCGTCGCCACCAGCGCCAGGCGCTCCACCCGCGCCGGGCGGGCGGCGGCGAACTCGGCGGCCACCGCCCCGCCGAAGGAGTGCCCCACCAGCACGATCTTCTCGTTCACCCCCAGCGCGTCCAGCGCGCCCTCGAAATCGGCCAGGATCTGCCCCATGTGGTAGCCGTCCCGCGGCCGCTCCGAGCGCCCGTGGCCGCGCAGGTCGGGGGCGACGGCGCGGTTGGCGGTCGAAAAGTGGCGCAGCTGGTACTGCCACTGGCGCGCCTGCCCGCCGAACCCGTGCAGAAAGACCAGCGTGCGCTGCGGGTGATCGGGGAAAATGTCGATCACCGACAGCCGCAGCGGGGCCTGCCCACCGGCGCGCACCTCCTGGCGGTAGAGCTCCAGGTCAATCTCCATAGCTCTAGTCTAATTGAAATGGGTGAAATAGAACAGGGAGGGTCAACGGATTGGACGACGGATTTTGAGAACGGATACAACGGATCACCGGCGCTCTTCAGCAGGCGCCATTGTGGTGCGAGGCACTTTCTCCGCCGTCCCGAACGACCGCAGGCATATTCAGCCGCCCCGGAGAGTCGCCAATCAGGCGAGGGAGTGCCTTGCACCTGAGGGGAGGGTAAATACACCGCCCGAAAATGAATTTTGGGCCGCGCAAGCCCCCCTCCCCATCAGCGGTTTATGCTGATGGGGAGGGGCCGGGGGAGGGGTCTAGCAATTCATAAAAATAAACCGGGACCGCGCATTAAACCCCCCCATTAACAACATTGAGAGGCAGCCGCAACGTATGACAATTTCGACTTGGTTGTATAATCACGGGTGAGCTCAAGTCTACCTGCTTTTACGGAAACAGGGGCCGGAAGGGGGCGGGCTTCGCCTGCCCGCAGCCCTCATCCGGCCCGCTTTCCCGTTGAGAGCGAGGAGACGAAAAACATCATCCCAGGAGTGTGCCGCGCATGACCAGCAAAATTCAATTCACCGGAAATTATTCCGATCTCAGCACCGACAAGGGCTTCCAGTTCGAGTTCTACTGCAGCCGCTGCAACACCGGCTACCGCACGCGCTTCCAGGCCTCGGCCCTGGGCGTGGCGACCAGCGCGCTGGACGCAGCCAGCAGCATCTTTGGCGGCATCTTCGGACAGGCTGCGAACCTGAGCGAGCAGGCCCGCTCCGCCGCCTGGGAGAAAGCCCACGACAGCGCTTTCGAGAAAGCCATGGAGGAGCTGCGCCCCGACTTCATCCAGTGCCCGCGCTGCTCCAACTGGGTCTGCCGCAAAAGCTGCTGGAATACCCAGAAGGGCCTGTGCAAAGAGTGCGCCCCCGACCTGGGGGTCGAGATGGCCGCAGCCCAGGCCAGCCGCACCGTGGAAGAGATCTGGGCCCACTCGAAGATGGCGGAAGAAGACCGGGAGATGCTGAAAGAGAAAAGCTGGCGCGAGGGCGTGCGGGCGAGCTGTCCGAACTGCGAGGCCCCCCTGGCGAACAACGCCAAATTCTGCCCCGAGTGCGGGACGAAGATCAAAGCCGAGCAGTTCTGCGCCGAGTGCGGCAGTAAGCTGCTGCCCAACGCCAAATTCTGCCCCGAATGCGGTACAAAAGTGCAGTAAAACTTAGAAGAATCTCCCGCCAAGACGCAAAGCCGCAAAGAAAGCCATCTTTCCCTGCTTGCTTTCTTCTTAGCGTCTTAGCGTCTTTGCGAGAGCTTTTTCTACTCTCACGCCAAGACGCAAAGCCGCAAAGAAAGCCATCTTTCCCTGCTTGCTTTCTTCTTCTTTGCCTCTCAGCGTCTTTGCGAGAGCCTTTTTCTTCAATCTCACGCCAGGACGCAAAGCCGCAAAGAAAACCTCTTCTCTTATTCTATATCCCTTTGCGTCTTCGCGAGAGCCCTCTTCCCCCCTCATTCCCCCTCCGGCGCCACCTCCCACATCCGTATAGTCGCGTCCTCCGAGGCCGAGGCCAGCAGCAGCCCGTCGGGCGAGAAGTCCACCGCCGTGACGGGGGCCTCGTGCCCGCGGAAGACCATTCGCGCCGCCCCGTCCTCCACCTGCCACAGGATCACCGTCTGGTCGTCCGAAGCCGAGGCCAGCATATCGCCGCCGGGAGAGAAGACCAGGTGGTTCACCGCCTCCCGGTGGCCGCGCAGGGTGAGCGCGGGGGCCGGGTCCGGCGGCGCCTCAGCCTCCCCCGCGCCCACCGCCCACAGCCGCACGCTACCGTCTCCGAACCCCACCGCCATTAAAGCCCCGTCGGGGGAGAAGGCCAGGCTGTTGGCCGGCCTGCCGTTCCCCGGCAGGATCAGGCGCCAGCCCTGGCTTTCCAGGTCCCAGACCCGCACCGTCCCGCCCGCCTCGGCCCAGGCCAGCAGGCCCCCCACCGGCGAGAAGGCGATAGAGCGGATAGCGCCCATACCCTCGTCCAAAATGCTCACCAGCGCCCCGGTCCTGGGGTTCCAGATCCGCACGGTGAAATCGTCCGAACCGGAGGCCAGCAGCCCCCCGTCCGGCGAATAGGCGATGGCCTGCACCCAGCCCGCGTGCCCCTGCAGCGCGTGCAGGAGCTGGCTGTTCGACAGGTCCCAGATGCGCACCACCCCGTCGTCGGAGCTGGTGGCCAGCGTCTGCCCGGTGGGGGCGAAGAGCACGTTCAGCACCGGGAAGGGATGCCCCTCCATTGTGCGCAGCAGGCGGCCCTCGCGCACCTGCCACAGCCGCAGGGTGTTGTCCACCGAGGCGGAGGCCAGCAGCCGCCCGTCCGGCGAGAAATCCAGCGCCCAGACCTTCGCCGCGTGGCCCTCCAGCACCCACAGCGGCTCGTCCACCTGGCTCACGGGCAGCGGGGTGGGCACGCAGGCGGCCGGCGGGGTGGGGACGCTCAGCACGCGCCGGGCCCCGTTGTTGCGCTCGTCGCTCTCCTCGATCAAGAAGGTGGCGTCGAGCTGCACCTGGTTATCGGTGCGGTAGCCGGGGAACCAGAAGGAGGCCTCCTCGCCCGGCGCCAGGCCGCGCTCCAGGGTCAGCCGGCTGCCGTTCACCTCCACCACAAAGCGCCCCGCCGGGGCCTCCCCCCCGTTCGTGATCCAGATGCGCACCCCCAGCTCGTTGAGGAAATCCCCGCAGAGCGCCTCGTCTTTGAGCTCCAGGGCGATATCCTGCAGCTCCAGATCGGGCAGCAGCTGCACCGTGGCGGTCGCCTGGGTGGCGGCGACCGAGGGGGTGGGGGTGGAGCCGCCGGCGGTGATCTCGCAGGCTGCCAGCAGCAGGGCCAGGAGCAGCACGACCAGGGGCAGAGACCGGCCTTTTGGGATGGGGGGCATAGCCTAATTATAATGGTCCCGGGCCGCTGCCCGGGAAAATGATGCCTGCAGCTTCAAAAAGAGCGCCGGGAGGGGTTCGCCCTCCCGGCGCTCTGTGGTTTTCGGAGACAGGGCCGGAGCCGCCCGGCTCAGACCGCCACCTGCTGCTCCTCGTTGGAGCGCATGGCGTTGAAGGCGGCGATGGAGACCTCCAGCATATCCAGGGAGGGCTCGCGGGTGGTGAGGTGCTGCAGGGCCAGGTTGGGCCGCACCAGCAGCTTGACCAGGGGCGAATTCAGGTGGCGGGCCGTCCAGCGGATGTATTCGTATGCCAGCCCGGCCGCGACCGGCAGGAAAATGATCCGGCTGAGCAGGCGCAGCCCGATGGGCAGCGGCCCCAGGAGCGAGAAGATCAGCACCGAGACCACCACCAGCGTGAGCAGGAAAGCCGTCCCGCAGCGGGGGTGCTCCACCGAAAAGCGGGAGACGTTCTCCGGGGTCAGCTCCACCCCGGCCTCGTAGGCGTTGATGGTCTTGTGCTCGGCGCCGTGGTAGGCGAAGACCCGGCGGATCTCGGGGATGCGGCCCACCAGCCAGACGTAGCCGATCAGGATCGCCAGGCGCAGCAGGCCTTCCAGCAGGTTGCCCCACCAGGCGGTCGTCCAGGAGGCGGCAGCCTCGCCCGCGCCCAGGAAGCGCTCGGAGAACTGCGCCAGGGCTGCGGGGGCCAGGAAGAACAGGCCGATGCCGAAGGTCAGCGAGATGCCCAGGGTGAGGTACAGGGCCGGCCCTTCGATCTTCTCATCCTCGCCGGTCTGGGTGTTGGCGGAGATGGTCAGGGCGCGCACGCCCAGGCCCAGCGCGTCCCACAGCACCACCAGCCCGCGCAGAAAGGGGATCTGGCGGATCTTGCTCTTGTAGATGCCGGTCAGCGGCTCGGTGTGGATGACGATGTTCTGAGCGGGGGCGCGCATGGCGATGGCGCAGGACTGGGTGCCGCGCATCATCACGCCTTCGATGACGGCCTGGCCGCCGTAGGTGGGGCTGTTATCATTCATAAAGGTCTTCCTGTATTTACCTGTCCGGAAAATGATGATCCTGTCGTGCTGGAAGACGCAGCCTCCCGGCACGACCACATGGAAATATATTAAAGTTGAGGCGCACACCCAGTATCGCCGATTTTTTCAAGCCCGGCAAGTGACAGGTGTCATAAATCGCGTCACAGCGCGGCGCGCCGGCGCCGCCTCTGAAATTGAAACCCGGTTCGGAGTACAAGTATCCACTTTTTGCGCCGGCTGTCAAGAGGCGCGATAAGAAGAAGGGGGGATTTTTACGTGGCGAAGCCGCACAAAAATCCCCCCTTCTTTATCGATTGAGAGCGGGTGGTGGCCGTCTGCCGCGCCCCAGGCTGTGCTGTAGGGCACGGCGCCAGGGTTGGGGGAAACCCAATCTTTGCCCGCCCCTACAGCTCCAAATTATAGAAGAAATGGATCAGCGCCTGGATGCCGCGCTCCCAGGTGGGCAGGTGCTGCTTCTCGTTCGGGCCGTGGGCGTTGTCGTCCATCAGGCCGAAGCCGCACACGATGGAGCGGATGCCGAGCAGCTCCTGCATATCGCCCACCACCGGGATGCTGCCGCCCTCCCGCTTGTAGAGCGGGCGCTTGCCCCATACCGTGCGCAGGGCGTGGGCCATGGCCTTCACCCCTGCCGTCTCCCGGTCGGTCAGGCTGGCGCGGCCCCCCGCCATCTGGGTCACCTCCCAGGTCACGGTGGGCGGGGCCTTCTGCTCCAGGTAGGCCACGAGCTGCCGGTGCACTTCCGCCGGGTCCTGGTCGGGCACCAGGCGCATGGAGATCTTCGCCATGGCCCAGGCGGGCAGCACCGTCTTCGACCCCTCGCCCGTGAAGCCGGAGAGCAGGCCGTTCACCTCCAGCGTGGGCCGGGCGCCGACCTGCTCCACCGGGGTGTAGCCCGCCTCGCCGTACAGCCGCTCGACCCCGGCGGCCTGTTTGTAAAAAGCCTCGTCCATGGGCAGGCGGGCCAGCTCGTCTCGCTCCTCCTGGCTCAACGGGCGCACGCTGTCGTAATACCCGGGCAGGGTGATCCGCCCCTGCTCGTCGTGCATGCCGGCGATCAGCTCGCACAGCACCTGGGCCGGGTTGTGCACCGCGCCGCCGAAGATGCCGGAGTGCAGGTCGTGCTGGGGGCCCTTGACCCGCAGCTCGAAATAGGCCAGCCCACGCAGCCCGTAGGTGATGCTCGGGTTGTCGGGATCGATCATGCCCGCGTCGGGGTTCAGGCAGAAATCGCAGGCCAGCAGCTCGCGGTTCCCGGTCAGGAAAGCGCCCAGGTTGGGCGAGCCGATCTCCTCCTCGCCCTCCACCAGGAATTTAACGTTGACCGGCAGGCCCTCGTTCGGGGCCGCCCGCAGCACGCTCTCGACCGCCTTGAGCGAGGCCACCACCTGGCCCTTCATGTCCGAAACCCCCCGCCCGAACAGGTTTTCGCCCCGCTGGGCCGGCTCGAAGGCCGGGGAATCCCACAGCTCCAGCGGCTCGGCCGGCTGCACGTCGTAATGCCCGTACACCAGGATGACCGGCGCTCCGGGCTGGTCCAGCCTCTCGCCGTAGACCACCGGGTGCCCGGGGGTCGGGTAAACCTGCACGCCCGAGAAACCCAGGCCGCGCAGCTGCCCGGCCACCCATTCCGCCGCGGCCTGCATCTCTCCCTTGCGTTCCGGATCGGTCGAGACGGAGGGGATGCGTACGAATTCGATCAGCTCCGAGAGAAAGCGCTCCCGGTTCTCCTGCGCGTACTGCAGCGCGGCCTGAAGCGCGCCGCCAGGTGCTTCTGTCATGTAAGGCTCCTTCATTGGTCTTGGATTGGGATCGGTCCTATTATACCCCCTAGCGGCTCCCCACCCGCCGCACCGAGACGAAGGTCAGGTAGCAGACCAGCAGGAAGGCGGTGAACATGAGGGTAAAACCGAAGAAGGTCAGGTTGCTGAAGGGGTTGGCGAAGCGCGAGAGCAGGTCGCGCAGGATGTCTTTGGGCTGCAGCAGCAGGTCCCAGCTGTTCCAGCGTGAGAAGCGCCCCAGGTACAGCCCCAGCCCGCTCAGGCCCAGGGCGGTCATGGCGAAGGTCCAGCCGCCCAGCCAGCCCAGGTAGCCACTCATGATGCGGTGCATGGACTGCAGCGAGGCCACCGCCAGGAAGAGCCCGCTCCAGGCGAAAGCCGCCAGCAGCAGGATGTCGTACCAGAGCGGGATGCCGGGCCGGTTTTCCAGGTGCAGGAAGTCGGTGAGCAGGTAGGGGGCGTTGGGGAAGAACGCCAGCCAGACGGCCCCGGGCAGGATGAGCAGCCACCACTGCCGCGGGAAGAGGCGGTGCGAGGCGGCGGCCAGAAAGCTGAAGAGGTACGGGATCCAGGCCAGGAACAGGTTCCAGATCAGGTTGCGGTAGAACACCCAGGACGAGCTGAGCACCACCTGCCCTAACCAGAAGCCCAGTGCCAGCAGGCTGGAGAGCACCAGCGGGTAGAGGAGCTGGTCCATGAAAAAGCGGTGGATGCCGCGCAGGGTTTTCCAGATTTCGTCCAACATGCGCTGATTATACGCGCTTCTGGGTTTTTGTGGGCGCTGCTGTTTGGGGCTGTCCAAAATAACCGCACGAAGAGCTCATAATTGGGACAGCCTCGAAGCCCTCCCTTTTTCCAACGGTTGAAAGCCCCCTGCGGCCGGGGGTCAGGCGCTGAGGATCTCCTGCGCGAGCTGCCCCAGGCTCTTGACCTTTGCCCGCGCCCCGGCGGCCTCGATCTGCTGCGGCGTGAGCTGCCCGGCCAGCTCGGCCCGCAGCGCCTCGGCCTGCACGGCGGCCTCCCGCCTGGCGGAGGGGTGCTGCAGGCAGTGGATGGCCCATTCCAGGGCCACTTCCCGGCTGCCTGCTCTCATCTCCAGCGCCGCCAGTTCGACGACTGCCAGCAGGGCCGTGGGATGGGTCTGCGTTTCGAGGGCCGCCCGCAGCGCTTCTTGAAAACTGTGTTTCGCTTCGGCTTCTGCCCCTGAGGCGAGCGCCGCCGCCCCCAGGTCCACCAGCGTCTCGGCGTAGAGCGGGCGGTCGCCGATCTCTGCGAACTGGGAGACGCTTTGCCTCAGCAGGGCCCGGGCGCGCTCCGGCTCGCCCAGCTTGCTGCTGATCCGCCCCAACCACTTGAGGGCATACCCGATCCCCGAGCGGTGGTTGAGCTCCCGGCTGAGCTGCAGGCTCTCCTCCGCCCAACGCCTGGCCGCAGGCAGGCGGCCCAGGCAGCTTGCCGCGGCGCTGAGCGCCAGCAGGCAGTGTTCGGTCGCCAGCGGGTTGTTGAGCAGGTCGCGGCTGAGCGCCAGCCCCTCGCTGGACACTTCGTAGGCCGCCTGAAAATTGCCCTGCGCCTGGTGAATGTAGCTCAAAGTGACCAGGCAGTAGACCAGGGTGGTGTAATCGCCCAGGGCGCGCAGGATGGACAGGCTTTCCTCGATTTGCTGCCTGGCCACCTGAAATTCGCCCAGCCGGGTGTGCATATACCCGAGCACAGCCAGCGCAAAGGCCAGCGCGCCCCGGTCCGTGCCGGCGCGCAGCAGGGCCAGGCTTTGCTGCAGCCCGGCGCGGGCCTCATCGTAGCGGCCCAGCCAGGAATAGAAGTACCCCTGCTGCGCCAGGACGCGCCCGAGCAGGATCGAGCGCCGGGCGCGCTCGGCGGCCTCCGCCGGGCCAGCGCGCCCGCCCTCACCGCCGGTTTCCGCAGCCTCCAGGCCCTGGAGCACCCTCGCCGCCTGGCCCATGAGCGCCGCACCATCGTAAAACCGCCCCCGGATATCGTGATAGCGCCACAGGCTGGGCAGCGACTTCTGGATGTCCTCAATCTGCCCGTGCTTCACCATCCAGCTCCAGGCCTGGCGCACGTTATCCATCTCGGCGTCCATCTCCGCCAGCGCCTCGACCTGGCCCGGGCTGGCGATCTTTTTGCCCCAGCTTTCGAGCAGCCCGGCGTAGTGGCTGCTGTGCCGCTCCTGCGTCCGCTCCTGTTCCTGCGGCTCGTCCTGGAGCTGGAAGGCCGCATACTGGCGCACGAGTTCGTGCAGGTCGTAGCGCTCCTCCCCGGCCCGCTTCACCAGCGACTTGTCCAGCAGCGAGGCCAGCTCTTCCAGGCCGGCTCCTGCCACTGCCTGCGCCGACTCCCTGCGGAAGCCCCCCTGGAACACCGAGAGCCGCCGGAAGGCTCGCTTCTCCCCGTCCAGCAGCAGGTCCCAGGAGCAGTCCAGCGCGGCGCGCAGGCTGCGGTGGCGCTCGGGGATGGCGCGCACGTAGGCCCTGAGGAAGTCCAGGTTGTTCTCGATCTCCAGCGCGATTTGCTGGCAGGAGAGCGCCCGCACCCAGGCCGCCGCCAGCTCGATGCCGAGCGGCATCCCCTCCACCAGCCGGCAGATCCGCACCACACACGCCCGGCTCTCCTCGTTCAGGGTGAAGGCGGGATGCACCCGCCGGGCGGTCTCCAAAAAGAGCTGCACCGCTTCGTACGCCTCCACCCGCTCCGGGCCGTTCTCCTCCGGGCCCGGCGGAAAAGGCAGGCCGCGCACCTCGAACACCCACTCTCCCTGCAGGTTCAACCGCTCCCGGGAGGTCACCAGCAGGCGCACGCCCGGCGCGGATTGGAGGATGCGGTGCAGCAGGTCTGCCCCTTCCATGAGATGCTCGAAATTGTCCAGCACCAGCAGCATCTGCCTCTCCCGCAGGTAGCGCAGCAGTTGTTCCTGAGGGTCGGCCGCCTCGTAGAACTGAAAACCGATGGCGCTGCCGGTGCTGGTGGCGATCAGTTCGTGGGAATCCAGGGAGGCCAGGGAGACGTAGAACACGCCCTGTGGAAATTGATCGAGCCGGGCGCGCGCCGCCTGCAGCGCCAGGCGGGTCTTCCCGATCCCTGCCAGGCCGGTCAGGACCACCAGGCGAATGGCGGGGTCCCGGAGCAGCCCGGCCAGCCTGCCTAACTCCGCTTCCCGCCCGACGAACGGGGTGACCGGCAGCGGCAGATTCGTCTGGGGCTGCGCGGCAGCCTGCCAGGGGAAGGGCTCTTCTTCAGGCGGAAGGTTGAGGCGGCCGGCGGCGCGCTCCTGCCGGGCGACTTTCAGGAAGGTATCCTGCTGCTCTGCGGGGATGCCCAGGGCCTGCGCCAGGAGGGCCGCGGCCTGGGGGGTGGGGCGGCGTTCGTCATCCTCGATTTTGCGGATCATCGCGACGGAATAGCCCACCTGCTTCGCGATCGCCTCCCGGGTCAGCCCCAGCAAATCACGGCGTTTCCGCATCCATGCCCCAAAGGAGATTTCCTGGTCCATTTGTCCTACCTGTCCCCCCCGTTGAAATTGTAACACTTTCGTAACAGGGATTGTATCCCCGGGTGTGACCAATCGAAAGCCTCGCTGGTGTTTAATCAGGGGCATGGCGTCTCGCCTTTTTTCTCCCACCCGAGAGGAGAAAGTGAGCTTGTTTG
>JAEWYL010000044.1 GCA_023395675.1 Chloroflexota bacterium | reverse complement strand
CCCCTTCTGGGAGGCGCGCGGCGTGCTCTTCCTCGAGCGCCGCCCCCTCCGCCAGCTGCTCTTCACCCCGGGCAGCGCCCGCCTGCTCACCGTGTGGAGCGCCCCCGAGATCAAGCCGGTCAACGTGCTGGAGTTCCGCAGCACCCTCACCTGGCAGGTGACCCAGGCGATCACCACCACCACGACCGTGCTGGACCTGGTCTTCTCCCCCGACGGCAGCCGCATCGCCACCGCCCCGCACCGCTACGCCGTCCAGGTCTGGGACCTGGCCAACCCGGACGACCCCGAGCTGATCTTCTTCACCTCCTTCACCGGGGCGGTGAGCAGCCTGGCCTTCTCCTCCGACGGGTCCACCCTGGTCAGCGGCCATTACGACGGCGATATCCGCATCTGGGACCTGGACCAGCAGACCCAGGTGGGCCAGTTCCAGGCGGACGGGGTGGTGGAGAGCCTGGCATTTCACCCCGACGGCGACCTGCTGGCCTCCGGGATCAGCTACCCGCGCTACCAGCCGGGCCGCTCCGGCAGCCCGGTGCAGGTGTGGTCGTTGAGCGCGGGAGGGCTGGCGCGCACCCTGCAGGGGCATACCAGCGGGGTCACGCGCCTGGCGTTCTCGCCGGACGGGCGCCTGCTGGCCTCCGGCTCCTATGACGGCAGCGTCTGGTTATGGGGGGTTCCATGAGCGCGGGGGCGCCGGGGGGCCGCGGGCTGCGGGGCCGGCTGTTGGGTGCGCTGGCGCTCCTGGCCCTCTGCCTGGCGGCTCTGCCCGCCGGCTGGGCCCGGGGCGGGGCTGCGGAGGGCGCCGCCCGCCAGGGGCAGGCCCCGGCTGCGGCGGCGCGCCTGCAGTTCGAGCGCTACGACCTGGTGCTGGCCGCCGCCTGGTCTCCCGGCGGGGAGCTGCTGGCGGCCGCAGCCGGGGAGAATATCCACCTCTACGCGGTGGACGGGCTGGCTTCGGGCCCGCCCCGCGAAGCAGGCCGCCTGGAGGCCGGGGTGTGGTCCACCTCCCTGGCCTTCAGCCCCGACGGGCGGCGGCTGGCGGCGGCCGGGCGCGACGGGGCCGTGCAGGTGTGGGACCTGCCCGCGGCGGGCGAGGCCGGCGGCGCGCCGGTCTTGCGCTTCCAGGCGCACCGCAAGGGCGCCAACGCCGTGCGCTTCAGCCCCGACGGCGCCCTGCTGGCCTCCGCCGGCAACGACGGCATGGCCCGCCTGTGGGACCTGGACGCCCTGCTCCAGGAGGGCGGCGAGGAGCCCGAACCCCAGATTGAGATGATCGGCGGGGCCTTCGCCGTGCCCGCCATCGCCTTCACCCCCGACGGCGCCGGCCTCGCCATCGCCAACGCCAACGTCGTCCGCCTGCGCGAGCTCGCCAGCGGGCGCTTTATGCAGACCCTGCAGCGCCCCGGGCAGGAGGAACAGGCCGTCTCCTTCTACAGCCTGGCCCTCAGCCCGGACGGCGCCCGCCTGGCGGCCGGCGATACCGAGAACGGCGTGTTTACCTGGGACCTGGCGACCGGGACCTCGCTCCCGACCCCGTCCGGGCACTCCGGCGAGGCCGGGCGCTACGGCGCGCTGGTCTGGGCGGTGACCTTCAGCCCCGGCGGGCAGCGCGCCGCCTCCGCCGGCGGGGACGGGAGCGTGCGCCTGTGGGAGGTGGGTTCGGGCGTGGAGCTGGCCCGCCTGGAGGGGCATTCCCTGGCCGCCACCTGCCTGGCCTTCAGCCCCGACGGGCGCTGGCTGGTCTCCGGCGGGCTGGACGCCGCCCTGCAGTTTTGGGATCTGGGGGAAGGGGCGCCCTAATCCCCCTGTTCGGGCGCGGAGGGGGAGGGCGCCGGCTGCGCCTCGTCCGGGTGCAGGCGCTTCCAGGCCCGGGCGAAACGCAGGATCTGCCGCCGGATATACCAGGCGTCGGGGTCGGCCACCGGGCGCGCCTTTTTGATCAGGCGCATGGCCTCCTCCGGTTCGTATCCCTGGGCGATGAGCACCGCAGACCCAATCGCCACCCCCCGGTGGCGCCCCATCTGGCAGTGGACGTACACTTTCTTGCCCTGGGCCAGCGTCTCCTGGGCCGCCAGGGCCCCGCGCATCAGCACCCGCACCGGAATGGGGATCAGCGGGGAATCGAAGGTGGGCAGCCACAGGGTGGGGATGGGGGAGGTGTGCGGGTCGCGGTAGGGGCGGCGCTCCCAGCGCATATTGATCACCAGGCCCACCCCCAGCTCGCGCAGCCGGTCGTAAGCTTCCGATTTCGGCGTCGTGCCGATGAAGAGGGTATCCGTAATCCGGGAAAAATCCATACCCGCTATCTTACCATCAGAAGCGCGGCCGGTCTTTGGAGATTATCCACAGCCGGCGGAAGAAAAAAGAAGAGCTCTCGCAAAGACGCAAAGGCGCCAAGAAGAACTTAAACCTCTTCCTTTGCGTCTTTGCGTCTTAGCGAGAGCGGTTCTTCTTCTTCTTTTATCTGTGTCTATCGCTGTGCATCTGTGGTTCATTCAACAACCACAGATGCACACGGATGCACACCGATAAGAAAATCTCTCGCAAAGACGCAAAGGCGCCAAGAAGAACTTAATCTTCTTCCTTTGCGTCCTGGCGAGAGTGGTTCTTCTTCTTTTATCTGTGTCTATCCGTGTCCATCTGTGGTTCATTTAAAAACCACTGATTGACACCGATGCACACCGATAAGAAGACCTCTCGCAAAGACGCAAAGACGCCAAGAAGAACATAATCTTCTTCCTTTGCGTCTTAGCGTCTTTGCGAGAGCGGTTCTTCTTCTTCTTTTATCTGTGTCTATCGGTGTGTTTCTGTGGTTTATTCAATAACCACAGATGCACACCGATGCACACCGATAAGAAAATCTCTCGCAAAGACGCTAAGACGCAAAGAAGGACTCAACCCTCTTCCTTTGCGTCTTTGCGTCTTAGCGAGAGCGGTTCTTCTTCTCCCTCTCGCAAAGACAACTGCCGCTGCGGGCGCGGAACGTTGGATAATTATGGTATTATTTAGGTGATTGACAAGGGGGATACCCGGAAGCACAGACCCGCCTCCGGCGGCGGCCCTGCGGGCGCGCCGTACAACGACACCCTGTTTTGTACTTCCAATTGATGAGCGCCGGGGAGAGAATGATCGAACGCTCACGCTCAAGTATGAATCTGAATGATGAACTGGCGATGCGGGCGAACCAGCAGGCTGCGGTGGCAGAGCTGGGTCAGCTCGCGCTGGAGGGGGCGGAACTGCAGAGCCTGATGGACGAGGCTTCGCAGCAGGTCGCCCGCAAGCTCGGGGTGGAATTCTGCAAGGTGCTGGAGCTGCTCCCCGACGAGGAAAACCTGCTGCTGCGGGCCGGTGTGGGGTGGAAGCCGGGCCTGGTGGGCAGCCTGACGGTGGGGGCGGGGCTGGATTCCCAGGCGGGCTACACCCTGTTCACCCGCCAGCCGGTGATCGTCGAGGACCTGACCCGGGAGGAGCGCTTTTCCGGGCCGGCGCTGCTGCTCGAGCACGGGGTCGTCTCGGGGTTGAGCGTGATCATCGGGGGCCCGCGCCTGCCGTTCGGGGTGCTGGGGGCGCACAGCCGGGCGCGGCGCACCTTCAGCGAGGACGACATCCACTTTTTGAAGGCCATCGCCAATATCCTGGCGGCCGCCATCCAGCGCAAACGCACCGAGAACGAGCTGCAGGCGCTCAACGCCTCGCTGGAGCAGCGCATCATCGAGCGCACGGGCTACCTGCGCCTGCTGCACGCGGTGGGCACAGCCGCCAACCAGGCCTCGGCGCTGAGGCCGGTGCTCCAGTTCGTGCTGGACAAGGTGTGCGCCTTCACCGGCTGGCCGGTGGGGCACGTGTACCTGGCGGCGCATGGCGCCGGGGGAGAGCCCGAGCTGGCCTCCAGCGGGCTGTGGTACCTGCAGGACCCCGGGCGCTGCGAATCTTTCCGCCAGGCGAGCGAAGCGGCGCGCCTGAGGCCGGGCGAAGACCTGCCCGGGCGCGCCGCAGCCAGCCGGCAGCCGGCCTGGGTGCTGGATCTGGCGGGCGAGGCGGGCCTCTCTCACCGCCGGGGAGGCGCGCAGGCGGGGTTGAAGTCGGGCTTCGCCTTCCCGGTGCTGGTGGGCCAGGAAGCGGCGGCGGTGCTGGAATTCTACGCCGCGGCGGTGTTCGAGCCCGAACAGGCCCTGCTGGACGTCATGTCCCAGATCGGCGCCATGCTGGGGCGCGTGGTGGAACGGGAGCGCACCGAGGGGGAGCTGAGGCGCCGGCAGGCCCAGCTGGCCGAGGCGCAGCGCATCGTTCACCTGGGAAGCTGGGAATGGGAGCCGGAGAGCAACCGGTTGGAGTGGTCGGACGAGCTGTACCGCATCTACGGGCTGGGGCCGGAGCAGCCCATCGGCACGTACGAGGCCTTCCTGGAGCGCGTGCACCCCGAGGACCGGGAGCGGACCATCCAGACGGTGGAGCGGGCCCTGGCGGAGAAAAGCGCCTTCGAGTTCACCCACCGCCTGGTGCGCCCGGACGGGAGCGAGCGGGTGGTCCTCGGGCAGGGGCGCCCGCTGCTGGACGAAGACGGGCGGCTGGTGAAGCTGGTGGGCACCGGGCTGGACGTCACCGAACAGAGCCGCATGGAGGAGGCCCTGCGCGAGAGCATGGACCTGCTGGGCGGGCTGTTCGAATCTTCGCCGGACGGCAGCGTGCTGGTCTCGGAAGAGGGGCGCATCCTGCGCCTGAACCAGGAGATGGAGAAGCTGTTCGGCTACAGCCGGGAAGAGCTGCTCGGCCAGCCGCTCGAGAGTCTGCTGCCCGAGCGCTACCGGGCGGGGCACAGGGGCCACCGGGAGGCCTATATCCGCAACGCCCGCACCCGCCCGATGGGGGTAGGGCTGGAGCTGTACGGCCTGCGCAAGGATGGGCGGGAGTTCCCGGTGGACATCCTGCTCAGCCCGCTGAGGACGCGGCGCGGGATGCTGACCATCTGCGTGGTGCGAGACGTGACCGAGCAGCACCGGGCAGCCGAGGCCCTGAGGGCCAGCGAGGCGCGCTTCCGCGCCATCTTCGAGGCGGCGGCGATCGGCATGGCGGGCCTCGACCTGGAGCAGCGCATCCTGGTGTGCAACCCGCGGCTGCAGGAGATCCTGGGGCACACCGGGGGCGAGCTGCAGGGGCTGAACGCGGCGGACCTGTGCCACCCGGAGGACCGGGACATCTTCCGGCGCCTGTACAGCCGGCTGATCGCCATGAACCGGGACTACTACCAGGCCGAGCTGCGCTTCACGCGCAAAGACGGGCAGTTGATCTGGTGCAACCTGACCGTCTCTCTGGTGCGCAACAAAGACAACCAGCCGCTCTTCACCATCGGCATGCTGGAGGACATCACCCCGCGCAAGCAGGTGGAGGCCGAGCTGGCCGAGGTGCAGCGCCGCCTGCTGGCAAGCCGGGAGGCCGAGCGGGTGCAGCTGGCGCAGGAGATCCACGATGTGCCCATGCAGGACCTGTACGCGGTGCTGTACAGCCTGAACGAGTTCGAGGAGCCCGCTTCCGGGTCGCCGGAGCTGTCTGCCAGCCTGGAGGAGACGCGCGGCAGCCTGCAGCAGGTGATTCACTCGCTGCGGGGCATCTGCGGCGAGCTGCGCCCGCCCACCCTGGCGCCCTTCGGGCTGGAGGGGGCCATCCGGGAGCACGTCGAGGGCTTCCGGCAAAAATACCCGGAGCTGAAGATCCGCCTGGAGCTCAGCTACGACGGGAAATCGCTCAGCGAGGAGGAGCGCCTCAACCTGTTCCGCATCTACCAGCAGGCGCTGAGCAACGTGGCGCGGCACTCGGGGGCGCAGAACGTGGTGATCCGGCTGGAGCGGGAGGGCGGCAGGGTGACCCTGGAGGTGGCGGACGACGGCTGCGGGTTCGAGGTGCCCGAGCGCTGGGTGCGGCTGGCGCGGCAGGGCCACCTGGGGCTGGTGGGCTCGGTTGAGCGGGCGGAGATGATCGGAGGCCGGCTGGAGGTGATCTCGGCCCCCGGAAGAGGGACGCAGGTGCGGGCCACGCTTCCACAGGTGGTTGAGGAGTTGGGGCAGGCGTGAGTTTCCCGCCTTCAGGGGGGTCCCGGGCAGTGGTAGAAGGGAAGGGTATGGCATGAATGCAATCAAGGTACTGATGGCGGACGACCACCCGCTGGCGCGGGCGGGGATCCGGAAATTCCTGGAGAAAGAAGCGGACATTCAGGTGGTGGGGGAAGCCTCGAGCGGCGAGGAGGCCCTGCAGATGGTGGAGGAGATGGCCCCGGACGTGCTGCTGCTGGATATGGAGATGCCGGGTATGAAGGGCCTGGAGGTGGCGCGCACCCTGAAAGAGAAGCAGTCGCCCACGCGGGTGCTGGCCCTGAGCACGTACGACAACAAGCAGTTTATCCTGGGCCTGCTCTCCAGCGGCGCGGCGGGCTATCTGGTTAAGGAAGAGGTGCCGGAGACGATCATCGAGGCGGTGCGGGGGGTGGCGCGCGGCGAGCAGGGCTGGGTGAGCCGCAAGATCGCGGCGCAGATGGCGAGCTGGGTGCAGATGGGCAGCAGCGAGAGCGGCGGGCTGACCGAGCGCGAAGTGGAAGTGCTGCGCCTGATCGCGGCCGGGAAGACCAACCAGGAGATCGGCCTGGCGCTGGGCATCAGCTACAAGACCGTGGAGAAGCACATCGATTCGATCTATATGAAGCTGGGGGTCTCGTCCAGGGTCGAGGCGGCGGTCTACGCGGTGCGCGACCACCTGGTTTAGCGCCCGGAGCCGCAGAAAAAAAGCGCTCCCGCGCATACTGCGGCGCGGGAGCGAAAGCAGAATGCAGGCAGGCGCGGGCCTGCCTGCATATTATTCATCCGGGCTATACTGGAGAACGCCCGGGCAGGGCGCGGACGATGGCGACGACGATAATGGCGCCCAGGAATGCGACAACGAGGGTGGTCAGGTTGATGCCGCTAAGCGGGTCGGCGACGTCGAAGAGGGCGCTGGCGAGGAAACCGCCAACCACCGCACCGATAATCCCCAGGATCATATCACCCAGGATACCGTACCCGCTGCCTTTCATCACCAGCCCAGCCAACCAGCCGGCGATCAGACCCACGACGATCCATGCGAGAATACCCATCTTGAATTCTCCTTTCACAAAACAACAATAAGTGATTGTGAATGCGGGTGCGGAGCGAAAAATCTCTTTCCCCGGCATTCACATGAAAGTATGTCTGCCGCGCGTACTGCCCAATTGCTCGAAGCGGCAGTTAGTATAACCAGATTAACTATAAGAGACTATTGATCCGAATTCAATGGGGATTATTCCTAGAATCGGATCAGGGATTACCCCCAGAGTTTGATGGGGTCGGGGAGGGTGCGGCGGGGGTGGGATGCGGCCGCCCTGCTGCGGACCCTGACCGGGCTGCCTGCCCTGCGCCCGGCCGTGAATGGACCGGGCTGCGATGGCCGCCCGAAGACCCTGAAGGTCTCCAAGACCTTAAGCGAATGATTATGTTGTTATGTGGGGCGCCGAAGGCGCCCCGCATAACAACATACAAATTTTTTAGGATAGGTTCTTAAAAGTCGCCACCAGGAGCCAGACTGAAAAGAGACCTGAAGGCGACCTTTCGGGTTTTTGTGGCTGCCGGTTCTGAAATTCAAAACGGATCAGGGGCTATTTATTCAACCCGCAGGGCGGTCCTTGCAGGCACACCCCACCGGAGGCGGTGAACGCAAAAGCACCCCTGTTTTCCCATAAACAGGGGTGTTTGCCAGCGTTAAGGCTGCGGCAGACAGGGGCTTTTTCTAGCGGGATACGCCAATACGCGCTGCGACCCGCTGGCTGACCCAGTTCTCTCCCCCACCGGCGATCTCGCGCACTGCGCGCACCAGGTTTTGGGGCACCTCTTCCTTGGTGAGGTAGCCTGAAACCCCGCAGTCCAGCATCTCCAGGATGTACTGGCGGTCGTCGTGCGCGCTGATGACCAGGACGCGCACAGTTGTGGAGGTCTCTTTCAACCTTCTGGCTACCTGAATGCCGTTCATCACGGGCATTTCGACATCGAGGAGGAGAACATCGGGTTCAAGGAGTTCTACCAGGCTGAGCGCCTCGGCCCCATTTTCACCTTCGCCGACGATTTCTATCTCGGGGGCTTTCCCCAATATCTGGCGGATGCCCTTCCGTACAAACGAATGGTCATCAGCCAGCACTACACGAATTTGATTCATAAATATCGAATGTGATAAAGCATTGCTGCTTAACCCCCCTGGTTCCTGCGCAGAAAAGCAGTTATTTTTTAAGGTTTCCCATCCTATATTTAACTTCCTAGAATATACCCTTGAATATTAGCCCTACCAATGGGGAATCATCCCCAGCAAACTGGTAGGGAAAACCCTACCATGTGTGGGCGGGAGGCAGTGCAAGGCGCTTTTTTGGCCCGGAAAGGGGAGCGGGCGGGCTGTGCCGCTCGGCCCAGGGAAGCTCTTCACAGGGGGAGGCAGCGCCTTGCACCTGTGGGGTGGGCGGTTGGGGGAGCAGGTGCAAGGCGCTCCCCCGCCTGGGCGGGAGGCGGCGCGGGCTGGAGATCTTTGCCGGCCGGGGTCCGGCAGGGGGGTGAAAGCGCCTCGCACCGGTTTTGGGGAGAAGCGACCGGAGGCGGCGCAAGGCGCTTTTTGGGCTTGGCGGGGGAGCGGGCGGGCTGTGCCGCTCGACCCGAGGAGGCTCTTCCCAGGGGGAGGCAGCGCCTTGCACCTGTGGGGTGGGCGGGGGGGGCCGGTGCAAGGCGCTCCCCCCGCCCCGGCGGGGGGCGGGGCGGGGGGGTGGGCTTTGCCG
>JAEWYL010000020.1 GCA_023395675.1 Chloroflexota bacterium | reverse complement strand
GAAATTCGGGGCGCTCAGCTTTTCGGTCGGGCTCCTGCGCGGGCTGAACGAGCTCGACGACGAGAGCTACCGCTGCTGCCTGGAGGGCATCGCCGCCGCTGCCGTGAAGCACGGGCTGACGGCCTGGGTATCCCCGTTATTGAAAACCTCCGCCTTCAGCCTGCACCGGTTCATCCTGTTCTGCGGCAGGTTTACCGGCGCGGTGAAGCACAGCGTCTATAATTTTGGCGAAGAAGGGGTCTATTTCGTCCGCCGGCAGAGCATGGAACGGTTAAACGGCAGCGGTTTTGAACGCGCCAGTCTCCTCGATCTATCCCGGAGGATGCTGGCGCAAAAAATGAGCCCGCTCCCCTTCCAACACATCATCGAAAGCGTGTGAGCCGGGCAGCGCGGCCCCGGAGAGAGCCAGGGGCTGCGCGGGCGTAACCGCGCAGCCCCTGGCTTCTACTCTCTCAGCCCGCCTGCATGGGGACAAACTGCTGAGTGAGGGTGTCCACCATGCCCAGGTCGGTCAGGCGCACCGAGGGGATGACGGGCAGGGCCATCGCCAGCAGGTGCCAGGGGAAAACCGGCCATAAACCCAACTCCGGCAGGCGCAGCTCGAAGGCGTTCAACCGGGCCGCCATCTCCACCAGCGGCAGCGGGCTCATCAGGCCCGCAATCGGGAGCGGAATTTCGGCCAGCACCTGCCCCTCGTGCACCGCTGCCAGCCCGCCGCCCGAGCGAGCCAGGGTCTCGGCCGCAGCGCACAGGTCGGCAGGGGTGCGCCCGATGATGCCCAGGTTGTGGCTGTCGTGGCTGACCGTGCTCGCCACGGCCCCCGCCTGGAGCGGGTAGCCGGTGACAAAGGCCAGGCTGGGCGGGTTCCCCTGCCCGTGCCGCCCGACCACCGCCGCCAGGGCTACCCCTTCCGGCAGGGGGAAGCGCACCTGCCCGTTCTCGCAGGGCAGCTCCAGGGCCTCCAGCCGGGTATCGATCAGGTTCGCCAGGTTAATGGCGTTCACCCGGCAGCTCGCCCCGCCCTGCACCCTGGGGGTGAAAGCCTCCACGTCCAGCCCGGCGGGCAGGCGCACCGAATTCTCCAGCAGCGGCGCCACCGGCTCCGCGATGGGGTCGAGCAACGCGCCTTCTTTCACCCTCCACTTTCCCCCGGTGATCACGTGCCGCACTCGCACCTGCTGCAGATCGTCCAGCAAGACGATATCGGCCAGCCAGCCGGGAGCGATGGCGCCCAACCCCCACAGCCCGTAATGAGCCGCCACGTTGATAGTCGCCATCTGGTACACCTTCACCGGGTCCACCCCGGCTGCGATCAGGCTGCGCATGCCGTAATCCATATGGCCCATATGCAGGATATGCGCGGGCGAGTTATCGTCGGTGCACAGGCCGAACATGCGTGTATCGGGCACCTGGGAGAGGGCGCGCACGAACTCCTGGGTCAGGTCCAGGACCGGGTTAACCCGGGCGTAGATCAGCGCGCCGGCGCGCGCTTTCTCCACCATGTTCTCCGCGCTGAGGGATTCGTGGTCGGAACCGCGCGGCCCGGCCGCGGCCAGGTAGGCCTGTAAAAAGCGCCCGCTGACCATGGGCGCGTGCCCTTCCACCGGCACCCCGGCCTGCTGCCCGGCCTCGGCGATGGCGGCGATATTGCCCTTCCCGTGCGCCAGGCCCACGAAATCCATGGCCTCCGCCACCGCGATTACCCGCTCCCAGTGCAGCATCTCGGCCACCTCCACAGCGGTGAAGGTGGCCCCCGCGCTCTCCAGGTGCGGGACCGCCGGGACGCAGCTCGGCACAGTCACGAAGTAGCGCAGCGGCAGGCCCCGGCTGGCCTCCAGCATATACTGCACGCCGCGCATCCCGAGCACGTTGCCGATCTCGTGCGGGTCGGTGCAAACGGTGGTGGTGCCGCGCGGCAGGATGGCCTCCGCCCAGCGGGCCGGGGTGACCATGCTGGACTCGTTGTGCACGTGCCCGTCAATAAAACCGGGCGCGGCCCACAGCCCGCGCCCGTCCAGCTTCTCCACCGCATCCAGCTCGAACTCTCCCGCCGGGGCGACCAGCGCCACACGCTCCCCGGTGACGCCGATGTCGGCCGCGTAGATCTCTCCGGTGAGCACGTTCACCAGCTGCACGCCGGTCAGGGCCAGGTCGAACGGCCGGTCGCCGCGGGCGCTGGCAGTCAAGGCTTCTCGATTTTCCATCTCGGTTTCCTCCGGATCCCCAAATACAAGGCTTCTGCAAAAGCTTCCATCTGATTGTGCGCCTGCGGGCGAAGTGTCATTCCGCTCGTAAGCACACACCTGTCTATCAAAGGAGTGAATCCAATTACGGCTGCGCGCTCAGGGCTGGAAGGGCGCTACCGGCAGCCAGAAACCCTCCTCGCCCCGGTAGTATTCCTGCGCCAGCAGCAGGGGCCGGCCCTGTTCGTCAAGCAGGCGCGCTTCGATCAGTAAGAGCGGGCTGCCGGGCGCCACCTGCAGCCTCTCCGCCGTGCCGGCCCGGGCCTGGAGCGCCTTGAAGCGCACCTCGCCCGGATACAGCGGCTGCTGATAGGCTGCCAGGAATTCCAATAAAGGCAGCGCGGAAGCCGCCTGCAAAGCCTCCGGCGGGAAGCTCTCCGCCCGCAGCACGTGGTGGGCCTCGCAGATCGGGATGCCGTCGGCGGTGAACAGGCGCCGGATGGCGTAGACCGGCTCGCCCTCCCCCAACTCGAACTCCCTGCGCTCCACTTCCACGGCGGGGCGCAGGCCCTGCTCCAGCACCTGCGTGCCGGGGGTGCGCCCGCTGCGCTGGATCTGGTGGGTGATATTCCAGGCCTCGCGAGCGCGTACGGTGAGTTCGATCGTGTGCGGGACGGGGTAGGTGCCGTCGCCGTGCCGGCGGCGCACCAGCCCTTCGGCCGCCAGCGCCGCCAGGGCGGTGCGCACCGTGGCCCGGCTGACGTCCAGCTCCTGCGCCAGGCGTTCCTCGGAGGGCATGCGTTCGCTCGGGGAATAGCTTCCCTGCAGGATGCGGTCACGCAGCAGTTCCTGCACCTGCTCGCTGACCGGTTTGGATCGGGTGATTGGCGGGCGTGTGTTCATACGACAGTCGTCTGACCTATTTTCGCGCCAAAAGCGGCGGACGTCAAGTTAATGTCCCTGCCCCGCTGCCGCACTCTTATTCCCCCTCCCGGCTGACCCTGCCGCGCGCCACCCAACCGGGCTCGGCCGCGATGCGCTGGCCCAGGAACAGGTTCAACTGGGCGGCGTGCTCCTGCACGTGGCGCATATTGTCCAGCAGCAGCTCGACATAGAGCAGCTCGCCCCAGCCGAATTTGCACAGCCGCTCTGCGCCCGTCTCGGTCAGGCTCTCGATTTTCTCCCGGCACTTCGCCCGGCAGTGCGCCAGGTAGCCCAACAGCTCCTGCCTGGAATACTGCCGCTCCGGGAGCAGCCCCTGCGGGTCCAGCTCCGCCAGGTCAAAGGGAGCCGGCGGCGCAAAGCCCTCCACCGCCCCATCCAGGTACAGGTCCAGCCAGAACAGGGT
>JAEWYL010000185.1 GCA_023395675.1 Chloroflexota bacterium | reverse complement strand
CGTGCTCCTCAGCCCAGCGCCCCACCGGGACGCCCTCAGAGACCAGGACCGGCACCCCGGCAGCCATCGCTTCCAGGGCTGACATGCCAAAATTTTCGGAGTCAGGTTCGGAGGGCATCATCAACAGGAGGGCGTCCGCCAGGGCTGCCAGTACATGCTCCTCGCGCAGCAGACCCGTGAGATGCACTCTCCCCTCAATCCCTGACAGGCGAGCCTGCTCCAGCAAATCCGCGCCCAGGCCCTCTTCGTCCGGCCCTGCCAGGACCAGATGCACCTGCGGATACATTTGAGCCACACGCGCGAAGGCCTGCAGGGCGATATCCACCCGTTTCTTCCGGTGGAGCCGGCCCAGGACGAGCAGGGTGCGTAAACTGCCAGAAGCTGGCTTCTCCTTGAAGCGCCCGGTGTCAATCGTATTCGGCATCAGGAAATCCCGGGTCCGGTACCCGAGGGCTTCCAGCGCCGAGACTTCCGCGGCAGAGGTGCAGTGGACCCCGGAAGCCACTTCCAGGTACTTCCTGCCAGCCAGGCGCAGGTAGAGCTGCTTTTTAGTGGCTCCTCGCCTCAACGCCCAGGGGAGAAGCTGCCCTCGCAGCGTCACGATATAGGGCACCTGCTTCTGGATGCAGGCCCTGGCCCCCGGGATAAAAGGGTGAGTCCACAAAGCCTGCAGAAAGACCACGTCATACCGGCCCACGTTTTCGTGGATCGCGCTCACCAGCTCCGGCGAGTAAAAGTAGAAGTCCGTCTTTAATGGATAATAGACAACCTTAACCCCATTCCGGTCTACCTCGGTCTTCAATGGGACCTTCAGACGCTCCCCCCCATTTGCATCCGTCGTGAGGACGCTCACCCGCACTCCCTGCCGGACAAGCCCTTCGCACAGGCTGGCGCAGGAGTTAACCGGCCCGCCGTAGGTATAGGCGGGCTTATAGTAGGGCGAGATCAGTAAAACCTTCGTTACGGATTGGCTCATTTCCTGCCGAAATCATGCCTGCTGGCGGCCGCTGTTTCCCGCACCGGTCCCCGCCAGCGCGAGCGCCCGGCGGTACGCCTCAAGCAGGCGTTTCCCCACGACCGGGAGGCTGTGATGCCTCAGGATATGCTCCCGACCGGCCCTGCCCATCTGCTCTCTCAAACTTTCATCGCGGAGCAGGAGCTGCATGGACCGGGAAAAAGCTCCGGGATCACCCGGCGGGATCAGGAAACCAGTGATGCCGTCACGAACCAGTTCCGGGATCCCCCCGACCCGCGTGGCGACCACCGGTTTTCCGGCGGTAAGCGCCTCGATCACCGCCATTGGCATCATCTCACTGAATGAGGCGCAGACCGATAGCGTGGTGGCGCCGAATATCTGCGCCACTGCGCGCGGGGAGGCATTTCCGGTAAAGATGATCCGGTGCTGTAAACCGCGTTCGCAGACCATCGCTTCCAGGTCTGCCCGGCAGGCGCCGTCTCCCACGATCAGGAACTTCGTCCGGGGCAGGACCCGCAGCGTCTCTTCAGCCGCCCGGATAAAAACACGGTGCCCCTTTACCGGGTTCAAGGCTGCGACATAGCTGACCACAGCCTCCCCCTCCGCCAGAGCAAGAGAATTTAGGAGCTTATCCGGAGCCATACGCATCCGGCGCTCAAACTGCCCGGTATCAATACAAACGGGCGCAGTGACGATTTTTTCCGGATTCACGCCGCAGGCTGCCAGGCCGCGACAATTGAAATCCGCGATGGGTATCGCCAGGTCTGCAAGCCGCTGGATCAAAAAAGCAGTGACCTTCCTCTTGCTGCCAGCCGCCTCATTTGTCCAGGGGAGCGGATTATGCAGGCTGACCGCAACCGCAACCCGGCGCCCGTAACGGATTTGAAGACTGTGTTTCGCCCAACCGGAACGCAGGAGGTGGCGCACGCCGTTCGCGTGGATCAGGTCAATCTCTCTCTCGAAAGCAACCCGGGCAATCTCTCCGGCGCCTGCCAGGAATTTGCTCCAGGAGCCAGAATCGATCCACCGGCCCCGGAGGAAGAGATCCCGTCTTTCCAGCAGTTCGTCGGCTTCTCTGGGCGTCCGGGTTCCACCGCCCCACAGAGCGGTGACATTCAACCCCGCGCTCTGCGCGGCCTTTGGGAAGAAACTCAGGGGGCCTAGAATCAGAGCGTTGACAGGTTCCATTCTGGCTGCCTGAAAGATTTATAGACCGGACCCGACCATTTCGGTATACAGGTCGTCCAGCGCCCG
Organism: Chloroflexota bacterium; assembly: GCA_023395675.1. GTDB lineage: Bacteria > Chloroflexota > Anaerolineae > Anaerolineales > UBA4823 > JAEWYL01. Next base: position 2,343 of record JAEWYL010000185.1, on the reverse strand, counting down.
CATCATCCCCGCCAGGGAATACCGGCGCGAGACCGTTCGAAAGCCGTTTTCCGCGATCAGGCGCCGCCTTTCCGGATGAACGATCAGCAGCATCAGCGCATCGGCTAACAGGGCCGGCTCATCGGGCGGTACGAGGAGGCCGTTTTCCCCATCTGCAATCACTTCAGGAATTCCACCAACCCGGGTACTGACGACCGGCAGCCCGGAGGCCATCGCCTCCAGCAGTGCAACCGGCAGGCACTCAACTCTGGATGAGAGCACGAAGATATCCAACGCAGCCAGGATTTGGGCGATATCCTCCCGCTGCCCTAGAAAATGAATGTTCTCCCAGATCCCGAGCGCTCCACTCAGGTTAAGCAGCTCTTCCAGGTAGCCTGCCTCAGGGGCTGCACCTGCAGCTAAAAAATGGGCGCGCCGCCCGCACCGGTTCAACACTTCGGCCGCAGCTTCCAGGAAACACTCATACCCTTTCAGGCGGTCCAACCTGCCAACCATCCCGATCAGCAGGCAGCCAGCGGGAAACTTCAGCGCCTGCCGGGCGGTTTCCCGAGCAGTATTCCCGAACCGCTCCACATCCACAGCGTTATAAATCAGCCTCAGCTTATCCCTGTTCAACCGCCATGCACCGGAAATCTCTCTCAGGTCTGTCTCAGACACGAAGACAACCCGGTCGGCTGCATGGCACAGGTAGCGGGTGAGCCAGCGGTGAAACGGGCGCAGTTGGGATAATTTCGTATGCAGGTGGGCGACCACCTTTCTCCTGCACAGCAGTTTCCCCAGCAGGATGGCGTAAAACAGGCTGCCGTGCTTGTGAGCGTGGATCACATCGGCTCGCTTAAAAATCCCGATCAGGCGCAATAATTTATAAAAATCTCGTTTCCCTCTTCTTTGTAAAGAGATGATTTCCAGAGCCGGATCCCGGTAGCATTCCCGCTGCCTGGGGTCCAGATCCCGGGTCACGACCAGGGTCTTCTGGTAGCGGGACGGATCCAACGACAGGGCCTGGGCGGTGGCGATTCTTTCAGCCCCCCCGTTGCCGGTCACATCGGTGACGATCACAATCCGAGTTTTACCCATCGGTATCGTCGAGCAGGGAAGCGCGGTCGCCCAGGATGATCAGCAGCCAGAGCATTTTTGAGTACTCGATGCTCAGGGTATTCGCCATGAATACGTACAAGAGCAGCCCGGTGAACACAGCCAGGACGGTAAAGTGAGCTCTGCCGGCCCGGCGCTCTTTCTGAAGCCCTCGTATCCTGACGAACAGGCGGTACAGGACAGAGAGGACCAGAAACAGGAATAACCCGATGCCAACCGGTCCCAGTTCTGCCCAGACCTCCAGAAAAGCGTTGTGGACGACCGCTTGCTCATAAAAGGTCTGGGTGATCTCCGGAGTACTGAATTGAAGCAGGGTGGAGGAGTAGCGGAAATTCGATAAACCCAGGCCTAACACAGGCTCTTCCTGGATCGCCCGGAACGCCAGCCGCCAGAGATCGAAGCGCTCGATCTGCTGGCTGCCGCCAAAAAGCGCCAGTTCTTGAAAACGTTCCAGCAGAGAACTGCCCAAGAAAAACCAGCCCAGGCTCACCAGACACAGGATGAAGCCTGGCAAAAGGAACCGGTTAGGGCCGGGCCAGAATAGGACGATCGCCAGGGCAGCCGCACCCAGGGCCAGAATACCGGAGCGAGACCCGCTCGCAAAAACAGCCGCGAGCATCAGGCCGGCAGCCGATGTCAGGCATAATTTCGCCGTCCAGCGGCGAGCTCTGGCAGCCAGCGCGAGCGCGACCAGCAAACCTGCCACCAGTACAGCCGCCAGCTCATTGGGGTCCAGAGACCCGCCGGGCGCTCGCCCCATGGTGAGGTCCGATCCGCTCTGGTACTGCCAGAGCGCCAGGCAGGAGGAGACCGTCGCAGAAAGGACCAGGGTGATTAATAATTGCTCCAGCTGCCGGCTGTCGCGAATGACATTTACCAGTAGGAGATAGAGGGCCAGTAGAGAAAAGAGCGTGGTCAGGCTGGTGAAATAGGAATCCAACCGGTCTGCCCATAACCCGGAAACAAGCGCCCAGATAACAAAAATGAGCGCAGCCCAAAACATCCGGGTAGCGTCTGGCCTGGAACCCTCGTAGAAAACGGAGCGCAGGAGCCATATCAGAAACACTGCCGCGCCCAGCAGCTTCAGGGCGTAACCACCCCCAATTGAAGCGAGGACGGACTCCAGTGGAATGGTGAAGACAAAAAGGAAAACGCCGTAAACAGGGCGGAAAAATGCGACCCCAAGCAGCAGAAGCCCGGCAAACAGCAACACGGTGTAGAACGGGTTCCACACCACTGCCGCAGCGG
>JAEWYL010000342.1 GCA_023395675.1 Chloroflexota bacterium | reverse complement strand
CGGTTACACGAGGGAAATTCTCATCTGGGTAAAAATCAACCCGTTCGACGTTGAAAGGAACTACAGGCTCATCCAACCACTCAGCCTTCCCTGAAGAAAGCTGCACATCGATCTTAGCTGCTGTTTGTCCTTCATCCAAGTAAATATCTCTACCAACCGCAAGAATCTCATCAGGCAGAACTATCTCGATATAACCTGAATCATTTTCCAAAACATTTCCGCTGCTATCGTAAACTCCAATCTGGAATTCTGAGCTTTCAACAGCGTAATTCATATTCGGATTACTAACTTTGAATGCCACGAACAAAACCTGTCCATCCTGAATAAAACCAGGTCCATCCGCTAAAGCCAGGTCTTCGGCTTCCGGTTTTGGCATTTCAGTTGGTTCAGCGGTTGGCTTACTCTCTTCTGTTAACTCAGGGCTTTCATTTTCTCCTACCAGTGGCTCTTGATCCTGAGATGGATTACTTTGAGCGCTTTGTGTTGCCTCGGTGACTGCTTCAGATAGGCGTTCAGAGGTCGATTGGCCGCAGGCCAGGTTGACGACGATCATTAGCAGAAAGATCAGTAGCAAATACTTCTTGTGACGCATCGACTCCTCCATTTGATTAATTTGTACGGTGTTAAACTGTCTTTTTTTTTATAAAGAATTTATTGGTTTTGCTTAAGACTGTCCTTCATCCTCCTTTCTCAACCATTCGGAAGCTACAGGCAGCAGACAAGTAAATAGGCAGGTTGTGCTTTTGCCAGAGCACTGCTCCGCAAAACAACCGCTTATCCGCAATTCCGGACAGGTTCTCTATTCTGGGATTCGAATTCCAGACTATTCAGAGAAATAAAATAGCTGATTCTGCAAGGCTTAACAATTATGTCATCATTAATAACGAAGAAAGTGGCAGAATATTACAGTTTTTTTAAAAGTGATCCGGCGGCTTCGTTTTAACACCAAAAGATCTCTACTTCCGGATACTACGTCATACTGGATGAAAATCATTTCTGGTTAAGGCCTCATTGTGTTCCCACTGCCCAGCCACCTGCCATAAAATCCAGGCGCTTACTGCAGGCGACAGAACCAAACAACATGCTAAGCACCTCCCGACTGGCACTTTTCACCCAATACAAACACTCTTCACCATATTTACTATATCTCAGCCACCCTTCCTTGAAGGATAAGGATTACAGGCCCGCTTCGCGATCGATAACGCGGCCTGCCAGAACCTGCGGGATAGATTGAAGATTCGAATAACAAGAGGGCCATGCGAACACCTCGCACAGCCCTCTTTTTATTCACGCGCCCCGCGAACCCTCCCGCCTCACCTCCCCAACATCGGCAGGAACAGGACATCGTACACGAAGGTCAGGCGGTAAACGCTGATCTGCAGGGAGGTAGGGACGGCGCGGGGCTTCTAACGACCTGCATTTGCAGGCTTATAAAGTCCCCAGGTGCAAGGCGCTCCCTCCCCTGCAAAGCACTCAGAAGAGGCCGCGCCCCTCGCCCGAGAGGGCACGGGCCGGTCCTGAAAAGCGCCTCGCACCCGCCTCTTGACACCCGACACCAGACACCTGACACCTGTCACCTGTCACCCACCACCCGACGCTCACTCCACCAACTTCATCCTGCCATCCTCATCCGGCGCGAACGCCAGCGGGCCCTGGGGGACGCGGCTGCTGATCTCCAGCGCGCCGCGGTCCATGGCCTCCCAGATGGCCTGCAGCGGGGCTTTGCCGGGCACCCATTTCTCCACGATCACCACGCCGTGCCCGGGCAGGAGGGTGAAGACCACCCGGCGCGGGTCGGAGGGGTCCTGCAGGGCCCGGGAACGCCCGAAGGCAACGCGGATGGCCCAGGCCTGGGCCTGGGTGGCGCAGGAGACGGGGTAGTGGTAGTAGGGCGGGTCGAGGGGGGCGTGTTCCACCACGGCGGGGTCATAGGAGGCCACGCCGCGGTGCCCGTGCAGTTTGGAGCGCGCCGCCGGGACGGCGGCCTCCAGGCCCCAATCCGGCCCCAGGCGCAGCCGCGGCAGGGCGCTGTCCATCTCCAGCAGCTCGACCGCCTCGGAGGAGGGCGGGTCCGGGCGTTTGCCCTCCACCTGCCGCACCCAGGCCCCCACCCCACCCGCGCGCACGCGGGTGATCACCGCCAGCTCGTCCCGGGTCAGGTTGTCTTTCTCCACCGGGCGGGCGCTCCCGGTGACGGTCACCACCAGGGCGTCCAGCACCGGGTCCCAGGTGGCGAAGCAGCCTTCGCTGTACTGGCTGGAGATGGAATCGTGGGCGGCGGGCACCTGCGCCAGGTTGGAGACCACCACCATCTCGGTGAAGAAGCGCCGGCGGCCCAGCTCTCGCCCGGCGCGGATCATGTCCGCCGGGGTGCTCAGCCCGGCCCACAGCGCGGCGGGGATGGGCTGCGGCTCTTCGGCGTGGGCGGTCACCTCCTGCGTGCAGGCAGCGGTCAGGATGCGCAGCATCAGGTCTTCGTAGAAACGCTCGCCCAGGGAGGCCGGGGTGCGGGGGTGCGCCCCGACCAGATCGAAGGTGTAGGCCTCCTGCGGGCGGTCCTCGCCCACCAGCAGCAGGATGCGGATGCTCTTGGTCTGGGCCTGGAGCAGGCGCACCAGGGCCAGCACCGGCCCGCCGCGCCGCCCCTGCTCGTGCAGGGTGAGGTAGGCCCGGGGGGCGAGCCCGGGGAAGCGGTAATCCTCGGGGTCGGGCGTGTCCCGGCGCAGGGCGCGCTCCAGGCGCGCGAGCACGGCGGCAAGCTCCCCCGGGGAAGCGTGGATCAGGGTGAAGACCAGGGGGGCGCGCTGCAGGCCGAAGCGCCGGCGGGCGGTGAAGAGCAGCGAGCGGCGCCAGTCGAGGGGCTGGTTGAAAGGGGCGGAGGTGAGCAGGACGCCGGTCTCCGCATCGGGCGCGGAGGCCCAGCCGTGCCCCCGGCTCAGGAAGCAGCGCCCGAGCTCGGCGGCGAAGTCCCGCAGCAGGGGGGTCTCGGGTCCGGGGACCCAGGCGGCCCGTACGGGGCGGAGCCAGTCGTGGGCGGCCCAGGGGGGAAGCCGGATGCCCGCCGGCAGCGCGCGCGTCTCCATGCTCAGCGCTCCCAGCCCTGCAAATGGAGCAGGCGCACCGCCAGGTCGGCCAGCCGGGGGGAGAAGGCCTGCAGGTAGAAGAGGCTCCGGTTGTAGGCCGGGAAGGTGACCTCGGCCCGGCTGCGGCGCACGCCGCGCAGGACGGCCTGCGCCAGGGCCTCCGGGCTGGCTTTGGCGGAGACGGCGGGCACGCGCAGCCCGGCGAGCATGGGGGTGTCCACCCGCCCGGGGAAGACCAGGGTGGAGCGCAGGCCCGTGCCGCGCAGCTCCTGGCGCAGCACGTCGCCGAAGCCCGACAGGGCGCATTTGGCGGCCACGTAGGGGGCGTCGGGGGGGAGGCCCTTTTTGGCATCCATGGAAGACACCAGGACGATGTGCCCGCGGCCGCGCCGGCGCATATGGGGCAGGGCCGCCAGCACCGGGTAGAGGGCGCCGTAGAAGTTCACCGCCAGCGAGCGCTCGAAGTGCTCGGGGCGGGCCTCCCGAATCGGGGCGCGCAGGTAGACTCCGGCATTGGCCACCAGCAGGTCAATGCCTCCCCACAGGCGCAGGGTCTCCTCGATCAGGCAGTCCACCTGCTCGGGGCGGGTGACGTCGGTGGGGAGGGCGGCGGCCTGCCCGCCCCCGAGGCGGATCTCCTCCGCCAGGGCTTCGAGGGCCTCCCCCCGGCGGGAGGCCAGGGCCAGGCGGGCCCCCTCCCGGGCCAGCGCCAGGGCCAGGGCGCGGCCGATGCCGCTGGAGGCGCCGGTGACGATGGCGGTCTGGTCTTGGAAGTGGTGTCGGCTCATAACCTGAATAACCCCGGGAGGGGTAGAGGGTCGCGGTGAATTATTATTCACAGATGGACGCAGGAAGATAGCTCTCGCAAAGACGCAAAGACGCAAAGAAAGAAGAAATCTTCTTAGCGTCTTTGCGAAAGGTTGTTGTTACCGCTTCTGATCCTATCTGTGTCCATCTGTGTTTATCTGTGGTTTTTTTCTATTTACCACGGATAAACTTGGATGGGAAGCCGGAACTTATGCGTTTTTGCGAGCGGAAGAAGAAAGCTCTCGCTAAGACGCAAAGACGCAAAGAAAGAAGAAATCTTCTTAGCGTCTTTGCGTCTTGGCGAGAGGTTTTATAAAACTACCATTTCTCTCTGCGACCGGCTGCGTCATCTGTGGATCGTTAATTGACCCTGTTCGTTTAGCCAGGTGAGGGCCTCGAAGACGGCCTCCAGCGAGCCGTAGCGCGGGCGGTACTCCAGCAGGCGCTCCGCTTTGGCGATGCTGCAGCAGGGGCTGCGGGAGATATGCTCCCAGGTGTCCCGGGCGTCCTGCTCGGAGACGGTCTGCCGCCACGCCTCCCAGGGCAGGAAGCGCAGGTCCGCCTCGCGCCCGCACCAGGCGGCCACCGCCTCGGCGTAGCCGCGCAGGGTCAGCGCGGCGGGCGAGACGATATGAAAGCTCTCGCCCAGGGCGCGCTCGCGGCGGTCGAGGGCCTGGGCGAAGCCCCGGGCCACATCGTCCGCGTGCACGTGGTGCAGGGTCTCCAGCCCCAGGTTCGGCAGGGCCAGCGTCTCGCCCCGGGCGAGGGTCTCAAAGACCCCCAGGTTCAGGTTGCCGGCGGGGTTGATCGGGGCCCACCCGGGGCCAACGATATGCCCCGGGTGCAGGACGGTGGCGGGGAAACCGCCGCGCCGGGCCTCCTCCAGCAGGTAGGCCTCGACGGCGGCTTTCTGCGTCCCGTACTCGCCAAAGGGGCGGCGGGGCTGGTCTTCGGTGGTGGGCGCCTGCAGCTTGGGGCCGTGCACCCAGATGGTGCCGCAGTGCAGCAGGTGCTGCACCTCCCCCCGCAGCGCTTCCACCAGATGGCGGGCGCTCTCCAGCGTGAAGCAGATCATATCCACCACCGCCTCGGGGCGCAGGGCGCGCAGCCGTTCCCCGAAGACGCCCGCCTGCTCCTCCGCCTTGCGGTCCACCTCCACGGCGCGCACCTGCGCCCAGGCAGGATGCGCCCGGTACGGGCTGCGCAGCCCGCGGGTGAGGTTGATCACCTCGTGCCCCGCCTCCACCAGCCGGGGGACCAGGTAAGTGCCCACGTGCCCGCTGCCGCCGATGATCACGATGCGCATCTTTCGACCTCCGGTTTATGCCTGGGCGGCGCGCGGGATCCAGACGCGCATACCGTCCAGGCCCCGGTGCGCCCAGGCGTAATAGGGGATGGCGGTCAGGTCCACCGGCGTGCGCTCCGAGTCCGGGAGGCGGCACAGGGGCCGGTACAGGCGGCCCTCCCAGTCCTTCCCGTTCCGGGTGTAGCCCCTGGCTGCCACCACCTGCATGCCCTCCGGCAGCCCCTGCTCGCGCCAGGAGGCCTGCAGCGGGGCGCTCTCGTCAAGCTCCACGTCCAGCAGGTTCAGGCCCGGGTGATCGGCGGCCTCCAGGCAGTACACCAGCGGGCCGCGCTGGATGGCCAGGCAGCCGCGCACCGCGTCCAGGCGCGGGTGGGGCTCGACCAGCGCCGGGAGCATGTTCAGCTCGAGCTGGACCCGGTCTCCCGGGCGCCAGGCGCGCTGCAGGACCAGGTAGCCCCGCTCCTGAAGCGGCTCTTCCACCAGCTCTCCATTCACCAGCAGCCTGGCGGAGCGGCGCCACTCCGGCAGGCGCAGGCGCAGCTCCCAGGGCCGCGCCTCGCTCTCCAGGATGCGCAGGCTCACCTCGCCCTGCCAGGGGTAGCCGGTCTCCAGCTCAAGCGCCGCCTGCGTCCCATCTTCAAGCGAGAAACGGATCTCAGCCGGGGTGTACTGGTGCACCTGCAGCCCCTGCGCGTCCGCGGTCGCCAGGTAGTGCGCCAGGGAGGAGAACAGGCGCATGATATTGGGGGGGCAGCAGGCCACCTCGTGCCACTCGGGCCGCCCGGCGGCCGTCTCGCCTCCCGGGCGGTTGGCGGACTGGCGCAGGGAGCGCCCGCCGCGCAGCATGAGGGGGTTCACGTAGAAGAAATGCCGCCCATCCAGCGCGGGGCTGCTCAGGATGCCGTTGTAAAGGGTGCGCTCGATCAGGTCCGCGTAGCGGCTCTCGCCGGTGATGAGCAGCAGGCGCCAGTTCCACATCAGGCTGCCGATGGCGGCGCAGGTCTCGCAGTAGCACAGGTCGGGGGGCAGCTCGTAGGCCTCGCCGAAGGCCTCCCCGTCGTAGCGCGAGCCCAGCCCGCCGGTGATATAGAGCTTCGTGGCGGAGACGTCGCCCCACAGGCGGTCCAGGGCCTCCCGCAGGTCCGCCTCGCCGCCTTCCAGGTAGAGGTCGGCGGCGGCGGAGAGCAGGTACATCTGGCGCACGGCATGGCCGGCGGCCTCCGGGGCCTGGCGCAGGGGGGCGTGGTCCTGGTGGTACTCGGGCCCGTAAGAGGCCAGCCCGCGCATGCGCCCCCTGCCGCGCTGGTCCACGAAGAACTGGGCCAGGCTCAGGTAGCGCCTCTCCCGGGTGAGGCGGTAGAGCTCGACCAGGGCCATCTCCACCTCCGGGTGCCCGCAGGCGGCCTCCAGCCGCCCGGGGCCGAAGAGGGCATCAATATGGTCCGCCAGGCGCAGCGCGACCTGCAGCAGGCGCCCGTCGCCCCGGGCGCGGCGGTGGGCCACCGCCGCCTGGAAAAGGTGCCCGGCGCAGTAGAGCTCGTGCCCGAAATCCAGGTCGGCCCATTTGCGGCCGGGCTCGACCACCTGGTAATAGCTGTTCAGGTAGCCGTCCGGCTGCTGCGCAGCCTGGACCAGGGAGATGGCCTCGTCCGCCAGGCGCTCCAGCTCCCCGTCCGGGTGCGCGCCCAGCTCCCAACCCAGCGCCTCCAGCCATTTGTACACGTTCTCGTCGGCGAAGTTGCGCCCGGCGTACTCCCCGCCTTCCAGCCCGGCTGCCATGCGCAGGTTGTGAAAATTCCCGGCTTTCTTCAGCATCTCGTAGCCGTGCTTCAAACTGGTCTGGCGGTTGATCTGCTGCCGCCGGGCCCAGAACCCGCCGCGGATGCGCACGGCGTCGAAGGGGAGGGTTTTCAGGGTCGAAAAGGGGCTGGCTGAGTTGTCAACCGGCCCGGCCGGTTTTCTGTCGGGTTCCATATTTTTTCCCCTGGTCTCTTTATGGTTCTCTCGCTAAGTGGGTGATTTTTGTACGCTGGGTGATTGTGGGGCGTAGCCCTACAATCACCCAGCGTGCGAATCTTCCGAATTTTGCGAGAAGATCGCTGGAGTATCTTCTCACCGAGAGTACGGGATAAGGGTTATTTTGATCTGCTCGGCGGCTGCGCCGCAAAACGCAGCATTTCGCTCAAAATCCTGGCGCAGGGCGGCGCGTTATTTGATGGCCCCGCGGGTCAGGCCGCTGACGATGGCGCGCTGCGAGAAGAGGATCAGCAGCACCACCGGGACCACCATGGTCACCCCCACCGCGCTGATCAGCTCCCAGGGCTTGCCGTAGGG
>JAEWYL010000339.1 GCA_023395675.1 Chloroflexota bacterium | reverse complement strand
AGGAGGCCGTCCCGCAGAATGCCGCTTACCTGGCGGGCCACCTGCAGGGCGCGCTGCCTGCCATCTCCCTCGCCTCCCAGAGCGCGCTGCTGACCGCCTTTGCAAACGATGTGGCTGCGGACATGGCATTCGCCCAGCAGGTCTACGGCTACGGCAGGGCCGGGGATGTCCTGCTGGGGATCAGCACCTCCGGCTGCTCGCCAAACGTGCTGCACGCTCTCCAGGTGGCGCGGGCAATGGGCCTGCGCACCCTGGGGCTGGCAGGGGGCAGCGGCGGCGCCATGCTGGAATGGTGCGACGTGATCGTGCGCGCCCCCGGCGCGGACACCGCCGAAATTCAGGGCCTGCACCAGGCCATTTACCATGCGCTCTGCGCCATGCTGGAAGCAGAGTTTTTCTCCCAGGACTGAGCAAACAATGTATTTCACCCTCGAAAAAATCGAAAACCAACTGAGAGAGATCCGAAAGACGATCCACCGCGACGCCTGCCCCATTGAGGACTTCCGCTTCTTGCAGGGACCGGAGGCCGAGAGCCTGAGCGGGGCGGAGCGCCCCGAGTTCGATGACTCTTCCTGGCTCAGGTTCCGGGTGGGCAACACCTGGGGCGGCTACGACGTGACCGCCTGGTTCCGGGCCTGGGTGCAGATCCCACCCGGGTGGGAGCACGAAAAACTGGGCCTGCACCTGCTGGTGGGGCCGCGCGACGGGGGCGGATCCACCGCCGAGACCCTGCTGTACGTGAATGGAGAGCCGCTGCAGGGCATGGATGTCTGGCATCCTGAAGCCTGGCTGCCGCCGGAACTGCTGCAAGCAGGGCAGATCCTGGTAGCCCTGAAAGCCTGGAGCGGCGTGCTCGAGGTGCCGGAGCACAGGCGCTTCAAACAGGCCGCGCTGGTCCTGATCGATCCCGGGGCGGAAAAGTTCTATTTCCTGGCGCACACCCTGTTGAAGGGGGCGAAAGAGCTGGAGGAGGGCGACCTGCGGCGCTTGAAACTGCTCCAGGCCCTGGAAGCGGCTTTCAGCCGGGTAAATTTCCTCAAACCCCGCTCGCAGGCTTACTACGACTCGCTCTGCGAAGCGGAAGCCGTGCTGCGGGCGCGCACGGCCCCCCTGCAGGCCAGCGAGGAGATCCGCCCGAAGGTGGTCGGGATTGGCCACGCGCATATCGATATGGCCTGGCTGTGGCGCCTTAAGCATACGCGGGAGAAAGCAGCCCGCACATTCACCACCGCCATGCACCTGATGCGGCAGTACCCCGAATACCGCTTCCTGCATTCCACCCCCCAGCTTTACCGGTTTCTGCAGGAAGATTACCCGCAGCTCTACGCCCGGGTGAAGGAAAAAGTGGCCGAAGGCAGTTGGGAGGTCACCGGCGGGATGTGGGTCGAGGCGGACACCAACCTGACCAGCGGCGAGTCGCTGATCCGCCAGTTATTGTTCGGACGGCGCTTTGTACGCCAGGAGTTCGGGCGCGAGATGAGCGTGCTCTGGCTGCCGGACGTGTTCGGTTATTCGGGCGCCCTGCCGCAGATCATCCAGAAGAGCGGGTTAAAGTACTTCATCACCACCAAGATCAGCTGGAACCAGTTCAACCGCTTCCCCTACGACACCTTCCGCTGGCGGGGGATTGACGGCACGGAAATCCTGACCCATTTCGTCACCACGCCGGAGAAAGGCTCGCATATCTACACCTATAACGGGCAGCTCACCCCGGACCAGGTCAGGGGCGTGTGGGAGCAGTACCAGCAGAAGGAGATCAACAGCGAGCTACTGACCATCTTCGGTTGGGGCGACGGGGGCGGCGGGCCCACGCGGGAGATGCTGGAATCGGCGCGCGCCCTCGACCGCCTGCCGGGCTTTCCGGAGCTGGAGCTCGGTATGGTGGAGCCTTACATGGAGCGGCTGGAGGCGAACCTGGAGGGGCAGCCGCTGCCGGTGTGGGACGGCGAGCTGTACTTCGAGTACCACCGGGGGACCTACACCTCCCAGGCCCATATCAAGCGGGCCAACCGGAAAGCCGAGTTCCTGTATCACAACGCCGAGTGGCAGAGCGCCCTGGCCTGCGTACTGGCCGGGAAGGAGTACCCGCGGGATTTGCTCAACGCCAACTGGGAGCGCATCCTGCTCAACCAGTTCCACGATATCCTGCCGGGCTCCTCCATCCGCCAGGTGTACGAAGACTGCCGCGCGGATTACGAGCAGATCTTCCGGGCCGGTGAAACTGTGGTGGAAAGCGCCCGGGAAGCGCTGGCGGAAGGCCTGGCGCCGGAGGAGGACAGCCTGCTGGTCCTGAACCCGCTGGGCCGGGCGCAGGGTGGCCTGGTGAGCGTGCCCCACACGCCTGCGCTGGAAGGTCTGCGCAGCGCCGGAGGGCAGCCGGTCCAGGTGATCGAGGAGGCCGGGGAGCGGCGGCTGCTGTGCGTTTCGGGCGAGGCGCCTTCCCTGGGGTATGCCCTGCTCCCCCTGCAGCGAGAGGCGGCAGCGCCGGCGCAGGAGCCGGAGATGGTGGTCCGCCCGGACCTGCTGGAGAACCGCTACTACCGCATCCGTTTGAATGAGGCGGGCCAGCTCTGCTCCCTGTACGATAAGCTGCGGGAGCGGGAGGTCCTTGCGCCGGGCTGCCGGGGCAATATTCTGCAGGCCTTCGAGGACAAACCCATGAATTTCGACGCCTGGGACATTGATATCTACTACCAGGCAAAGATGACCGAGATTGACGAGCTGGTTGAGGCGGCGGTGGAGGAGAGCGGGCCCCTGCGGGGAGTCCTGCGCCTGGTATGGCGCTTCGCGGACTCCACCATCACCCAGCGTCTGACCCTTTACAGCGCTTCCCCGCGCATTGACTTCCGCACGGAGATTGACTGGCACGAGCAGCAGGTGCTCCTGAAGGCCGCCTTCCCGGTGGAGGTGCGCGCCACGCGCGCCGCCTACGATATCCAGTTCGGCTGCCTGGAGCGGCCCACGCACTGGAACACGAGCTGGGATTGGGCCCGCTTCGAAGTGCCCGCCCACAAGTGGGCCGACCTCTCCGAGGGGGATTACGGGGTGGCGTTGTTGAACGACTGCAAGTACGGCTATGATATTAAGGATAACGTCATGCGCCTGACCCTGATCAAATCCGCGGTGCACCCGGATGAGAGCGCGGACCAGGGCAGGCACGAATTCACCTACAGCCTGCTCACGCACAACGGTGACTGGCGCAGCGGTGGGGTGATCGAGCAGGCGTATGCGCTGAACAACCCGCTCTCGGCGGTCTATCTCCCGGGGAGAGCAGGCCGGACCGGCGGCCTTCCACCGCGCTACTCCTTTGCAGCCGTGGAGGCGGAGAACGTGGTCATCGAAACGGTAAAGCAGGCGGAAGACGAGGAGGCCTGGATCGTGCGCCTGTACGAGAGCCAGGGCAGCCGCAAACGGAGCGTGGGGCTGCGTTTTGGGCAGCCGCTGTCCGGCGCGGTCGAGTGCGACCTGATGGAAGAGAACGAAAGCCCGGTAAGCTGGCAGGGGGACCGGCTGGAGTTCTCGATCCGGCCCTTTGAGATCAAAACCTTCAAAGTGCGGTTCTGATTCCGGCGGAGACCGGGTGGCATCTAATAGATAGTGTCCGGGGAACTGTGCGGCCGCACGGTTCCCCGGATTTTTATTCTCTTATCCGGCGCCCGTCACCAGCGTTCCCGGTGGATCACGTTTTCCGCCGGTTTCCGGCCGCGCTTCAGCGAGGGTGAACGCTTGTCCGCGGCCGGGCGCCCGATGGAGATCACCCCGACCGGGGTGACCTCGGGCGGGATGCCCAGGAGGGCGCGCAGCGCGTCCAGGTCGTGGGCCCCGGCAAACGCGCAGGCCAGCCCTTCATTTACGGCCGCGTGCAGGAGGATCATCACCGCGCAGCCGATATCCATAAACCAGTACGGGACGGGCCACTCGATCTCGCTGCCGTCCTCCTGGACCTTGTCCGGCTCCTGGTAGCGGCGGTGATAGGCCTGCTCGCTGGTGCAGGGGACGACCAGCACCGGCGCGCCGGAGATGAACGGGTGAAAACCGGATTCCACGTAGAACTGCTCGCCGCACAGGGCGGCGAGCTTCTCCTTCGTCTCCGGGCGAGTGACCAGCACGAAGGACTGGCCCTGGGTGTAGCCGGCGCTTGGGGCTCTGCGGGCCAGGTCCAGGATGCGTTCGATTTTCTCGGGCTCGACCGGCTCGCCGGTAAAGCGGCGCACCATGCGCCGCTTGCGGACTACCTCTTCATATTCCATGGGTTTCTCCTATCAATGAGGTGTAAGACTGGTTTGGGACTGATCTACTTCCTGGCAGGGCAGTCCTAATCATATCACCAGCTCCAAAATCGCCCCGGGTGTTTTTCGTACGCGGGAACAGGCGCCTGGCAATTTTTCGCCCGCATCGAGGCATGGCTGGCAACGGTTTCTCGCCTGATATGGGAGTTCTCTGCCGTGAAAGTGCCTGGCGCCTGACGATCCGGCCGCTTGTTGGAAGCCCTGTCTGCGGCAGAGTGCTTCTCTGGACATTTCACGGGCAGGTTGTTATGATGAATCCAGAGATGATCCATAATTGGGGTGGTTGTACGCTGCAGCGGTACAGGCGGTGCCAATGCAGCCCACAGCTGCCTTTCTTGATTTGTCGAGGCAGGCGTGAGGAGGGTCAGGATGGAATATAAACTGCTGATTGATGGACAATGGGTGGGAGGCGGGGAGACGCTGGAAGTCAAGAATAAGTACACCGGCGAAACCTACGCGGCCCTGCCGACCGCGCGGCGCGAAGACCTGGATGCCGCGCTGGAGGCAGCCCTGCGCGCCGCCCGGGTCATGGCAGAGATGCCCGCATATAAGCGGGCCGAGATCCTGGAGCGCGCCTCGGCCTTGATCGCGGAGGAAAAAGAAGCACTGGCCTGCACCATTGCGGCGGAGGCCGGAAAGGCCTTGAAATATGCCCGCCTGGAGGTGGACCGGGCGATCAGCACCTTTAAGCTCTCCGGCGAGGAGGCCAAACGCCTGCATGGAGAGACGGTCCCGCTGGACGCGGTGCCTGCCGGGGAGGGCTACTTCGGATTCTGGGTACGCCGCCCGGCCGGCGTGGTCGCCGCCATCAGCCCGTTCAATTTCCCGCTCAACTTGGTGGCGCATAAAGTCGCCCCGGCGCTGGCAGCCGGGAACAGCGTGGTGCTCAAACCTGCCAGCGCCACCCCGATCACGGCGGTCAGGCTGGGCATGATTTTGATGAAAGCGGGCCTGCCGCCCGGGGCCTTCAACCTGGTGGTCGGCCCGGGACGCACGGTCGGGGAGTGGCTGGTGAGCGACCGGCGCGTCTCCAAAGTGACCTTCACCGGCAGCCCGGCTGTGGGGAAACGCCTGACGGAGATCGCCGGGCTGAAAAAGATCACCCTCGAGCTAGGGAATGCTTCCCCGGTGATCGTCGCCCCGGACGCGGACCTGGACTACGTCGCCCGGCGCTGCGCAGTGGGCGCTTATTACAACTCGGGCCAGGTGTGCATCTCGGTGCAGAATATCTACAGCCAGAAAGATATCTTCGAGCCCTTTGCGGAGCGCTTTATCCAGGCCAGCGAGGGCATGGTGGTCGGCGACCCCCTGGATGAGCGCGTGGATGTGGGCCCGATGATTGACCTGAGCGAGGCGGAACGGGTTGAAGCCTGGGTCCAGGAGGCCGCCAGCGAAGGCGCGCAGGTGCGCACCGGCGGGCGGCGCCAGGGGACGGTCTATCTCCCCACCGTTCTGACCGGGGTGAAACCGGAGATGAAGGTGGTGGCGGAGGAGGTCTTCGCCCCCCTGGCCTCGGTCGTGCCTTACGACGATTTTGAATCCGCCCTCGAGCAGGCAGGTTCTACTGAATTCGGCCTGCAGGCGGGCGTGTTCACCCGCGATATCGAGCGCGTCTTCCGGGCGGTGAAGCGTTTGAATTTCGGCGGCGTGATCATCAACGATACGCCCGCCTTCCGGGCCGACCATATGCCCTACGGCGGAAACCGCAAGAGCGGGCTGGGGCGCGAAGGGGTGCGCTACGCGATGGAGGAGATGACCAATATCCAGATGGTGGCGCTGCGGTTGGACGGCTAGCGGGGTCCTGGCCCCCCTATCTTGACAGGCGCAGGCGGTTGTGCACGTCCACCACCCCGGGCACGAAGGCGGAAACCTGCTCGGCCAGGCGTTTCGTGCGCCGGCTGTCCACGGCGCCGTTCAGGGTCACCTCCCCTTCGCGCACCTCGACCTCGATCTCGCTGGCGTCAATCTGCCCGTGCAGGGTTAGCCGCTCACACACGTCCTCCTCAATGCGGCTGTCCGGCCGCCGGTAGCCGCGCGGGCCGATCCCCCGGTACGGGCCTTCTCCCGGTTCCGCTTCAAAACCCCGCTCCCGGCCGGGAAAGCCAGGCGCGTAATCCGGGTTGAAGGCGAAGTCGCGCTCGTATTCCCCATAGGAGGTGGGCCGGAAGCCGGTCCCGGCCTGCTCCCAGTCGTCCTCCGGGCCCAGGAGATAATCTCGCCGGTACTGTCCGGGCCCGGTGGGTGCGAAAGGCCGCTCGCGCTCACTCCTGCCGCTCCGCGGCGGGTAGAGCGGCCTCCCGGCCCACCCGCCTTCATCCCCCTGCCGTCTGCGTCGGTCTCCCGGTTGATCTGACATGCTCTCTCCTTCCTGCACCTGAACGGGACGCCCAAAGCCGTATCACTTCTCTGACAGACCTCGCGCGCCCACCAGAACTGCCATGCTCGCGGCCGTGCTCCCTTTACAACCTATCCTAAATAATGGTTGTTGTGATGGGGGCAGAGTCCCCGTCTCAACAACAGTATATGATTCGGTTTGGTATTTATGGTACATGAAATCGGGTAAATGCGCGGGAAGGTGGGGATGCCGCCGGCCCGGCGTGTTCAGACGCCGGACAGCCAGCGCACAGGCCGGGCCTGTGCGCCCGCTCACAACAGGTCGGGAAAGGCGAAGAGGCCCGGATAGCCGCCGGTATGCAGGAAGATCACCGGCTCGTCCTGACCAAG
>JAEWYL010000296.1 GCA_023395675.1 Chloroflexota bacterium | reverse complement strand
GAACACGGGCAGGGCTATAACCGTGCTGGTGCTGCAAGGCGCCCGCTTGCAGGCGGGGCCAGGATCACGGAGTTGCTCGTTACGAATGGAATCCGTCGCCGGAGATGCGGCAGGCCCCTGTGTGGGGGCCTGCCGGGTCAAGCAAACTTGGGCTTGTCTATCAGGATTGGCGGGAGGAGATGTTTTCGGCGATGCTGGGGCGAGGCCGCCGCCTGTGAGGCCGGGGAAGAGGCCTTGCTGCCGGTTTATTCTCCGGTGGGAACCCAGATATTTTTCACCTGGACGGCATGGTAAAGAAAATCCTGGCCCTCCCCTTCACGCCGGTCCATCCAGTTTCGTTCGATGCCGTAGCTCACCCAGGTGCGCTTCATATTCACCGCTGACTCATGCTCGACATGGTAGCTGCCTTCAGCCGTGCCGAAGTACCAGATGGCGTCCACATCCTCGTGCTGGACCAGGGTTTTGGTGAGGTGGTCCCGGTTCCCGGTGACGATATTGACCACCCCGGACGGCACATCCGAGGTGTCCAGCACCTGGTAGAAATCGGTCGCGCTGAGCGGGTGCTTCTCGCTGGGGAGCATAACCACGGTGTTCCCCCGGGAGATTGCCGGGGCCATCAGTGAGACGAAGCCCAGCAGAGGGTAATCGTCCGGGCAGGCGATGCCGATCACGCCGACCGGCTCGTTGACCGCCACGGTGATACCCCGCAGAGTGGTCTCCTGCACTTCCCCGCCGTGCTTGTCCGCCCAGGCAGCATAAGTGAAGAGGCGTTCGACCGAGGCGTCCACCTCAGCCCGGGCCGATTCCAGCGTGCGCCCGGTCATCTCCACAATGCGGCGGGCGAATTCGTCCCGGCGGGCGTCCAGGTTCTCTCCGATGAAATACAGGATCTGCGAGCGGTTGTACCCGTGACGCATGGCCCAGCCGGGTTTCGCCGTGTGAGCGGCGTGAGCGGCTTCCACCGCGTCGCGGATATCCTTCCGGTTGCCGTCCCCGACCTGCCCGACCACGCCACCCTTGGGGCCGGTTACCGCGCGGGTGTACTGCCCGTCGGGGCGCACCTGTTTCCCGCCGATATACATCTTGGGCGTGCGGTCCACCCGCAGGGCTTTTTTCCCGTTTGCCTTGCCGTTCTCCGGCAGCGCCGGGTAAGCGGGGGTGTAGGCTCCCCAGGAGGTCTTTCCCTCGCCCTCCTCCGCCTGGAAGGCGGGGCGGGGCCGCTCCTGCCAGGCCGGGCGCAGGTATTCGAACAGGCCCTCTTTCCCCCCTTCGCGGCCAAAACCACTCTCGCGATAGCCTCCAAACCCCGAGGCCGCGTCAAACAGATTGGTGCAGTTCACCCAGATGGAACCGGCCTTCAATTTGCTGGCTACATCCAGGGCCAGGTTGATATTATCGCTCCAGACGCTGGCGGCCAGGCCGTAGCGGGTGTTGTTCGCCAGCGCGACCGCCTCTGCCGGGGTGCGGAAGGTCAGCGAGACCAGCACCGGCCCGAAAATTTCCTCCTGCACCGTCTCCGCTGCCGGGTCCAGATCGGTGATCAGGGTCGGCCGGTAGAAGCAGCCGCTGGCGGGCAGCTCGATATCCGGCTGGAAGAGCGACCCGCCCTCGCGCACGCCTGTCTGGACCCAGTGGTCGATAGTGTCCCACTGCGTCTGGTCCACGATGGCCCCCATATCAATGGCCTTATCCAGGGGATCCCCCACCCTCAGGCGGCTCATGCGCACCTTCAGCTTGCTGAGGAAGCGCTCGGCTACATTTTCCTGTACCAGCAGGCGCGACCCCGCACAGCAGACCTGCCCCTGGTTGAACCAGATGGCGTCCACCACACCCTCGATGGCGCTGTCCAGGTCGGCGTCCTCGAATACGATCAGGGGCGACTTCCCGCCCAGCTCCAGGGAGAGCTTTTTGCCCGTCCCCGCCGTCTGGCGGCGCAGGATACGCCCGACCTCGGTGGAGCCTGTGAAGGCGATCTTATCAATATCCGGGTGGGTGACGATCATGGAACCTGCCTTGCTGCTGCCGGTGATCACATTCACCACCCCGGGCGGCAGCCCGGCTTCGGCGACAATTTCGGCGAAGAGCAGGGCGCTGAGGCGGGTATAGGTAGCGGGTTTGAGCACCACCGTGTTTCCCATGGCGATGGCCGGGGCGATCTTCCAGCCCAGCATCAGCAGGGGGAAGTTCCAGGGGATGATCTGCCCGACCACGCCGACCGGCTGGTAATCGCGCAGCTCGCTCTCCATCAGCTGCGCCCAACCGGCATGATAGTAAAAATGCCGCGCCAGCAGGGGCACATCAATATCCCGCGATTCTCGGATCGGCTTGCCGTTATCCATTGACTCGAGCACCGCCAGCAGGCGAGCGTGTTTCTGGATGTTGCGGGCGATGGCATACAGGTAGCGGGCGCGCTCGTGCCCGGGGGTCTCCCGCCAGCTCTCGAAGGCAGCCCGCGCCGCGGCCACAGCTTCGTCTACCTCCGCCTGCCCGGCCTGGACGGTCTCGGCCAGTCTCTCCCCGCTGGTAGGGTTAATGCTGGCATAGAATTCGGCGTTTTCGGGGGTTCTCCAACCGTTATTGATAAACAGCCCAAACCTGCGCCCGTGCGCATCCAGCCAGGCGTTAACCGCCTCGGGGGATTCTGGGGCGGGGCCGTAGGACATGGTTTCAAACGCTTCTCGTAGATCCATTTTATACTCCCGGCTAACCCATCGGCATATGGTGACGGGCAGCGTAGCGCCCCGTGGCGAAATGAGAGAGCTGGCGCTCCAGGTCGGTGATCAGGCTGCTCGCGCCGATGCGGAACAGATCAGGCTTCAGCCAGTCGTCACCCAGCTCCTCTTTCATCAGGGCCTGCCAGACCAGGGTGAGTTTGGCTTTGCCAATTCCGCCCGCCGGCTTGAAGCCCACCCGGTATCCGGTCCGGTCGCGGAACTCGCGGATCGCCCGCGCCATGACCAGCCCGAACTCGAGGGTTGCATTGACGCTCTCTTTTCCGGTGGAGGTCTTGATGAAGTCCGAGCCTGCCATCATCGCCACCAGGCTCGCCTGGTACACCTGTTTGAGCGTGCCCAGGTCGCCGGTAGCCAGGATGGTCTTCATATGGGCCGCGTGCCCGCAGGCCTGCCGGAACTCCTTTACCTCGTCATAGAGGGCCTGCCAGTTGCCGGTGAGGACGTGAGCCCGAGAGATGACGATATCAATTTCTCTCGCGCCTGATTCGATGGCCTGCTCGATCTCTGCGATGCGCTGGGCAAGCGGAGTCTGCCCGGCGGGGAAACCCGCCGCTACCGATGCCACGGGGATATCGGTGCCTTTGAGAGCCTCTGCCGCCGTCCGCACCAGGTTCGGGTACACGCACACGGCCCCGACTGTGATCTTCTCATCTGCCACGCCCAGCGCCTCCAGCAGATCGGGGCGCAGCGGCTGCCTCGCTTTCGCACAGAGGCGCTTCACCCGGCCCGGCGTATCGTCGCCGGAGAGGGTTGTGAGGTCAATACAGGTGACGGCCCGCAGCAGCCAGGCTGCCTGCCAATCCTTTTTAATGGAACGCCGGGCCGGGAGCGTAGCGACGCGCCGCTCCACCGCGCTCCGGTTCACACGCGCGTTCATCACCCAGTCCAAATCCAGCGGCGTTCCGGGGTTGCCATCCAGTTTTGAAATCATCTCTCAATCCTTCATCCGGATCCAGTAAGTTTGAGGGCGGGGAACAAACCGCGCTGCCAGCCCTCTGTTCCCCTATCCAGGCCTGATCCTATTTTACCAACATCCGTTCAGGTTTTATCACCCGAACCTGGGGAGGGGAGGGCGAATGTTCTCTTATCAGGAAGAAATGAGGGGCGGAGCCTGCGCCAGGCTCCGCCCCTCATTTCTTCCTGTTCTGGCTTTGCGCGCAGCCTCTTTTTACTCTGCCGCTTCCTCATTCATAACCTGAAACACGGCCGCGTATTCGTCCCGGTACACTTCCACCAGGCCCGGGTCGGAGCCGGCCTGATCCAGAAAGTCCCCATGCTGCAGGTCTGAGATAACGTAGCGCGCTCCGAACTCCTCCAGGATGGGGGCGGAGGGGCGCTCCACTTCGCCGCGGGTGATGTCTACCCAGAGGTGGTAAAGCTCCTCGTCATACAGCAGCAGGTAGGTGGGATCCAGACCGGCCAGATAGGTATTGTGGGTGTTGTAGAAGAACAGGCGGGGGAAATCGTCCCAGTCGGTCTGAAAAACCCGCGCCCCGGCCGGGGTGTTCTCAGCCAGCCAGGCAGAGGCCAGGGCGTACGTCTGGTGGGGCTTCGAACGCAGTAGGCTCTCCCTGGCCCCGTTATAGCTCGACCAGAGACCCGGAACCAGCGCCAGCAGGAGAGCAACCGCCCCCCAGCGGGCGGGTGTAAAGCTCCATCTCCGCTTCCTGGGCTTTGGTTCGCCCGAGGCCGGTTCTGTTTCACGCGCGGCTGCCTCCAGCAGCGGTGACCAGGCGAATGCGGCGAACAGCAGCGAGAAGGCGGGGAAGTATTCGACAAACCGCCGCGCCTGGAAAAGCATGAGCCCAAACAGCGCGGCAAGGCTGAAGAGCAGCAGGGTGCGCCGGTCCATGCGCTTTCCGCTCAGGCCCAGAGCCAGCGCCCCGCCCAGGAAAGCCGCCAGCGCCAGGAAGGAATTATCCAGAAGCTGGGCGGTATCGTAGGGGTACCACTCATTCCCGACGCTGATGGCGGTTGCTTCAGTCAATTTCGGTAAGATGTGCCGCACGGCGAAGACGATATTGTGGGGAAAGTACGGGTTGATCAGCAGCCCCAGGGCTGTCCCCAGCCCGGTGAAGAGCAGGGGGCGCAGGTCCAGGCGCTTTTCGACCACCCAGCCCGCCAGGACGTAGGCCCCGGCGACGGCCAGGAGCAGGGGGAAGGCGTCGTACAGCCAGACGTAAACGAAGCCCAGCCCGGCCAGGCGGGTATATTTCTTGCGCAGCAGCCAGTCCAGGGCGATCATCAGGACCGCCAGGGAGAGCGATTGGGCCCGGGTGATACTCATACGGTAGAGGAAGGCTTCGGAGACGGCCGCCAGACCCAGCGCCCACAGGGCCGCCAGGGGGATGCGCTGGTTTTTCAGTAGGATCCAGGCGCTGAGAAATGCCAGCGTGGCGAAACCGACCGCCGCCCATTTTGCCCCCAGCCTGAGATCGCCAAAGGTGAAGGGCATCAGGGCCGCATGGAAGAGGAAATGGTGGTCGTAGAACTCGCGCGGGTTCAGAATGGAGAGCGGCAGCCAGGGGAAGGCCGGTTTTAACCCCTCCGTGCGCATCAAATAGGCGAGTTTGATATGGTAGAAGCCGTCATTATCCGGCAGGTCCGCGGTGGAAAACTGGATCAGGGCCAGGAAGAGGAAGAAGAAGGCCCCGAGCAGCAGGCCGGCTGCCAGATCTCTCCGGCTGGCGAGAGCGCGGCCGGCTTCAGCCGCCAGGTCGCCAAACGACCAGGTCGCCGGCCGAAATTTTGGGGAAGGGTGCAGTTTATCCATTATCAGCCTCCAGCATTAAGGCCGGAAAATTTAGTATCGGATTCTGGTTCTGCAGGCGGTGAACCCGCCTGCAGAACGCTGGTCAGCGGAGGTTGCCGCTGAGAGGCTTAGGGCTTAATCACCATTTCCGTTGTAGCTGCCCCCTCCGCTGTTGTTGCTGTTGTCATCATCATCGTCATCATCGTCGTTGTCGTTATCGTTGCCCCGGTCATCGTTATCATTGCCTCGATCGTCATTGCCGTGGTCGTCATTGCTGTTGTCGTCGTTATCATCGCCATTGTCGTCGTTGTCGTTGCCCCGGTCGTCGTTGTCGTTGCCCCGTTCGTCGTTGCCG
>JAEWYL010000199.1 GCA_023395675.1 Chloroflexota bacterium | reverse complement strand
CGCTTGAAGGGCACGGCGACCCTTGCTACGGATCGGTCTTCAAGACCTAGGGGCACTCGATCTGCCGTGCCTTTACCAATCGAGAAAGATCTTACCGCATCTTTATCATACAAGGGGCACGGCGGTGAATCCGGTGATAGCGGCGTGAAAGTGCGTAGGGGCACGGCGGTGAATCCGGTGATAGCGGCGTGAAAGCGCGTAGGGGCCCGGCGGGGAAACTGGTGAAAGCGGCGTTAAAGCGCCTCCAGCCGTGCCCTTTCCCGCCCCGGAAATGTGATTACCGCCGCGACGCGGGCACGGCTGGGTGCGTGCCGGGCGAAAACCTGTGAATGCACCGCCGTGCCCCTGCGTGAGGCGGGTGGGGTGAATCCCCGTGGGTGCGGGCGGGCCCTTTCCCGCCCTGGAAATGCTTTTACTGCCGCTCTGTGGGCACGGCTGGGTGCGTGCCGGGCGAAAACCTGTGAATGCACCGCCGTGCCCCTACGTGAGGCGGGTGGGGTGAATACCTTTCTGGGCACCGCCGTGCCCCTGCGTGAGGCGGGTGGGGCGAGAACCCCAGCTTCGAGCGGCACGAGCATGACAAACCCGCGTGCGCCGGGCCGGTGCACGCTTCAGGAGCCACGCTTCAGGAGCGCTGAATCCCATGGGATCGAACAGCTCCAACCCTTCTGCTGGGGGACTGGCTGGCCGGACCGGCTATCTGACCGGGCTGCTGGCCTTCGCGCTGGCGGCGGCCGTATTCGTGGCCGCGCCCCTGCTGGCCCTGCGCTGGGCCGCGCTGCCCTTCCCCGGCTTCGTGGTGGAGTCCACCCTGGTGGTGGCGGAGCCTTCCGGGGCGGGTTGGGCCGGGCGCGCCGCCGGTCTGGATTACCCCCAGCGGGTGACGGCGCTGAACGGCCTGCCGGTTTCCAGCACGGAAGCGTTCGACGCCGCCCTCTCCCGGCTGGCCCCCGGGCAGGAGCTGCGCGTGGACGTGGTTCTCCCCGACGGCTCCACCCGCGCCTTTGCGGGCATCCCCTTGGGCTCCTTCCCCCTGCGCGACCTGCTGCGCATGTTCTTCCTCCCCTACGCCATCGGCCTGGCTTACCTGGCCATCGGGGCCTGGGTCCTCTTCGCCCGCGGCCGGACGCCCCAGGGCAGCGCCTTCTCCCTCTTCTGCTTCTGCGCCGCGGCCGGCGTCGCCCTCATCTTCGACCTGGTCTCCTCTCGCCAGGGCGTGGAGCTCTGGACCCTGGCCCTCCCGCTGGTGGGCGGCTCGATGATCCGCCTGGCGCTCTATTTCCCGGCGGAATGGCCCGCCGTGCAGCGCCGCCCGTGGCTCGGCGCGCTCCCGCTGGCGCTCTCCTTCGCCCTGGCGGTCTGGGGCTGGTGGGCTCTGCACGGGCCCGATCCCTGGGCCTACGTGGAGGCCTGGCGCGGCAGCTATTTCTACCTGGCCCTCGGCATCCTGGTGCTGGAGGGTATGATGCTCTACCAGCAGAGGCGCAGCCCGCAAGAGGTGGCCCGCCGGCAGGCGCGCATCGTCCTGCTGGGCAGCCTGCTGGCTTTCACCCCCATCGCCGTGTGGACCCTCGCCCCCCTGGGGGGTTTTCTGCTCCCCTGGAACCCGGCCCTGTTCACCCCCCCGCTGATCCTGTTCCCCCTGTCCATCGCCGCCGCCATCGCCCGCTACCGCCTCTGGGACCTGGACTTTTTCGTCAACCGCACCCTGGTGTACACCGGGCTGACCCTCATCCTGGCGCTGCTGTTCTTCGGCCTGGTGCTGGCTTTCCGCCCGGCCCTCGGCCTGCTGATCGGGCAGCCCTCCCCCCTGGCGATCGCCCTCGCCACCCTGACGATCTCGGCCCTCTTCAACCCCCTGCGCGACCGGCTCCAGCACCTGAGTGACCGCCGCTTTTACCGCGCCAAGTACGAGGCCGCCCTGGCCCTGGACTCTTTCCTGGGCGAGCTGCGCGACGAAGTGGACCTGGACCGCCTGGTGGACCGCCTGGAGGAGATCGTCTGGCAGATGTTCCACCCGGCCCACATTTTCACCTGGCTGCGCTCCCCCGGGGGCTACAGCGTGTCCCTGTCCCGGGTGGACCCGGCCTGGCGCGCCGGCCCGGTGGTCGAAATCCCGGCGGAGGACCCCCTGGTGGAAGCGCTGCGCAGCGCCCCCGGGGCTGTCCTGCTCGACCGCCTGCACCTGGATTCCCCCGGCCTGGAGCAGTTGAAGAAGGGTTCGGTGCGCATGGTGGCGCCGCTGGTGTACTCGGGCGAGCTGGTGGGCTGGCTCAGCCTGGGCCCGCTGCAGGGCGAGCGCATCTACTCTATGGACGACCGCTTGCTGCTCTCGCGCCTGGCCGCCCGGGCCGGGCCGGCGGTGCAGGTGGCCCTGCTCGTGCGCCGGCAGCAGCTGGAGGCGGTGCAGCGCGAGCGCATGGAGCAGGAGCTGCACCTGGCGGAGCGCATCCAGCACTCTCTGCTCCCCCGCCAGCTCCCCGACCTGCCCGGCTGGGACGTGGCCGTCCACTACCGGCCCGCGCGCGAGGTGGGCGGCGACTTCTATGAATTTGTGGCCTTCGAGGACGGGCGCCTGGGGATTATCGTGGGCGACGTGGCCGGCAAGGGCGTGCCCGCCGCCCTGCTCATGGCCACCACGCGCAGCATCCTGCGCGTCATCGCCCAGGCAGACCTGCCCCCCGGCGAAACCCTGCGCCAGGCGAACAATATTCTTTCCGAGGAGACCCCGCCCGCCATGTTCGTCACCTGCTACTACGCCGTGCTGGACCCTGCCAGCGGCAGCCTGCGGGTGGCGAACGCCGGGCACAACCTGCCCTACCTGCGGCGTGAGGGCGGCGCCTTCGAGCTGCACGCCCGGGGTATGCCCCTGGGCCTGCTCCCCGGGCAGAACTACGAGGAGAGCGGCTACCGCGTCATCCCCGGGGAGGGCCTGGTGTTCTACAGCGACGGTCTGGTGGAGGCCCACGACGCCTCCGGGGAGATGTTCTCGGACACCCGCCTGCAGGCCGCCCTGGCGCGCCCCTTCCGCGACGGGCAGGAGCTGAACGCCTGCCTGCTCTCCGCCCTGGCGGACTTCACCGGCGAGGGCTGGGAGCAGGAGGACGACATCACCCTGGTGACCCTGCTGCGCACCGGATGAAAAAAGGGGGAGTAAATGGGGAAATGGGCGGCGAAGCCTGTGCCAGGCCGCTGCCCATTTCCCCATTTACTGTCCTGTTACTTCTATCTCTGTTTATGACAGAACTCTTAAAATTCTCGGACTGAGATCATGGTATAAAAAGGCAAGGTGGTATCCATTTTTAGCATGTTTGTGCTACAATGCGCGCCTGATCGGCGCATCTGAATGGTATCAGGTTTCATGCGTTTTTACCGTTATCTGCTGCTGCTGGCCGTTATCCTCTCTTCGCTCACCCCCACCCTGGCGGTCCGGGCGGCTCCCCAGGGGGCCGTCTGCACCGGGCTGGCCCCGGTCTCCTGGACGGAGACCCGCATCGGGTCTTTTGCCCTGCTCTTCCCGGCGGGCGATGAGGTGATCCGCAGCGCCCTCTCCCTTTTTGACGCCGAGGTCCTGGAGAGCGAGTACGCGCGCTTCGCGGCCCTGTTCGAGACCACCCTGCCCCTGCCCATCTCCATCCGCGTCTATCCCACCGAGAACCACTACTACTGCCTGAACGCCGGCCCGCCGGAGATCCAGGTGGGGAGCATGCACAGCCATATCGGCGCCCGCGAGATCGCCTTTATCGCCGAGAATATCCTGCGCAACTTCCAGGGCTGGGTGGTGAACTACCAGGAGATGTTCCGCTACGAACAGGCCCTGCTCTTCGCCGAGCAGGTCAGCGCCGGGCAGCTCCCGCCCGGGCTGCTGGCGGCGATCGGGCGCTACGCCCAGAACCCGCTCATGACCCTGGCGCCCCTCTCCCTCACTTTGAGCGACGGCGACAGCCGCGCCTATCCCTGGAGCGAGCTCTGGGATTCGCTCGGGCCCCAGGGCGACCTGGGCCGCAGGCTGCACGCCCTCAGCACCGTGGCCTTCCTGCTGGATGAGTACGGCTGGCCCCGGTTTTTGCAGTTCCTGCAGGACCTGCCCTCCTCCGGCGGCTACCGGGCCCTGCTCACCCAGGTCTACGGGCAGGATTTCAGCGCCCTGGAGCGGGCCTGGCAGGCCTACGTGCCCGGCTATTTCTCGGGCCGCTGGCGGGTCAACCTGATCTATAACTACGACCTGGCCCCGTACAGCGAGCAGATCGCGGCCGGCAACTACGCCGAGGCCGCCAAGGGCCTGCAGGAGGTGATCGCCTTCCTGGAGAAGATCAACGCCGGGGCGAAGCTGCGCCAGGCGCGCGGGCTGCTCAGCCAGGCCGCCTTCGGCGGCGAGGCCAACGACCTGGTGATCGAGGCCCGCAAGGCGCTGGCCGAGGGCGAGTACGAGCGCTCGATTGACCTGCTGGACCAGGCCCAGCACAATTATTCCCTGATCCGCTACTACCACCGCATGGACGAGCTCAACACCTACCGGGCCCAGGTGCAGGAGGTGCAGGCCCTGCACTCCGAGCTGGAGCAGCTGGCCCCCCGCGTGGAGGCCTCGCCCAACATCTTCTCGCTGGCGGGCCGCCTGGTGGAGGTGGGCACGCGCCTGGGCCAGCTCGGCGACGCCCGCGGCCAGGAGCAGGTGCGCGCCCTGGCCCTGCGCATCGAGGAGCGGCAGCGCGGGCTGCAGTTTGCCCTCACCGCCCTGGGGGCCCTGCTGGTCCTGGGGCTGCTCGGGCTGCGCATCGCCCTGCTCTGGCGCAGGCCCGCGCCGGAGGCCGAGCTGTGAGCGTGCTGCGCGGTCTCGAACCCCGGGCGGCCGGGAAGGAGCGCCCCGGCCTGCGCGCCGAGCTGCTCAAACGCCGCCTGTTCGAGCTGCAGGCCCTGGCGGCCCTGCAGCGCGGCCTGCGCCTGGGCCTGCGCGCCCTGTGGCTGGGTCTGGGGGGGCTGCTGATCGCCTGGGGTGTGAACTCGCTCTGGGGCTGGCTGCCCGAGCGCCGCACCTGGGCCCTGCTGGCGCTGGGGATGGCCCTGCTGCCGCTGCTGGCCTACGCCCTCAGCCTGCTGCCGCTGCTGCGCTCCCGGCGCGCCTTCTGGGTCTGGGCTTTCGACCGCCGTCTGGGCCTGCAGGAGCAGGTCAGCACCGCCTTCGAGCTCGCCCGCGGCGGGCGCCGGGCCGGCGGCTCCCTCTCGGAGGCCCTGCTGGCGGAAGTGCTGGAGAGCCTGCCCCAGGTGCGCGAGCGCATGCTGCGCCGGGGCTGGTTCCTGGAGCGGGACCTGGTGGCGGCCCTGCTGGTGCTGCTGCTGGCCCTGATGGCCTACTCCTCCACCTGGCTGCGTTCCTACGCCGACCAGATCGGCGCCATGAGCGCCGATATCTCCCAGCCCTCCGGCATGCTGCCCCCCTCCGCCGCCCTGCCGCCCCCGCCCGCCGCCGCGCCCCAGGGTGAAGACCCCTCCGGCCAGGGAGAGCAGGGCGCCGGGCAGCAGGACCAGGGCCAGCCCGGCGGCGACCAGGGCGAGCCCCAGCCCCCCGAAGGCCTGGACGGCGAGGCCTTGAGCCGCGCCCTGGAGCAGTTGGGCCAGGAGCTCTCCGGCCAGGCGCCCACCTACGACCTGGGCCAGGAGCTGCAGCAGGGCGATCTGGAGGGCGCCGCCTCCGAGATGGAGGACCTGGCGGACCGCGTGGACGAGCTCTCGCCCCAGACGCGCCAGGAGCTGGCCGAGGCGCTGGAGAACGCCGCCGGAGAGGTGGAGGCCGCCGGCGACCCGCAGATGGCCCAGGATATGCGCGAGGCCGCCGAGGCCCTGCGCGCCGACCCGCAGAACGGCGAGACGGGCGCCGGCGAGGCCCTGGACCAGTTGGCGGAGGACCTGCGCGGCCAGGCCGGCAGCCAGGCCGGGACCGGCAGCGGCGACAACGGTTCGGGCCAGAGCGGCAGCGCCGAGCCCGCCGAGCGCCTCCAGGGCCAGGGCGGAGACCTGGAGCTGCCGCTGGAGGACTCCTCCCAGTCCGGCCTGCTCAGCCCCGCCCCCCAGGGCGCGTCCGGCGAGGACGTGGTCGGGGGCTCCCAGGATTCCAGCGCCGGCGCCTCGGGCCAGTACGGCAGCCCGCTGGTGCCCAATTCCTTCCTCTGGAAGTGGCGCGATATTATCTCTTCGTATTTCGACCGCTGAAACCTGCCGATGAAACTCCGTTTTGGGCCCAGACCCCCCTCTCGCAGCGCGCCGGTCCCGCCGGGTGAGAACCTTCTCCCGGGCGGCGCTTTGCGCATGCTGAACCGCCTGAAGCTCAACACCGGCCCCTACCTGCCGGGCGCCGGGGTCGGGCAGCGCCCCAGCCACCAGCGCCGCCCCTCGGTGGACTTCCGCGACCACCGCCTGTACGCCCCCGGCGACGACGTGCGCTTTGTCGACTGGAAGGCCTCCGCCCGCCAGGAGCACGTCTACATTAAACAGGGCGAGCAGCAGAAGGAGGCCCGCATCTACCTGGTGCTGGACCTTTCCGCTTCCATGCGCTGGGGAGAGCCGCCCAAGGCGAACGCCGCCCTGACCCTGGCCGCGGCCCTGGGCTACCTGGCCCTCTCCGGCGGCGACCGCCTGGTGGTGGAGCCGGTCTTCGACCGTTCCCTGGTGGGCGGGGGCCCTACAGCCGGGCCGCGGCCCCTGGGGCCTGTCTCGGGCAAGGGGCAGGTCACCGGGCTGCTCAATTACCTGCGCGCCCTGCCTTTCCAGGGGCAGGTGGACGCATCGCTGGCTCTGGGCGCCCTGCGCAAGCGCGGCCTGAGCGGGGGCGGGCTGGTCCTGGTGCTCAGCGACCTGCTCGGCGCCAACAACCTGGCGAGCTCCCTCCAGCTCCTGCCCCAACCCCGCTGGAAAGTGGTCTTCCTGCACCTGCTCCACCCCGCCGAGCTGGACCCCAGCCTGCAGGGCGACCTGGAGCTGCAGGATATCGAGAGCGGCCAGAAAAAGCGCTACACCATCACCCCCAAAGCGCTGGTCACCTACCGCCAGCGCCTGGAGGCCTGGCGCGCCTCGCTCCAGGAGACCTGCGCCGGGCACCGGGCGCTCTACACCCTGATCCCCAGCGGCTGGTCGCTGGAGAACGAGACCCTGCCGCACCTGCGGAGCCTGAATATCGTCCAGCCGCTCTGAGGCCGGCAGTCCCGCGCATGTCCTTCCTGAACCCTTTCGCCTTTATCGGGCTGCTCAGCCTGCCCGTCATCGTCTATCTCCACCTGCGGCGCGAGCACCACCGCCGGGCGGTGGTCTCGCACCTGGCGCTGTGGTCCTTCCTGGACCAGGAGCTGCGCGGCCCGCGCCGCCGGCGCATCCCCCTCACCTGGCTGCTGCTGCTGGACCTGGCCGCGGCCTCCCTGCTGACCCTGGCCTGGGCGCAGCCGCGCTTCGAGCTGGCCCTGCCCGTGTTCGACGCCCGGCACCGCATCGTGCTGCTGGACGTCTCCGCCAGCATGCGCGCCCGCGCCGGGGTGGCGACCCGCTTCGAGGCCGCCCAGGTGGAGGCCCTCACCCTGGTGGAGAGCGCCGGCCCGCGCGATATCGTCACCGTGGTGGCCTTCGGGCGCCGCCCCTACCTGGTGGGCGACAGCCGCCAGATGGAGCGCGGCGCGCTGGCGGCCGCGGTGCGCGCCCTGCGCGCCGGGGAGAGCGGGCCGGGAGCCCTGACCCAGGCCCTGGCCCTGGGCCAGGCCGCCGCCCGGCTCCCGGAGGGGGAGGGCCGCCTGCCGGTGGAGTTCTACCTGCTGACCGACGCCGCCTTTCCCCTGGGCCAGGCCGCGCCCGCCGCGCCGCCCGGCGG
>JAEWYL010000188.1 GCA_023395675.1 Chloroflexota bacterium | reverse complement strand
TTTGGTGGGCGGCGGGTGGGGCTGGCGCCTCCGCCCCCCCCGCCCCATACCCAATCCATTTTATTTACCGCTTGAAGGCAGGACGAGAGACAGCCCATGCATCCCGCAAAGCGCCCGCCTCATTTCTACCGCTCGCTCCCCAAAGTGGACCTGCACCGCCACCTGGAGGGCTCCCTGCGCTTCGAGACCGTGCGCGAGCTCGCCCGGGCGCACGGGATGGCTCTGCCCCCCACCGGGCAGCTCCGCACCATGGTCCAGGTGCACGAGGGCGAGCCCTACACCTTCGAAAACTTCCTCTCCAAATTTTCCACCCTGCGCCTGTTTTACCGTTCGCCCGAGATTATCGCCCGGGTCACGCGCGAGACGATCGCCGACGCGGCCGCCGACAACGTGCGCTACCTGGAGCTGCGCTTCACCCCCGTGGCCCTCAGCCGGGCGCAGGGCTACTCGCTGGCGGAGGTGATGGACTGGGTGATCGAGGGGGCGCGCCTGGCAGACCGGGACTACGGCGTGACCACCCGCCTGATCGCCAGCGTGAACCGGCACGAAAGCCTGGCTCTGGCCGCCCAGGTCTCCTACCTGGCCGCGGAGCGCATCGAGCAGGGCATCGTCGGGCTGGACCTGGCGGGCAACGAAGCCGATTTCCCCGCCGGTCCCTTCGGCCCCATCTTCCGTTCGGCGCGCCAGAAGGGGCTGCGCATCACCGCCCACGCCGGCGAATGGGGCCCCGGCGAGAACGTGCTGGACGCCCTGAACGAGCTGGAGGCCGAGCGCATCGGCCACGGCATCCGCGTTCTGGAGCACCCGCAGGCCCTGGAGCAGGCCCGCCGTCTGGGGACCGTGTTCGAGGTCTGCCTGACGAGCAATTACCAGTCGGGGGCGGTCTCCGATCTGGTCCGGCATCCCATGCCGGAGATGCTGGAGAAAGGCCTGAACGTGACCCTCAACACCGACGACCCGAGCATTTCCCAGATTTCATTGAGCGATGAATACCGGCTGGCCGTGGAGGACCTCGGCCTGAGTCTGGAACAGGTGCGCGGCCGGGTGCTGGCTGCCGCCCGGGCTGCCTTCCTGCCCGAGGACGAGCGCCGGCGCCTGGAGCAAACGCTGGCCGCGGAATTCGACCGGGTGCTGGCGCAGCCATGAACCGCTTCCGCCTGCTCCTGTCCCTTGCCCTGGCCCTCGCCCTGTCCGCCTGCAGCCTTGCCGCAACCCAGGAGCGGCAGCCCGCCGGCCCCACCCCCACCCCTTCAGAACCCGCCCCCATCCAGCAGTCTTTCGCCACCCTGGAGCCCGCCCTCCTGGCTTCGCCCACCCCCTCCCTGGAGCAGATCGGGCCGGACAACCTGGCGCGCCTGCGGGAGCTGGCCCGTCTGGGCGGCGGCGCGCGCCAGATCAGCGAGTTCGCTTTCTCCCCTGAAGGCCGGGTGCTGGCCCTGCTGTGGAAAGAGTCCGCCTCCACCGTCTGCCATGTCAGCCTGGTGGATATTTCCTCCCCGCGTGAGATTGACGAAACCCAGGCCGTCGAGCTTTTCCAGCTCGAAGGTGAGCCCTTCGCCTGCGAAGAGGGCTTCACCGGCTTCCCCAACCTGGCCTTCTCGCCCGACGGGCGTTCCCTGGCGACCGTTTCCATCCAGGCCGGGGCGGTGACCTTCTGGGACACCCTCAGCGGGCAGAGCCTGCGCACGCTGCCCTGGGAGGCGCCGGACTCGCCCGTCTACGGCGTGGTCTTCTCCCCCACCTGGGACCGCCTGGCATGGGTCTCGCGCGACCGGGTGCAGCTCATGGAGCTGGAGAGCGGCGCGGCGGGACCCGTCCTGCAGCACCACGATTTTGTCTCCAGCGCGGTCTTCTCGCCCGACGGGGGCCTGCTCGCCACCGCCTCCCTGCGCACCGCCAACGGGCGGCCCTCCCCGGTGGTCAGGCTGTGGAGCGCGGAGAGCGGCCGAGAGCAGCGCACCCTCGCCGGGCCTCCGGCAGGGGCCAGCGTGCTCCGCTTCTCGCCAGACGGCAAGAGCCTGCTCTGGGGCGCCTGGAACGGGCAGGTGCACTACTGGGACCTCTCCGCCGGGGCGGGCGACCCCCGGGTGGGGGAGGGGGTGCACTCGGACGCCATCTCCAGCCTGTCCTATTCGTCGGACCAGCGTTTCATCGCCTCCGCCGGGCGCGATCACAGCGTCAAGATCGCGCCCAACCCCCGGATGCCCGCAAGCGCCTCCGGAGAGGCCGGAGAGGCCGCCATCCCCACCCTGCCCGGCGAGCGCGCCGCCTTCTCCCCTGACGGGCGCCTGATCGCCGTGGTCCTGGACGGGGTAGTGTCGCTCTGGGGTGTGGGGCCGTAAAGAAGGCGGGCTGAACCCCTCTCCGGGCTGCAGATCACCTGCTCGCCCGGGCCTTAGCCAGTTCTTGCAGGCCGCCGGCTGCATACGAGGAGCGCCCGGGCCGGCGCGGGCCTTTGACCATGATACCCGGTCTACTTTCACTCAAAATCCAGCCTCCAGCGCCCCCCGCCTTGCGCGTCCGGCGCCCGGGGCTCGTCCGCCTGCTCGATGAAGGGCTTGAGGCCGGCCGCCCGCTCACGCTCGTTTCCGCGCCTGCCGGTTTCGGCAAAACCACCTGCGTGAGCGACTGGTTGTCCGTACGGGGCCTGCCGGCCGCCTGGCTCTCCTTGAACGCGGAGGACCAGGAACCGGGCAGGTTTTTTTTATACCTGATCGCCGCCCTGAAGTCGGTCTCGGCGCCCGGCCCCGCTTATCCCTTTCCCCGCTTATGTGAAGTGGAATCTGTGCTCCGTTCCGGGCAGCTGCCCGCGGCAGAGGTGCTCTGCGAGG
>JAEWYL010000186.1 GCA_023395675.1 Chloroflexota bacterium | reverse complement strand
CATCACCGGGCTGAAAGCACCCGGGAAATCAGCCGGGCTGCAGGGCTGCAGCCAGGATCTCACGATAAGCTGCCAGCGGATCACCCTGGTAAGGGGTAAAGCTTCGCAGGATAAAATTGTCCTCGTCGAAATCAATCTCTCCTACCGCAGGGTTGGTATGGCGGCTGCCGTCGGGCAGCACGAGAGTTGCGCTGCCCTCCAGCCCCAGTTTGCGCCAGCCGCGCTCGCTTTCCTCCAGCACCTGGCGCCTGAAGCGCCCTGAATCCCAGTCGTTTCTGAATCGATCTAAATCCAGGATCCCGTTACCGGCAAGCTCACCGGCTGCAGCCAGGATTTCGTGCCGCAGCGAGAGGTTTTTACTACCGGAGAAATAGGCCGACCGCAGGGCCCAGCTCATCTCGAAGGCAGCCTCCTCTCCCTGATCCTGCGCGCAGGCCAGGGCTTCAAAGGCAGGCAGGTGGGTGGACGGCCAGCGCCACTGCGGGCCAGACCAGGGTTTCCAGGGCAGCTCCGGCTCGATGGACTGGAAAAGCGAGTATTCTGCCTCGAAAAGCGGTTTGGGATAGGTCTGCTGATTGATATATTCCAGAGAGAGGGCCCGCCATACCATCCGGACCTTACCGGCGAACTCTGCGCGCAGCTTCCTCAGCCGGTATACAGCCAGGTAAGCATACGGACATTCCATGCTGGAGTAAATCTCAACCGCAGGCAAGCCTGCGCCGCTCGGCTGCATATCTCTCTCCCCTCGCCAGTATTGGACAGATCAGGTTGGATTATACAAAACGCGCCAGGTCGTGTCAATGCAGGCCGCAGCCGGGTCAGGGTAATCACGACGACCCAGGCTGCAAGGCGCCGGGCATCAGAAACCCGTGTTTTGTCAAGCTGCTTTGTGAAGCTCCTCAAGCCAGCCGGGCCTGCAGCCTGAAAACCGAAAGCGCCAGCCGTTTTCAAGATCAGCGGTAGAGCCCGGGTAAGAAAATCATCCGTGCGCCTTCAAGGACACTGCCTATCGCGGGGGTGGAGTTGGGGCTGGCATTGCCCATGGCGTCCACCGCAGCCACCCAGAAGCGCCATTCTCCAGGAAAAGGCGTCAGCACGGTGGCGGAATTGCTCCGGCCTGCGTCGCGTGTGTAGGTGGGGCCGCCGCCGGCTGGGGAGTAGGTGATGCGGTAGAACCACAGGTCCGGTTCGGCGCTTTCGTCCCAGCGCAGCAATACGGAAGCTGCTCCTGCCCTGCTGACGGACAGCGCGTCCGGCGCGGTGGGTGGGTCGTAAGCGATCTTTCCCTGCCCGCCAATAAAGCCCCCATCGGTCTCGACGCTTGTCATGCAGTCTGCCCCGCCTCCAAAGAGGACCGCCATGACGCCGGCCTCGTAAAAATCCCTCGGGTGGCTGAACAGATAAGCGGCTCGGTTGTCGCGGTAGCGTCCGCAAGTATCGTCCAGCGACATATTGCCGGCCGGCACCTGCCACAGGATGAGACGCTTCCCGGCGCGTGAAGAGAGCGCATTCTCCCACAGGATGGCCCGGGAGGGGCGGGGCAGATCCAGGTCTTTGTCATCCCACCAGGGCCGCAGGTTGCTGCCGGCGTCCCGGTCGCTCCATTCAACAAAGATCAGGTCGGCCTCTTCGCCGCCCATTGCCAGGATGAAATCTGCCGTCCGCCGGGCCATATCCGCGGCCTCGGCCGCCGGGAATGACTGGGGATCGGCATTGGTGGCCCACATGCTCGCCATGGGCCCAACCAGGGCGTTCGGCGCTGTCGCATGGATCAGATCCACCAGCCTGCGCCCGAAACCGGACAGGTCATTCGAATAACCCGGGAGATTCAGCGCGACGGGAAAAGAAGCAGGGTCGTCGGGCTGGATATGAGAAGGCCGGTCCTGGCGGTTGCTGTACTGCTGCATAAAGCCGTAGAAATCCGGCTCCAGGTTGAAAATCACTGGCCGGTCCCCGGCTGCTTCTGCTGCCGCCTGCTCCAGCGCGGACAGATAGTTCTGCACTGCAGAGGAATTCTGTAGTTTCTGCGCATAGCATTCCGGGCCTTCACCACAGGCGGGCGGCAGGCCCAGCATGAGGTAAACGGTGACGACCGGTATAAAACCCTTGTCCCAGGCCTGGCTGACAAACCGGTTAACGAAGCTGCCTCCCCATCCATCCAGATACCATTCATAGGTGATGTACTGGTAAACATAGTCCCAGGCGACACCGCTGTTCTCCTGCCAGTCTTCCCCGGGCGTTTCGCTCCAGGCGTTGGTGCCCCAGGCAGGGCGTTCGGGCAGTGCCTGAGGCAGAACCTCGGGGATAAGCCCTCCGGGAGGCGCAAGGACCACCAGCGGCCCCAGAGGCAGGGCTGTCTCGTTACCAGCCCTGTCCCGCCCTACGGCTGTCAGGGGCAGCTCTCCCTGCGGCGTGCCGGGCGGGAGGGTTAACACCCCACCGAAAAGCCCATCTCCGGCGGCGCCATCGTTGGAACTTCCATCATCCCGCAGCGCCAGTGGCGGCAGATCCCCGGCCCGGACCTGGACCGACGCCAGGTCGCCCGCACCCTGAGGGTCATTCGCCAGCAGGTGGATCACTGCCCCGGTTTTTCCGTCCGCCGGCAGAGAGCGATGCAGGACCTGCGCCTGCGACAGGACAGGCCCATCCGGATCCTCGCTCCCGATCAGAGCAATCTCATCCAGGTACAGCGCGGGCTGGCTGCTCTCGGAGGCGCTCTGCCAGATCAGACCGGTGAGCGAGCTAGCGAAGGCGCCTAACTCCTCCAGGGGGATGCGCACTTCGCTCCAAGCCCCGGCCTGGGGCTGGGGCAGCGCAACCCGGGGACCCTCAACCTCGTCATTACCGGAGAGAAGCCTGGCGGTCAGGTTCACGAGCTGTCCCCCCGCCGCGCCCCCATGCATAAAAAAGCGCAGGTGGGTGTAACCGCTGGTGAAAAATTGGGGGTGGTGCAGGTACAGGCCCTCCCAGGCGCCGTATTCCACCCGGATGCTGCGCTCCCCGCTGTAAACCGGTGCAGTCGCATCCAGGCTCACCGTGGCCCAGGACCAATCGTCCCAGCCGGGAGCCGGGTCATCGGTGAAAATCGCCGCCTCAACCAGCGCAGAGCCGGAGGTTTCCGGATCTATCTTTGCATTCGTAAGGAAGGGAGGTTGGAGTACCAGCAGCAGGCTGCAGAGCAGAACGGTCAGGCTTTGCAGAAATTTTTTCATCGTGCGCTCCGGGAACTTTGGTTTGGGCCAGTATAGCATTTCCGGCGCGGACCTTCCCTCGCCCAGAAGTACTGCCAGAAGCGCTCTCAAAAACAAAGATGTTTGCGGTGAGCGGATGCAATGGCGCATCCCGCACCAACAACACCATTTATGAGAAACTTCCAAGCAATTACAGCGCCTGGAGCTCTTCCACCATCTCGCTGCCCAGGGCCTCGATTTGCTCAACCGGAGAAAGGCCCAGGGCGCGTGCGATGTCAGCCAGCAGCAGGCCGACACTGCCCTGCATTTCGATCAGGCTGTCTTCACCCGCGGCTTCCTCCCATTCAGCGCGCACGCGTGCCAGTGCCCGGACCAGCGCGAAGCGTGGGACCGGGTGATCGGGCCCGTGAAGAGGACGTTGTGAGATCAAGATTACCTCCAAAGGACCGGGTTATCCTTCCCCTACCCCGGTTGATTCACAGGTTACCCGCTTCAGCCGCCGCTGCTCTCTTGGTGGGCCGTCAGAATAACAGCCGAGCGAGGCGCGACCAGATAGCGGTCTTTTTGCACCGGCCCGCTTTCCGGAGGCTCGCACAGGTCTTCAGGAGAGGGGTGGGACGTATCTACGAAGCGGCGCCAGGTTTGCCCGGCGGGCAGAGCGGGCAACTCGAAACTCAAGGGTTCCCAATAGGCATTTAACAGGACATGGATCAAAAAATCCGCTTCAGGGTGCTGCAGGGTGAATGCCAGGCTGTGCGAGTCTTCCCCCCAATCCGGATGGCCCAGCTTAACCCCGTGCCACCTCAGGCGCGGGTTCTTCCCGCGCGTGGTCCAGAAGCGTTCTTCCAGGAATACCGGGTGGTCTTTGATAAACCGGATCATCCCCTGGACGAAGCGCAGCAGCCCGGCCTCTTTCTCCGGAGCGGACCAGTCGAACCAGCTGATCAGATTGTCCTGGCAGTAGGCGTTGTTATTCCCGCCCTGTGTGCGCCGGACCTCATCCCCCATCAACAGCATCGGCGTGCCTTGAGAAAGGAACAGGATAGCAATGAAGTTTTTGATCTGGCGCTGGCGCAGCGCCTCGATCACCGGGTTGTCGCTGGGCCCTTCCGTGCCGCAGTTCCAGCTGAAGTTCTCCGACATTCCATCCTGGTTGTTCTCCCGGTTGGCCTCGTTGTGTTTGCTATTGTAGGAGACCAGGTCATTGAGGGTGAAGCCGTCATGGGCGGTGACAAAATTTACGCTGCGGTTCGGCTCCCGGTCTTCCTGCGGGTAAAGGTCAGGGCTGCCGGTCAGGCGCTGCGACAGGCGCGTGACGGTGCCCCGGTCGCCCCGGATAAAGCGGCGCACATCATCCCGGAACTGTCCATTCCACTCAGCCCAGCGGTGGCCGATGAAAGAGCCTACCTGGTACAGCCCGGCGGCGTCCCAGGCCTCGGCGATAATCTTGGTGCCGGACAGCACCGGGTCAGATTCGATCTCCCACAAAACCGGCGGGCTTTTCAGCGGCTGCCCCCATTCGTCTCTGGACATCACGGAGGCCAGATCGAAGCGAAAACCGTCTACGTGCATGACCGTTACCCAG
Source organism: Chloroflexota bacterium (assembly GCA_023395675.1). Lineage (GTDB taxonomy): Bacteria > Chloroflexota > Anaerolineae > Anaerolineales > UBA4823 > JAEWYL01. Next base: position 1,715 of record JAEWYL010000186.1, on the reverse strand, counting down.
TAGCGCAGGCAATCAATGATCATGCGGCGCACAATCGAGAGATTGGTGTTGAGGGTATTCCCACAACCGGTGAAATTCGCGTAGCTGGCCTGATTGGCCTCCAGGATGTAGTAGCTCGAGTTCTCCAATCCGCGAAATGAGAAAGTAGGTCCCCAGGCATTGCCCTCCGCCGTATGGTTAAAGACCACGTCCAGAATGACCTCGATCCCGGCTTTGTGGAGAGCTTTAACCAGCTCGCGAAATTCGTTTGTCGGCGCCAGCGGCGAGCGGTCAGAGGCGTAACCGCAGTGAGGGGCAAAAAACGCGATCGGGCTGTAACCCCAATAATTCTTCAGCCCGGGGGGCGCATCCTGCTCGTCGAACTGTTGGATGGGGAGCAGCTCGACCGAAGTGACGCCGAGATTTTTCAGATAGGCGATCTTCTCGATCATCCCCGCGTAAGTTCCGCGCTTTTCTGGAGGGACCCCTGAGTTGGGATGGCGGGTAAAACCGCCCACGTGCATCTCGTAGATCACCGTCCCCGAGTAGGGCAGGCGCAGCGGGGTGTCGCCCTCCCAATCGAACCCGGCGGTATCAATCACCACGCTCTTCATCGCAAACGGGCAGTTGTCTCCCGGTGCAATGGCTGCCTCCCGGGAGTAGTGTTTTCCGACCGCCACCTCCCTCCCGTAGGGATCCAGTAAGACTTTGGAGGGATCGAAACGGTGGCCTCGAGCCGGGTCGTAGGGGCCGTAAGCCCGGTAGGCGTATAGCTGGCCTGGTTTCAGGCCCGGAACGAAGATGTGCCAGTAGTAAAAGGTGCGGTTTAGCCTGCGGTCCAGCCGGATGACGCGCGCCGGGCGGGGGTCGTCCACATCGTCGAAAAGAAGCAGTTCCAGGGCGGTGGAGTTCATCGAAAAGATGCTGAAGTTCACGCCTGCAGAGGTGACGGTGGCGCCCAGAGGATACGGCTGACCGGTAAAAAGCCCGCCCGCAAGGGAGCTGCCGATGGGCGAGCCGCTCGGATCGGGTATTTCCGGCACCACACCGCGCGAAAGCTCGGAGTAGAGATCGGGCCGCGGTAGGGGCGGCACGCCTCGGGTGTGGTCGGAACTGTTCACCCGCGGTTTTCCTCTTCGGGCAGGCTGTTCTGGTGCAGTATTGCTCGAGACGCAGGTATATGTTCGTGCATAAGGGAATAGTATAACATTGAGAGATTACGACAGAACCAGCAGGCTTGATAAGTTGTGGCCCTGGTTTCAGTCCAGCAGCGGCAGGAACCAGGGGCGGATATCCAGACGGTGCGCCCGGCGGCGAAGCGATTCAGGCGGGGCGTCAACCTGTGGAGGGGGCAAGTGCAGGCGGTCCCATAACCAACCCGGAAAACTTGCGGCCGCGTCCGGGCTGAGCCAGCTGAAAACTCCCAGGGCGGCGCTCAAGAGCGGCAGATCGGTGCCGACCCGCTCCAACAGGCGCTCCCAATCCAGGTCTGCCCCGGATGCATAGAGCAGGTTGAAAATATCGGGCCAGTCGCTGCGTTCCTTCTGCATCACAAACAGTTTGCCCCAAATTAATTCTTCAGCGGGCACGGCTCGCACCAGTTCCCCGCGCACCTCCACGACCGGGCCTCGTTCGAGCCAATCCCGGTCCACTCGCGCCCGGTCGTTCGCCATGGCCCAGATGATATCCACGATCACCTCGTTCTGAATGGAACGGTAGATCCAGTCGCGGTCATA
>JAEWYL010000171.1 GCA_023395675.1 Chloroflexota bacterium | reverse complement strand
CGCAGGGCCCCGCTCAGGTTCTCGGTGTCCACGCCCAGGGCCGACTCGGTCATGCCCCGGCGCTTGAACTCCTGCAGGGTCAGGGCCATCAGGGCCCGGGCCAGGCCGCGCTTGCGCCACGGGCGGCGCACGCTGATGAACTCGCACCAGCCGCGTTTGCGCCCGTAGACCTCGTTCTCGGCCTCATTGATGAAGCCGCGCACCTGCCCCGCCACCTGGTCGCCGTCCCAGGCGATCTTCCACAGCTCGGGTTGGAAGACGGACGGATCGTTCAACCACTGCTGGTAGTCCCCCTCCTCGGCCTCGGCGTAGCCCCAGTGGTCGCGGAAGGCCTCCTGGTCCGCCTCCCAGATCTGCCGGTAGTGCTCGGGGAGCACCGGGCGCACCTCCAGCCCTTCGGGCAGCGGGCAGTCGGGGATGTTCTCCAGGTCGGGGCGCACCATCTTGTAGAAATAGCGCACCGGGGCGTAGCCGTCTTTCTCCACCAGGGCCTTCGTGGCCTCCTCGTACCCCTCCACAAAGACCATGAAGTAGCGCGGCCCGTCCTGGGGATGCCCGGCGGCGATCTCCCGCAGGCGGTCCTGGAGGAAGTGCAGCATGGCCGTGCCGATGCCCTTGCGCCGCCACTGCGAGGCCAGGAAACCGACGGTCAGGTAGTTGCGCGCCTTATCATCGTTCTCCTCCTGGTACCAGTCGCAGCGGGCGTAGCCCACCACTTTCCCGTCGACCTCGGCGAAAACCATATCGGTGTAAGGATTGCAGTGGGTCAGGTGCTCGTAGGTGTTGGCCACTTCCTCGGGGGTGGCCACCCGCTCGATGCGGTCCTCCACCTTGGAGGCCTCGATCACCGCCGCCATCTTGGGATAATCCTCGGCGCCGCGGAAGCGGCGGAAGACCAGCCCGGGGATAGACGGGGCGCCTTTGAGGTGGATCTGATCGTTTACGAACGTGTTCATCATCTGCTCCTTTTACAACTGGACATTCCATTCCAACCGAATAAACCCTCTATCCACAGCTTATGCAGAAGAGCGCAGATACATAAGCAGGTGGCTTCCAGCTGTGGCTAAAATAACGAACCACAGCTGCACACGGATAAACACGGATCAAAATCAGATGGTTTTCATCTGTGTCCATCTGCGTTCATCTGTGGATAACCTCCAATCACTCACTCACCCGCACCCCCGGCGGGCGCTTCCTTCGGCAGCTTGAACTTCGCCCACACCGGGGCGATGATCAGCAGCGCCAGGGCCGCGGTCAGGGTGAAGGGGAAGCGCGGGCCGAAACGCTGCCAGAGCTGCGCTCCCACCGCCGGGGCCGGCAGCGAGACCACGCCCAGACTGGTGCTGAAGAGCCCGAAGGCCGTGCCGCGCACCTTCTCCGGCACCGCTTTGCTGATCAGCGAGTCGTAAGCGGGCGACATCAGGCCGGCGCCGAAACCCAGCAGCACCCAGGCTCCCAGGAAGCCCAGGTAGGTGCGGGCCTGCAGGAAAGCCATCAGGGCGGCGAAGTGGAGCAGAAAGCCGGCCGCGATGCCCAGCCGCTCGCCCTTCTTGTCCGCCAGCCAGCCGGCCGGCATGGTCACCAGCATCATGGAGATGCCGAAGACCGACTCCAGCCAGCCGATCTGCTGGATGGAGAGCCGGCCCACGTCCTCCAGGTAGAGGGGCAGCAGGTTGAACGACATGGAGAAGGCGATATCGCGCACGCCGTCGGTCAGCAAGATCCAGGTGATCAGCCCGCCCGCCAGCGTCATGCCCACCATCATGCCCACGTTCGACTTCAGGCTGGCGAAGGACAGCGGTTTCGGGTTGGCCTCCTGGCCGCGGGCGGCGGTGCGCGCCATGAAAATGCGGATCACGGTGGCCAGGGTGTAGAGCGCCCCGGCGACGAGCAGCATGAACTTGAACCCGTAGGTGTCCGCCAGCCAGCCGCCCAGCGGCGGGCCGATGACCGTGACCAGCATAAAGATGGTGTTGGTGATGCCGAACACCCGTGCCCGGTTCTCCTCGGTGGACTGCTCGGCGATAAAGGCGTTGAACGAGGGCCCGACCAGCGAGCGGGTGATGGAGCCGAAGCCCTCTCCCACCAGCACCCACTGCCAGGTGGGCGCCAGGATCAGGCCCACGTAAGAGAGCACGCCCGCCAGGCTGCCCAGGGCGATGCTGCGCAGGCGTCCCAGCGAGTCGGAGAGCCAGCCGCCCAGAATCTGTAGCGCCAGGGGCACAATCTGCGACAGGGTGAAGAACAGCCCCACCTGCACCACGCTGGCGTTGAGCGACTTCAGGTACAGGGGCAGCAGCGCGCCCCACATATTGCCGGCCGTGTTGGCAAGCACCATCGCCACCATAAAAACGACCAGCAGCGGGGTGAGCAGGGGCGCGGCCTTCAGGCGCGTCGCGTTCACGCTTTCCTGTTCCAGAATGGTTTCCGGCGTTGAGATGGCTTCGCTAGACATTGAATACTCCTGATCGGGCCGAGGGGGCGGCGCACCGGTCCGGTGCGCCCGGCAAGCCGCACGGGGGGCTGCCCGGGCGGGCCTTCCTGATTATGTCGAAGCAAGGCCCGCCGCGGGTAGCGCCCGGCGACACAAAAAGCGATACAAAAAGTGATACAGCGGCGCAGTTCATAGTACACCTGGCTGCCGGCCTCAGCGCGGGGTCCAGCCCGGCCCCGCCAGGGGCAGAGACTGGTACGGGCGCTCTTCCTGCGTGGCGCGCAGCAGGCTCTGCCGGCGCAGGCGCTCCAGGACATACAGGCTGCCCGAGGCCGGGCTTCCCTGGCTGTTATCCGGTTGGGATGCGGCTGTATCGTGCGCGGTCTGAGACCCCGTCCCCGGCTTCTGTTCGGGGCGGTCTTCTCTGTTCCGCTCATCAACGAGATCCATTAAGATCATCTCTGCATCCTCCCGCACCTCCGGAAACTGCCCGGGCAGGCCGCGGCCTCCGCCGCGCTTTCAACTGCCTGGCTGCAGCTTCCGGGTGCGTTCCTCACCCGCCGCCGGGCCCCCCTGCCCGTGCGGCAGCACTTCTCTCTCAAGCTCTGGCGCCGGCCCTCCCCCAGGGCTGCGCCTCCGGTTCTGAGTGCGCTTCATCCTGCACCCGCTCCCTTCAACTGGTTACCGGTTCGCTCAAACATGCTCAACCTCCTTTCTCACCCACCCTGCTGTCTAAAAATAAAAGCCGGCCCTCGGTAGAAACCCGCGGCCGGCCAGGATGCAAATAAAAAAGCCACGGGGCTGGAGTGCCCCGTGGCCGTCTACTCAGCTTTTTGTGCTCAGACAGTCAACAGGCGCACTCCGACAAGGTAAACGTCCCCACCGCTGGGAGCGGAGGAGCGGACCTTGAAATCGGGGGAGATGATGCGTACTTTTGCCATCAGAGTGCGTCCGTCCTTTCACAAAGTTAACGGTTTATGAGAATAACAGATAGAGTTTATCAACGAAAACAAAGGCTGTCAAGAGGCTTTTTTTCCGAGTTTGGAATACCCATGCTGTGGTAAAAGGGGGACGATTTTTGTGCGGCGGAGCCACACAAAATCGTCCCCCTTGTTTATAGCTTTTGAATGCCCCTCACGACCCCGGCTGCAGGCGGTACACGCCCCCCTGGCGGTCGAGCAGGTAGAGCTCGCCGGCCTCGTCCACCCCGAAAGAGGTGATGCGGTAGGGGGTCTGGAAGAGCAGGGTGAAATCCCAGCCCACGCTGAGCGGGCGCAGGCCCCAGACCCGCCCGTTGCAGAAATCGGCGAACAGGTAGATGCCCTGCCACTCGGGCATGGAGGGGCCGCGGTAAACATAGCCGCCGGTCACGGCGCAGCCCCCGGCGTCGTGCGTGCCGGTGACGGCCGCCGGCAGGATCAGGCCCTGGGTGCTGCAGTCGGCCCGCCCGTAGCACTGCATGCCCTCCATGATGCTCCAGCCGAAATTCCAGCCGTTCCCGGACCCGGCGGGCACGTAATCAATCTCCTCCCAGTCGCCCTGGCCCACGTCGCCGATATACAGGTCGCCCGTGGCGCGGTCGAAGGAGAAGCGCCAGGGGTTGCGCAGCCCGTAGGCCCACACCTCCGGCGCGCCGCCCCCATTGGCGAAGGGGTTGTCCGGTGGGATGCTGTAAGCCACCCCGGGGTCCGCCTGCGTGACGTCAATGCGCAGCAGCTTGCCCAGCAGCGTGCCGGGGTTCTGCCCGTTGTCCTGCGGGTCGCCGGCCGCGCCGCCGTCGCCCAGGCCCAGGTAGAGGTAGCCGTCCGGGCCGAAGGTCATATCCCCCCCGTTGTGGTTGGGATAGGGCTGCTGCACAAAGAGCACCTGCGCCTCGCTGGAGGGGTCGGCCCGGTTGGGGTCGTCCGGCGTGACGGAGAAGCGGGCGATCTGGGTGTTGCCGTTGCGGTCGGTGTAGTTGATATAGAACAGCCCGCTCTCGGCGAAATCGGGCGGGAAGGCCAGCCCGAGCAGGCCCTGCTCGTTGCCCTGGCTGCCCACCCGGTCGCTGATATCCAGGAAAGGCTCGGGCAGCGCCTGCCCCCCGGAGAGGACCAGGATGCGCCCGCGCTGCTCCAGCACAAACAGGCGGTCCGTGCCGTCTCCGGCGTTGTAGAGCCCCACCGGGCTGCGGAAGCCGTCGGCGGCCAGGGCCCAGGTGTAGGCGGCGGGGTCAGGGAACTCTCCGGGGCGGGCCGGGGCTGCGGCGGTGGGGCTGGCGG
>JAEWYL010000115.1 GCA_023395675.1 Chloroflexota bacterium | reverse complement strand
TTGGTCGGCGGCGCCCCGCCCCCACACAGTTTCCGTCTACCCCCGCGCCCCTATTGGGGCAGGCTCATGATCTCCCTCAGGTGCTGCCCGGTGTAAGAGCGCTCCACCCCGGCGATCTGCTCCGGCGCGCCCTCCGCCATCAGCTCCCCGCCGGCCTCGCCGCCCTCCGGGCCCAGGTCAATCACCCAGTCCGCCGCCCGGATTAAATCCAGGTTGTGCTCCACCACCACCACCGAGTTGCCCGCCTCCACCAGGCGCTGCAGCACGCCCAGCAGGCGGGTGGTGTCGGCCAGGTGCAGGCCGGTGGTCGGCTCGTCCAGCAGGTAGAGAGTGTGGCCCCGGCTGCGCCGGCCCAGCTCCTTCGCCAGCTTCACGCGCTGCGCCTCGCCCCCCGACAGGGTGGTGGCGGGCTGGCCGAGCTGGAGATAGCCCAGGCCCACGTCGTCCAGCACCTGCAGCCGGGAGCGCACGGCGGGGACCTCCTCGAACAGCGCCAGGGCTTCCTCCACCGTCATCTCCAGCACCTGGGAGATATCCTGGCCGCGGTACTTCACCGCCAGGGTCTCCCGGGAGAAGCGGCGCCCGCGGCAGACCGGGCAGCGCACCTCCACCCCCGGCAGGAAGTGCATATTCATGCTGAGCACCCCCGCCCCCTCGCAGCGCTCGCAGCGCCCGCCCGCCACGTTGAAAGAGAAATGCCGGGCGCTGAAACCCCGCCGCCGGGCCTCGGGCGTGGCCGCGAAGGCCTCCCGGATGGGGGTGAAGGCCTCCGAATAGGTGGCCGCGTTCGAGCGCGGCATGCGCTTCAGGTGCTCCTGGTCAATGGTGATGAGCTTGTCCAGCGCTTCCAGGCCCTCGATGGCCTCGTGCTCCCCCGGCGGCTCGCTCGCGCCGTACAGCCGCTGGCGCAGGGCCCGGTCGAGGATATCGAACACCAGGGTAGACTTGCCGGAGCCGGATACCCCGGTCACCGCGGTCAGCAGCCCCAGCGGCAGGCGCACCGTGATGTCCTTCAGGTTGTTGTGCCTGGCGCCCCGGATGGTGATGGCCCGCTCGCCCGGGAGGCGGCGCGCCTCCGGGATTGGGACGGAGGCCCGCCCGGAGAGGTAGGCGCCGGTGAGCGAAGCCGGGTCTGCGGCGATCTCCTCCGGCGTTCCGGCTGCCACCACCTGGCCCCCATGCTTGCCGGCCCCCGGCCCGAAGTCAATCACGTAATCCGCGGCCTGAATCATCTCCAGGTCGTGCTCGATCACCAGCACCGTATTGCCCAGGTCGCGCAGGCGGCGCAGCACCCGCACCAGCCGCCGCGTGTCCCGCTGGTGCGTGCCGATGGTGGGCTCGTCGAAAATATAGAGCAGGCCGCTCAAGCCCGAGCCGAGCAGCGCGGCCAGGCGCAGGCGCTGCGCCTCTCCGGCGGAGAGGCTGGGCGCGGTGCGTTCCGGGGTCAGGTAGCCCGCCCCCACCTCGACCAGGCGCGCCACCCGCTCCCTCAGGTCTTCCAGCACCGGCCCGGCGACCAGCAGCTCGTCTCCCTTCAGTACCCTGGACAGCCCCTCCAGCCAGCCGCCCAGTTCCCCGAGCGGCAGGCGGGAGACCTCCACGATGCTCTGCCCGTTCACCCTCACCGCCCGGCTCTCGGGGCGCAGGCGCGTCCCTTCACAGTCGGGGCAGGTCTGGGTGACCATGAATTCACGCATCTTCTCCAGGTAGTCGGGGTCGGTGATATGCTCCGCATAGCGCCTGAGCAGGTTGGTGGCCACCCCCTCGAAGCGTCCCTGGCGCACGTTCGTGGGCGGCTCCAACTCCGGGAAGTGCCTGCGGAAGCGGGGGCTCTCCACCCCGTAGAACAGCAGGTCCTTCTGGGCCGCGCTGTACTCCCGCACCGGGGTGGACAGCTCGAGGGGGACGCCGAAGTGGCGGGCTGCGGCCTCCAGCACCGTGGCGTAGTACTGGACGTAGTTCTTCTCCCAGCCCACGATGGCCCCCTCGAGCACGCTCTTCTCTTCGTCCACCAGGCGCTTTAGATTGGCCTGGAACACGGTCCCCAGCCCGGTGCAGGTGGGGCAGGCGCCCTCGGGCTTGTTGAAGGAGAAGTGCGCCATGATCATCTCGGGCACGGGGGCGCCGCAGTGGGGGCAGGGGTAGGTTTCGTCCGGGGCGGGGGTCCCTTCGGCCTCGCCCTCCTCCCCCGCCCACTCCTCGCTGTAGGCGTCGAAGGAGGGCGGGACCTCCCGCCCGCAGTTCGGGCAGGGGCGGCGCCCCAGGCGGGCGTACAGCACGCGCAGGTAGGTGTACACTTCGGTCGCCGTCCCCACCGTGGAGCGCGGGCTGTGGTTGGTCAGGTGCTGGTCCACGCTCAGGGTGGGGGTCAGCCCGCTGAGGCCGTCCACGGGCGGCTTCGAGACCCCGAAAGTGAGCATCCCGAGCGACTCCATGTACTGCCGCTGGCCCTCCTTGAGCAGGATATCGAACCCGAGGGTGGATTTTCCCGAGCCGGAGAGGCCGGTCAGGACCACCAGTTTATTTTTCGGGATGCTAACGGTAATATTCTTCAGGTTGTGCAGCCTGGCGCCGCGAACGATGATCTGATCGGACATTCAACCTCCTGTTTGGGGCAGGTCGCCTCTGCCCCGCTCTCATTTTAACATCTCATCCCGGGGAGGGGCTTCCCTGGAGCCGGCGGGCCTTTCACCTCTTAACAGGAGGCTGGTTTCATCTTTGTGACAGGCTGCGCCCCCCGCGGGTCTACTGGCCCCTGCGGTTCTTCCGGTGCTACGCGGCGGCTGCAGCCCGCCGCGTAGCGCTTCTTGATGAATAATTCAATTACAAATGTATTTTAGAAAAATTTACAAATTTTTATTTATTCTATAGCCTTTCTTTAGCTCGTTTTTACGGGTTTCTGGCTGCGCCTGTGCTATTAATAGAGCTGTAAAATACCGGTCCTGGATTGCTGGTGTGTCGGCTTTCCCAACCCGTCCCGGCCAAATAAACAGCTTCAAAAGGGATCCACTTCCAGCGGGGAGCGCAGCGCGCCTGTAACCCGTTCTTGGGGCGCGCGCCACAGGCGCACCCGCAGCTCCCGGTGCAGGCAGGCGCGGCCCGCGCAGCTGCCGGACAGGCTGGCAGGGGTCCGGACCAGAAGACCGGTGATCGTCATTCTCGATCCGAAAATTGGGATTCCGGCTGGCGCAAAGCCGCCCTGATTTCCGGTAAGTGATTAACCAGTTTGGAGGAAGGTAATAAAATGAAAACTTTCAAGAACTTGAAGGTGGGGGTGAAGCTGGTAGCCGGTTTTCTGATCGTGTCCCTGATCATCGTGCTGGTGGCCGCGGTCGGCTTTTTCAACATGCGCACCATCAACGAGGGCATGACCACCATGTACTTCGACCGCACCCTGCCGATTGAATATTTGGGTGAGGCCGAGGCCCACCTCTATAAAGTTCGCGGTGATTTGTATCGCTATATCACCTCCTCGGCGGATCGAGAGGCGACGAAATCGGTAATCCTGGACTCTGTAGACCTCGTGGATGAGCAGATGGGCTACTTTCAGACCCTGTCGATGGCTGAGGATGAAACTGTGCTGTTTAATCAGTTCCAGGAGAATTGGGATGCGTATAAGCAAGATTTGACCCATCTGATGAGCCTGATCGATTCCGGGCAGGAAGAGGAAGCGCTGGTGTTGGGTAAGGAAGGCTCGAGCGTCTCCAATCATCGCAACGCAGTGGTGGACGCAGTCGAGCAGCTGGTCGCCCTCAACACCGGGCAGGCCGAGGAGCTCCAGGCGCAGGGGGATGAGGTGTTCAACAAATCCCTGCTGCTCTCCCTGGCCGTGAGCGCGGCGGGTGTGCTGCTAGCCATCGCCATGGGTTACATCCTGGCCCGCCAGCTCACCCGCCCGCTGGAGCAGGTCGCCCGGGTCTCCCAGGTCATCGCCGAGACCGACCTGCAGAACCTGGCGGCCGAGATGCAGGCCCTGGCGCAGGGCGACCTCTCCCGCAGCCTGAGCATCAGCGCCGAGCCGGTGAGCGTCCGCTCCCGGGACGAGATCGGCCAGCTGGCCCTGGCCTTCAACGTCATGATCGCCCGCCTGCAGGAGAGCGGGCAGGCCTTCGACCAGATGTGCGCCAACCTGCGCGGCCTGGTGGGCGAGGTGGCCGAGAACGCCCAGCACCTGGGGAACGCCTCGGGGCAGCTGGCCCTGGCGGCCAACCAGGCCGGGCAGGCCACCGGCCAGATCGCCGCCACCATCCAGCAGGTGGCGCGCGGCACGGCGCAGCAGAACGAGTCCATCACCCGCACCGCCACCTCGGTGGAGCAGATGGGCCGGGCCATTGACGGGGTGGCGCGCGGCGCTCAGGACCAGTCCCGGGCCATCGGCCGCGCCGCGGAGCTCACCGGGAAGATTTCCGGCGCTATCCAGAAGGTCACCAAAATCAGCCAGGAGGCGGCAGACAGCTCCAATGGAGCGGCTCAAGCGGCTCAGGTTGGGGTGCAGACCGTAGAAGCCACCCTCAAGGGCATGGAGTCTATCCAGGTTAAGGTGGAGCTCTCGGCCCAGAAGGTGGAGGAGATGGGCTCGCGCTCGGAGCAGATCGGCTCCATCCTGGAGACGATTGAAGACATCGCCTCCCAGACCAACCTGCTGGCCCTGAACGCCGCCATCGAGGCGGCCCGGGCCGGCGAGCACGGCAAGGGCTTTGCGGTGGTGGCGGACGAGGTGCGCAAGCTGGCCGAGCGCTCCAGCCTGGCCACCAAGGAGATCGGGGAGCTGGTGAAAGTGATCCAGGGCACCGTGAGCGATGCGGTGGCGGCCATGAACGAGGGCTCGCAGGAAGTGGAGCACGGGGTGGGGCAGGCGCGGGAAGCCGGGCAGGCCCTGAACCAGATCCTGGTGGGAGCCCGGTTGGGCGGCCAGCAGGTGGAGCAGATCGCGAAAGCGGCGGAGGAAATGGGCACCCTGGCGAACGAGCTGGTGTCCGCTTCGGATGCGGTCAGCGCGGTGGTCGAAGAAAATACCGCCGCCACCGAGCAGATGGCGGCCGGCTCGAACGAGGTGACCCAGATGGTGGAGAACATCGCCAGCGTGAGCGAGGAGAACTCCGCCTCGGTGGAAGAGGTTTCGGCCTCTGCGGAGGAGATGAGCGCCCAGGTGGAAGAGGTGACCGCCTCAGCCCAGAGCCTGGCGGAGATGGCCGCCGCCCTGCAGCGGCTGGTGAGCCGCTTCAAGCTGGGCGAGGGCGCCCGGCGCAGCGAAACGCAGGCAGCCCCCCCGGCAAACAGCCAGCCGGCGCGCGCCAGCGGAAACGGGCGCGTCCGCCATGCGGAAGCCGAAAAGCTGCTGGAGCGGGTCTGAGATTTAGAGAGCCCGGGCGCCAGGAGAGATCCTGGCGCCCGGCATACGGAGCGAAGCGATGGAAAACCAGATCGTGGTGTTTGAACTGGCAGGGGAGCTGTACGGCGTCAATATCGCCGCCGTGGAGAGCATCATCAAGATGCAGGCGGTGACGCGCATGCCGCATGCGCCCTTCTACGTGGAAGGGGTGACCAATCTGCGCGGCCGGGTGCTGCCGGTGATTGACCTGCGCAAGCGCTTTGGGCTGGAAGCCCAGGCGGCGAGCCGCGAGAGCCGCATCGCGGTGGTGGGCATGGGACGGCTGGAGGTGGGGATGGTGGTGGACGGGGTGTCCGAGGTGCTGACCGTGCCGGAAGGGGCGGTGGAGCCGGTCCCGGCGATCACCACCACCGTGGACTCGGCCTTCATCACCGGGATCGCCAAAATTGACGACCGCCTGGTGATTCTGCTGGACCTGGGGCGCATCCTCTCCTTGCAGGAGCAGGAGGAGCTGCTGCAGGCCGTCTAGCCTGAAAATTCTCAGCCGGAGGGCTCAGGGATGCACCGCATCCCTGAGCCCTTCGGATTCAGCCTGGGCGGGTTCCTCGAGCGCGCTCTTGCCCCGGTGCAGGCCCTGGGTCCTCGAGACGCTCACCCCCAGGTTGTCGGCGTGGTCGCTGATGCGCTCCAGGCAGCGCAGGGTCTCGGTGTAGATCACGTCGGCCTCGGGATGGCAGCTTCCGGCTTTCAGGCGCTCGATATGCGCCTGGCGCGTCTCCCAGTACAGGTGGTCGAACTGGTATTCCTGGCTGCGCACCTGCTGGCCCAGCTCGTGGCTGCTCTCCTGCAGGGCCCGTAGAGCCAGGCGGTAGTTGTCGTAGGCGTAGACCCAGACGCTCCGGAGCTCCTCGATCGCCTGCCCGGTAAAGGGCACCTCGTTCTCGATGCGCTCGATCGCCACCTGGGCGATATCCTCCGCCAGGTCCCCCACCCGCTCCACGTCCGAAAGCAGGTTGTGGAGCTGGATGCAGCGCCTGCGCTGCGCCTGGCTCAAATCTTCCTGCATCAGGGCGTTCACGAACTGGTCCAGCTCTTTGGTCACCGGGTCCACCATCTCGTTCTCCAGTTGCAACACCTCCCCGGCGTAGCCCCGGTCCATCTCAATCAGCGAGCGGCAGCTCTTCTCCACCATCTGCGCCGTGATCTCCCCCAGGCGCACCAGCTCGCGGGCGGCTTCGTTCAGCGCCACGGCCGGAACCCCGTACTGCATCTCGTCTATATAGGCGGTCAGTTTTTCTTTCTTCTGCTCCGGGCGGTCCGGGATCAGGCGCTGCACCAGGTTGGCGAGGGGTTTCACGAAGGGGAACAGGATGGCGCTGACGGAGAGGTTGAAGATGGTGTGCGCGTTGGCGATCTGCCGCGGCAGGTCGCCGGCGGTGAGCGTGATCACCTGTGCGAACTGGGAGATGAACGGCAGGAAAACCAGCACCCCGAAGATATTGATCAGGATCTGAGCCAGCGAGGCCTGGCGGGCGGTCGGGGAGAGTTTGATGGCGGCGATCAGCCCGGTGATGCAGGAGCCGATATTGGCCCCCAGGATGATCCCCACCGCGCCCGGCAGGGTGATCACCTGCGACATGCCCATCGCCACCGTCATGCTGCTCACCGCGGTGCTGCTCTGGGTGATGGCGGTGGCGATGATCCCGGCGAAGACGCCCACCCAGGGGCGCTGCCCCATCTCGATCAGGAGCTCCGAGACCCCGGGGATCTTCACCAGCTCTTCCAGCGCGTTGGACATAAAGCCCATGCCCACGAAGATGATGCCCAGGCCGAACAGGATCTCCCCAAACTTTTTCAGCTCGCGCCGCGGGAAGAATTCGAGCAGAATAAAACCGGCAACCACCAGGATCAGCCGGTAGTTGCCGATATTAAAGGCCACAATCTGGGCCGTGAGGGTGGTGCCGATCTCCTGGCCCAGCATCACGCCGATGGCCTGCTGCACCGTGAGCAGATTGGCGTTGATCAGGCCGATCATGGTCACCATCAGCAGGCCGCTGCTCTGGATCATCGCCGTCGCCGCAGCCCCGAAGACCATACTCTTGATCCGCCCGTTCACCATCCTGTCCAGCCACTTTTGAATCTGCTCTCCGGTCAGTTTCTCCATACCGGAGCTGAGCAGGTTGATGCCGAACAGAAAAAGCGCCAAACCGCCCAAAATTTCCAGCAAGCCCAGCATAATGCCTCCAAGTCAGTGGGATTGATTGGCCTTGCCCTGCCTCCAGGCGCAGCACGAGAACGCTCCGCCTGGAGGCGCGCATGCCTGCCCGGGTGCAGTGGTCTCTCGCGGCTTTCTGCGCAAAAAGCGCACAAATTTTGGGGGAAATATGCCCGTGCGCATACTTCCCCCAAAACAGATCTCGTTATGCTGCGAAAAGCCCATCAGGCTTTAAGGATCAAGGGTGAGCAAAAAGGCTCTGAAAAACGCGCCTGAATTATAGCGTAAAAACGGCCTTCCTCCCCCTGCGGCCCGCCGGATTCCGAAAAATTAAGGTTTGTCTTACGCCTGCGGCCCGCTCGCCGGCTTCAGCCCGCCGGAGCTCTAAAAACGGCCCTGATAGAATGATTTTTAACGGGGCTGACTCAAAAGTAAAGCGAGTCAGCCCTTTTGTTGTCAAAAAAGACAAAAAGGAACAAGGAAAATAAAAACTGGCGGTTAGCTGACC
>JAEWYL010000232.1 GCA_023395675.1 Chloroflexota bacterium | reverse complement strand
GTCCCGGCCGGGCCGGGACACACCACCTGCGGAAAGAGGCTTAGTGGTAGAAGAAGGAAGCGTTTTCCTGGGTAATCAGGATGACGCCCGTATCCACGCTCTCGGGCAGAGCGATGATGCCGGCGGCCTCGTTGTCGGGCACAACCGGGACCGGGGCATGGTTGTAGTAGTACAGCAGCTTGGTGCCCAGGTAGGACATGAGGGCGGTCTTCTGAGCCACCGAGGCGTAGATCACGCCGTCCTCGATGAACTTCAGGGTGCCGTCGTCGCGGTCCATGGAGACGATCATCACCTGGCCGACCAGATCCAGCTCTTTCACGGCGGTGGCAGCGCCCACGCCGCCGGCGGCTTCAACGCAGCCCACGCCGGCCAGGTCGGGGTAGCGCTGCAGCACAGCCTTCAGGCCGTCGGCTGCCTTGGCGGAGTCCGACTGGTCGTCGATGATCTGGACGATCTCAACGCCGGGGAAGTTCTCGGCGAACTCGTCCTGGTAGCCCTGGATCCGCTCTTCCAGGTTGGACTGGCCGACTTTGGTGATCAGGGCCACTTTGCCTTCGCCGTTGATGGCCTCAGCCAGCTTCTTGGCGCCCGCGCGCCCGGCGTTGTAGTTGCCCGTGCCCAGGAAGGTGTAGCGCTTGGAGTCGTACACCTCGGCGTCCAGGGTGACCACCGGGATGCCGGCGTCAATGGCTTTGTCAATCGAGGGCTTGAGGGCGGGATCAAAACCAACCACCAGGATACCGGCGGGGTTCTCGGCGATGGTCTGCTCGAGGGTGTTGATCATGGCGGTCATGTCGTAATCCACCGGCCCCACGAACTTGGTCTTGACGCCCAGCTCTTCGCCTGCGAACTCGAGGCCCAGGCGGTGGTCGATGAAGTAAGGCAGGTTCACCAGGGCCAGGACCTCGACGTAGGTCTCGTCGGCTTCAGCCGGGGTGACCGGGTAGCTGCTGAAGTCGTAGGGATCTTCAGCGTGGTAGAAATGCGTGGCATTCTCGGCGTTGATCACCACCACGCCCGTATCCACGCCCTCGGGCAGCGGGAGGACGCCGGCGGCTTCGTTATCGTTGACGATCGGGACCGGGTTGTTGACGTAACCGTGCATCAGCATGCTGCCGAGGAAGGTCATCAGGCCGGTCTTCTGGGCGATGGAGGCGTAGATCACGCCGTCTTCGATGAATTTCAGGGTGCCGTCGTCGCGGTCCATAGAGACGATCTTCACCTGGCCCACCAGGTCCAGCTCTTTGACGGCGGTGGCGGCGCCTACGCCGCCGGCGGCCTCAACACAGCCCACGCCGGAGAGCTCGGGGACGCGCTGCAGCACAGCCTTCAGGCCGTCGGCCGCCTTGGCGGAGTCCGACTGGTTGTCAATCACCTGGACGATCTCGATGTCGGGGAAGCTCTCGGCGAACTCGTCCTGGTAGCCCTGCAGGCGCTCTTCCAGGTTAGACTGGCCGACTTTGGTGATCAGGGCCACTTTGCCCTCGCCGCCGATGGCTTCTGCCAGGGTCCTGGCGCCCACGCGGCCGGCGTTGTAGTTGCCCGTGCCCAGGAAGGTGTAGCGGCTCGAGCCGTACACTTCGGCGTCCAGGGTCATGACCGGGATGCCGGCGTCAATCGCCTGCTTGATGGAAGGCTCGAGGGCGGGGTCAAAGCCCACGATGTTGATGCCTGCGGGTTTCTCGGCGATAGCCTGCTCCATGGCGTTCACCATGGCGGTCATATCGTAGTCCACCGGCCCGACGTACTTGGTCGGAAAACCGAAGACGTGGCCCGCGAACTCCAGGCCCAGGCGGTGGTCAATGAAGTAAGGCAGGTTCACCAGGGCGTTGACCTCGTAGTACAACTGGTCGCTGGCGGCAGGAGCCGGGTCTTCAGGCTGCTCTGCAACCGGCTCGACCCCGCCCTGCGGCTCCTCAGCGGCAGGCTCTTCGGTCTTCTGCGGCGCGGGGGTGGCGCTTGTGCAGCCTGCGATCAAGGAGGCGACCAGGAGCAGGGCGAACAGGGTTTGCAACAGTTTGGATTTCATCTATGAACTCCTCCAGGAAAGATGGGGTTGGATGGGGTTTCGGAAGTTCTGTTGAAAACAGGACGGCATACGGTAGAGGCAAATCGATCTTCCCGGGCGCATCTCCTTTCGGTCGCACACAAAGTATGGGCCGCTGGGACATTGCGGGCGGCGCAGCGCCCGCCCTTCTCCAGCAGAGCGGCAAGCTTTCGGTGCTCTCTGATATTCGTATTAGCCTGGTTCTTCGAGCCTGTCACGACTTGTTCCGGCGCGAGAGCGAGTCAGCCGCTACGGCGATGATCAGCACCGCGCCGATGATGATGTTCTGCCAGTACACGTTGATGCCCAGCAGGTTGAGACCGTTGGAAATCAGGTTCATCAGGGTGACGCCGAACAGCGCCCCCAGGATCGAACCCTCGCCGCCCGCCAGGCTGGCCCCGCCGATGACCACCGCCGAAACCACGCGCATCTCGGCGCCCTGGCCCGCGGATACCGAGGCCGAGCCCATGCGCCCCGCCAGCAGCAGCCCGGAGACGGCCGCCAGCACGGCTACGATGATGTAGTTGATGATCTTGATGCGGTCAACGTTGATGCCCGACAGGCGCGCGCTGCGCTCGTTGCCGCCCACAAAGTAGCTCTGCCTGAAAAAGCTCGAGCGGCGCAGCAATATCTCTCCGACCAGCACAAAGAGGAGCATGATCCAGACCGGGATCTGAATGTTTAGCCACTTCTCCTGGCCGAAGTAATTGAATCCGTCCGGAAGGTTGGGGATGCCCAGACCGGCGGTGACCAGGAAAACGATGCCGCGCACCACCTGCATCATGCCCAGGGTGGCGATCAGCGGGTTGACGCGCACCTTGGTGACCAGCAGGCCGTTGGCGATGCCGATCAGCACGCCCACGCCTAGGCCGAGCAGGATGGCCAGCGGGATGGGCACATCGAACTTGGTCATGGCATAGCCGGAAACCGCGCCCGCGAGCGCCAGGGTGGAGCCGACGGAGAGATCGAAACCGCCGGAGACCATCAGGATGGTCATGCCCACCGCCACGATCATATCGAAGGACATGCCGACGATCAGGGTAAGCAGGTTGGCGCGGTTGAGGAAGTTGGGCGAGGCAATCGCCAGCAGCGCCGACAGCGCCAGGACCGAGAGAAAGATGCTCACCTCGCGCTGCTGGATCAGCAGTTTCCAAAAAGCGCCGCCTCGTTGAGCGGTGGTCGCCTTCTCAATTTGAGTTTCCTGCACTGTGCTCATTGTTCGATCGTCTCCTTATGATTCACACCGTTTTTCAGGGCGCCGTTCCCGGCGCCGACCCCGGCTGCCAGCTCCATGACACGCTCCTCGTTGGCCTCGGCATGGGACAAGAAACCCACCAGGCGGCCCTTGCGCATCACGGCGATGCGGTCGCTGATGCGCAGCGTCTCGGGCAGGTCTGAAGAGATCACCAGGATGCCTTTCCCGGCCTCCGCCAGGGCGCGCAGCAGTTTGTGGATCTCCTGCTTGGTGCCCACGTCAATGCCGCGTGTCGGCTCGTCCACAATCAGGATATTGGGCTCCGTAGCCAGCCACTCGCCCAGCAGGACTTTCTGCTGGTTGCCCCCCGAGAGATTGTTGATCTTCTGGTCGAAGCTGGGGGTGCGCACCTCCAGCATCTTCACATATTGGGCCACCAGGTCGCGCAGCACATTCCAGTGCAGCCAGCCGCGCGGCGCCACCCGGCGCAGGTTGGTCGCCAGGAAGTTCTCCTGGATGGTTTTATCCAGGAAGAGGCCTTCGTTCTTGCGGTCCTCGGAGAGGTAGGCCAGCCCCTGGCGCATGGCTGCGCCCGGGTGATGGATCTTCACCTCTTTCCCGCACACGAACACCCGGCCTGCGGTCGCGGCTTCCAGCCCCACCAGGGCTTGGGCCACTTCCGTGCGCCCCGCCCCGACCAGGCCGAAGAAGGAGAGGATCTCGCCCGCGTGCAGGTCGAAGCTGATGTTCTCGAACACGCCTTTGCGCGCCAGACCCTCCACCCGCAGCAGCTCGGACCCGCAGGGCTCGCTCGCCACCAGGGGTTTCATCTCGCCCATATCGCGGCCCACCATCATGCTCACGATCTCATTTTCATGGGTCTCGCCCGTCACCCGGTCGCCCACGTAGCGCCCGTCGCGCATCACGGCGATGCGGTCCGAGATCTCGAACACCTCTTCCAGGTGATGGGAGACGTACACAATGGTGATGCCGCGTTCCCGCAGCTGGCGCAGGCGCTCGAACAGGATGTTGGCCTCCTGCAGGGAGAGCGAGGAGGTCGGTTCGTCCAGGATGAGGATTTTGGCATGGGTGGAGAGGGATTTGATGATCTCGACCAGCTGCTGGTTGCCCAGCGAGAGGCTGCCGACCTGCGAGCGCGGGCCGAACTCGACCTGGAAGTAGTCGAGCATCTCTTTGGTGCGGGCGTACATGGTGCCCGTGTCCATCAGGCCGAAGCGGTCGAGCGGCGGCCTCCCGGCGAAGACGTTCTCCATCACCGAAAGGTTGGGCACCAGGCTGAGCTCCTGGTACACCACGCTGATCCCCGCCTGGACGGCCTCGATCGGGCTGCGAAAGCTCGCCTCCTGCCCGTCAATCAGGATCCGCCCCTGGTCGGGCCGGTACACGCCGGAGAGGATCTTGATCAGCGTGGATTTCCCGGCGCCGTTCTCCCCCACCAGAGCCAGGATCTCGCCGCAGTTCAGGTGCATATTCAGTCCGTCCAGAGCCAGCACCCCCGGAAAGGCTTTGCTGACCCCTTCGATATTCAACAGGCATTGCTGAGATTCCATACGGCTTCCCTTCTTACGCGCGGCCCTCAGGTGCGGGCCGCCGCGCAGGCAGATGGATCAACTTTCCTCCTGGACCGCCCGGGGGCCGGCCTCTACGCCGGCTTCCTGCAGGGCCAGGACAAAGTCCTCATAGTAAAGTTCGGGTTTGCACAGCACCGGGCCCGGCTCGCCCAGGCGCGCCCGGGCCTCATCCGCAGGCAGCCAGGAGCAGGCGATCACGGGGATCCCCGCCGTCTGCTCGTCCTCCTGCAGGCGCTGGTACACCTCCCAGCCGCGCAGCTTCCCCGGCAGTTCGGGCTCCAGAATAATCACATCCGGACGGGCCTGGCGCGCCAGATCAATCGTCTCCTGCCCGGTACGAGCCTGCAGGGCTTCCATCCCGGTTTCAGCCGCAAACCGGCGCAGCAGGCGAACAATAAATAGATCAGCCTCGGCAATTAAACATGTCGGGGTCATTGGCAGCCTCAGGGCCTTGCTCTATCGGTTTAAAAAAGAAATAAGCGCTAATAAGGGAACTACGAGCCGATTATCGCTGATAACCCCCAAAACCGCTCGCACAAATGGATTAACTTATCGCAGGATTGGTGCTTTTTTTCACAATCGGATATTATAGATACTTATTCACCACTATACAAAAGGGAACGTGCGGCGCACGTTCCCTTTTGTATAGTGGCAAGACAAGCCTTACAAATCAATCGAAGACCAGGTGTATTGTTCGCCCCCGCAGCCCGGTTCAGACCGGCCGGCCGCGCAAAAACGCTCCCGGGGAGGTGCCGACCTCTTCTCGAAAGACACGCCCGAAGTAGTTGCTGTCGGAGAAACCCACCGCCAGGGCCACCTCGGTCAGGTTCGTATGGCCCTGCTCCAGCAGCGCCTTCGCCCGGTGGATGCGGTAGCGGTTCAGGTAGGTGATCGGAGTGATGCCCATCTCCTGGTGGAAACAGCGGGTCAGGTAGCGCTCGCTGACCGCCAGGCGGCCCGCCAGGCCGGCGCGGGTGATGGGGCTGGCGTAATTTTCGTGCATGTACGCCATAGCCTGGCGCACGATGCGCTGCGCCTCGCTGCCCAGCCGCTTGCTGCGGTTCAGGGCGGCCTCGACCTGGGCCAGGACCTCCCCGGAGGTGAACAGGCCTTTGCCCAGCACCGCCGCCACCCCGCGCTGGAGCCGCTCGATATCCGGGCCGGTGAGCGTCTGGGCGGTGAGAATGATCACCGGGATGCGGCGGGTGGCCTCCCGCTCGCGCATGGCCTCCAGGACCCCGAAACCGTCCAGCCCCGGCATCATCAGGTCCAGCAGGACGAGGTCGGGCCTCTCCTGCTCCATCACCTGCAGGGCGTCCAGCCCGTCCCTCGCCACCAGGATACGGCAGTCGGGCAGGCGGCACTCGAGCAGGCGCACGTGCATATCCAGGATCCCCGGATCATCATCCACCACCAGGATCGAGCGCCCCTCGTCCCGCGCCTTCCACCCCAGGCTTTCGAGCAGGGCGCTCAGGTCGGGCTCGCCCATCGGTTTGGGCAGGTAGTTCAGCTCGAGCACCGAACCGCGTTCCTCCCCGGCGGCGAGGGCGTAAAAGAGGACCGGGATCTCGCGGGTGGCGGGGTTGTCCTTCAGGGCCCGCATCAGCTCCCAGCCCCGCTCGGCGGCGGGCTGGTAATCGAGCAGCACGGCCGCCGGGGGCTCAGCCACCACCCGGGCCAGCCAGTCCGGCGTGCGCCCGACCTCCAGGGCGGAGACCTGAAACCCGCGCGCCTGCAGGTGCTCCTGCAGCCTCCCCGCCGGCGCCAGGTCTTCCGCCAGCAGCAGGACCGTGTTCGAAGCCGGCGCGGGCGCCTCCGCAGCCCCGCCGGGCTGGTTCAGGACCGGCAGCGTGAATACAAAGGTAGAGCCCTCCCCTTCCTCGCCGCTCGAGCGCACCGACACCTGCCCGCCGTGAAGCTCGATCAAACGCCGGGTGATCGCCAGGCCGAGGCCCATCCCGCCGTAGCCGCGCGAGACGCTGCGCTCCGAGCGGCCAAATTCATCGAAGATGGCCTCCTGCTCTCCGGAGGGGATGCCCATCCCGGTGTCGCGCACCTCCACCCGGACCCACTGCCCGGCCTCCGCCACGATCAGCGCGACCTGCCCCTGCTCGGTGAACTTGACCGCGTTGCTGATGAGGTTGAGCACCACCTGGCGCAGGCGGGTGCGGTCGGCCAGCACGGGCGGCAGGCAGGGGGGGATGTCAACCTTCCACTCCAGCCCCTTCTCCCGCGCCAGCGACTCCCCTAACAGCGCCGCCTCCCCCAGCACTCTCGCCAGGTCGAGAGGTTCGCAAACCAGGCGCAGCTCCCCCGCATGGCTGCTCGCCAGGTCGAGCACATCGCCGATGAGGCGGAACAGATGCTGGGCGCTGGCATGGATATAGCGCATATCCTGCCGGTAGATCTCCGGGAGGGGAGAAGCGGCCTGCTCTCCGCCCAGCATCATCTCAATGGTGCCCACAATCAGGCTCAAGGGCGTGCGCAGTTCGTGGCTGACGGTAGCCAGGAAGCGGCTTTTGAGCTGGTTGGCGGCCTCGGCCTGCTGCCGGGCCAGCTCGATCTCCTCCCGCAGCAGGACGCTCTCCAGGGCGCTGCTGATGCCCTCCCGCAGGGTCTCGTAAACCGAAGCGTCCGGCCCGCGCGCATCCAGAACCGCAAACCCGAGCTGCCGCTCCCGGAAGTACAGGGGCAGGACGACCAGGCTCCTGCGGCCCTGGGCGGGGGACAGGCCCTCGGGCAGGAGCTGCCGGGTGGGGTACACGCGGCGGGTTTCCTCCGGCTCGACCCGGCCCTGGGGGGTGAAAGCCAGCGCCAGGCGCGCCCGCTCCAGCGGGGCCTGCGGGTCCTCGTACATCACGATAGAGCCGCTCTGTATCCCCAGCCGGGGGAGCTGGCTGGCGAGCTTCTCCATCAGGTCTTCCCACCCGGAGGCTGTCCCGAATACCCGCCCGGCCTCGCTCAGGAGGCGGGCGTAGAGCTCCCCCTGGAATTTCTCATATGCCCGCTCCTGGACGGCGATCTCGCCCACCAGCACGCGGGCGGCCTGCCACAGGTCCTCTGCCCGGCTGCGCTGCTCTGGCGCCTGCAGGGTCGGGAGCAGGCCGCGGCGGAAGCTCGAAATCGCCCCCTGCCAGGCGCCGATATCGCCGTACTGGTGCACGGCCTGGCGCAGAACCCGGGTTAGCGTGAGCAGAAATGGCCCGCTCTTCCCCGCTGGCGGGGGCGCTCCCCGCAGCTCGCTCTCGAAGGAGTCCAGCAACGACTCCAGCCAGCCCGGCTCCGCCTTTCCGCCGGCGGCCTCCAGCGCGGCGGCCGTATCTCTCAGGATCACCTCCCGCAGCCGCTCCTGCTTTTCGGCGTGCGGAAGGCTGCCGGCGGAGGCCTGCAGCACCTGCGGCGACAGGCACCCGCAGGAGCGGCGGATGATCAGCTCCAGCGGCAGCACCAGGCGCTCCGGCGCGGCCTCCCCGTTGAGCATTCTCAGCAGGCGTTCGAGGGCCAGGCGGCCCAGCGCTTCCACCGGCTGCCGGACGGTGGTCAGCGAGGGGCTGATGGCCCGGCCTTCCTCGTCGTCGTTAAAGCCCACCACGGCGACGTCCTCCGGCACGCGCACGCCGCGCGCGCGCAGGGCCTCGATGGCCCCGCAGGCCATATCATCGCCTACGGAGAGCAGCGCCTCGAAATCCTCTCCGGGTCGCAGGCCGCGCTCGTCCAGCAGCAGCCGCACCGCCTCCAGACCGTCGCTCCGCTCCCAGTTGGTGTAGGCCGAAACCAGGCGCCTCTCAAGCGGCAGCCCGGCCTCCGCCAGCCCGTCCACGTAGGCCCGGTAGCGCTGTTCCTCCTCGTGATTGCCTTCCGGCCCTCTCAAGAAAGCGATCTTCCGGTAGCCGTGCTCCTTAATTAAATGGTGGACGGCGGCGCCCATGCCCTGGTAGTTGTCCACCAGGATGCTGGGGATGCCCTCCAGTTCTCGCCCCACGCTGATCACCGGCAGGGGCTCGAAACCGGCGCAGAACGCCTCCATCTCCCGGGCCTGCAGCGACCAGTCCAGCGCGCTGGACCAGATGATCAGGCCGTCCACCAGCGCCGGGGTGGCCAGCTGGTAGATGATATTTCCCTGGGCTTCGAAGCCCTCGGGGAAGTTCAGCACGCCTCCATCCAGGCTGACCAGGCTGACGCCGTACTCCTCCGCCGCCCTCTCCACACGCTGGAAGGCGGAGCGGTGGAATCCCCGCTCCAGGCGCGAGACCAGGAGGCCGAGCGTGAGAGGGCCGGGGGCGCTTGAGGAAGATGGAGAATTTGTGCGGAACACTACCCTTATTTTACCCGCTTTCTCTCCTACCTGTCCGGGGCCTGGCCCTACGAGGCCATGAAGTACACGAAGCGGGGGCCGAGCCAGGCTCAGCCCCCGCAGACGATTGGGATATTCCTGTGGATTCAGGGCGAGCAGTGCGCCAGCACGCCGCCCCCTGCCGGGCTGTTCCCGTTTACCAGGGCCTCCAGGCTGGCGAGCGGGTCCACCTTTCCGGCGCCCAGCAGGGCATGATCCTGGGGGTTCTGGGCCTGGATGGAGCTGGCCGTCCCGCCCAGCAGTGCGCCAACCTGCCGGGGCGTGAGGCCGGAATCCACCCCAAAGAGCAGGGCAGCCTGACCGGCGGCAAACGGCGCCGCCATCGAGGTGCCGCCCCACCAGGCAAAGCCGTCTACCGGGAACGGGCTGTAAATATTCTCACCCGGCGCGGCCAGGTTCACCCAGTTCCCATAGCTGGCGAAATCGGAGCGCCGGTCCTGGCCGTCCAGGGCGGTGACGGCCACCACACAGTCCTCGGCCGCCGGGTACTGCTTTACGTCGCCGCCCTGGTTGCCGGCGGCGGATACCACCACCGCGCCGCGCCTGGCTGCGCCGCGCACGGCTTCTCGCAGCACCCAGGAGGACTGGGTGGAGCCCAGGCTGAGATTAATCACCTCTGCGCCCTCCCGGGCGGCGTAGAGGATGGCGCTCGCGGTGCGGAAATGGGTTCCGCGCCCCTCCGAGTCGAGCACCCGCACGGGCAGAATCTGCGCCTCGGGAGCGACCAGGTGCAGGATGCCCGCTACGTGCGTGCCGTGCCCGTAGCCCTCGTCCACCTTCCCGTCGCCGTCGTTGTCCTGCCCGTCCGCGACCTCGTCGGGGGAAGAGTCCAGGTCCACAAAATCATAGCCGGAGGGGTGCAGGCTGCCGGACAGGAACGGATGGCTGCGCTGCACACCGGTATCCAGCACCGCCACCCGCACCCCCGACCCGCGGCTGATGGCGTGCGCCTGGTCAAGCTGCAGGGCCGCGACCACCTCCTGCCCGTTGTAGGGGATGGGGTCCGGCCCGCCGAAAGCATAGATGCGGTCGGTGCTGCCCTCCTCCGGGAAGACGGTCTCGTAATTGAGCTCCACCCAGAGAATCCCGGGGTGAATTTTGAGCAGGTTCACCAGGTCCGGGGCGCTGATCCCCAGGGGGGCAGCCAGCAGGAAGATATCGCTCACCCCCGGGAGCGTACCGAGCGTGACCGTGCCGAAAAGGGCATTGATCAGGCCAATGGTGACCCCGAGCACCGGGGCCAGGCGCACAATGACCTGTCCGGGCACGTAGCTCGCCGTCCCGCTTGCCTGCGCGGCAGTGGAGGGAACGGCACTGAAGAGCAGGCTTGCGACCAGCACCGCAGCCAGGATAGTTCGTAATAAGCGCTTTTGCATCATACCGCCTCCGAATGGATGTCTGGTTCGTGCGCTGCGGACAGCGCAGCCCGGACGAGGCTGCCGCCCGCAGCATCCCGGATCATCAACCAGGTTTTGGCGTCCCCGGCGTTTAAAAATAAATGTCTACCGGGCAGCAGAAAATACATCTTCTGAGGCCGGAAAAAGTCCCCCTCAAAAATTGTACTAAATCTATCCGATTTATTCAAGCGCCTTGCGGCGGTTCCACCCGGGTGCGAAACGCTTTCACCGCGGGCAATAAGCTCTCGCCCCGGCAGCGGGGCCGGCTGCCAGCGCGATTTACGTTCAGCGCAGACGCTGGACGTAAAACTGCACCTGGCCGGAGAGCAGCACCTCGTCTCGATCAGGTGCAAGGCACGCCCTCGCCTGACCGGCTGCCAGGCAGGGTAAGGTTCCCTGCCTGCGATCAACCACTACGGGCCGGTAACGTGCCTCGCACCAAAACGTCAGGGGCGAGGCAGGTTACCGCGGGCAATATGCTCCCACCCCGGCAGCGGGGCCGGCAAGCTCCCCTCCCCACGGCGTTTTGCGATTATTGGGG
>JAEWYL010000204.1 GCA_023395675.1 Chloroflexota bacterium | reverse complement strand
GTGCGGGGGGGCTGCGGCTGCAGGAGAGCCCCTGGCTGAACCCGGCGCGGGCGCTCGAGAGCCAGGCCGGGGGGCTGCGGGCCCTGCTCCTGCCCGAGGGGCGGCGGGCTTACCGCGGCCTCTTCTCGGCCCCAGAGGATCACTTTATCCGCTACACCCTGCCCTCTGCAGATGGGCGAAGCCTGTACGAAGTGGGCTACAGCTACCGGGAATACCGCCGCATGCTGCACCAGAAATCCCTGCCCCTGCTTGCTCTGCTGAGCGGGATGACCCTGCTCATCCTGCTGGTCTTCCCCCGTTTCTTCGAGGCCAGCCTGGCGCGCCCGCTGCAAAACCTGCTGGAAGGGGTGGCGCTGGTCAACCGGGGCGAATTGAAGGTCAGGGTGCCGGTCTCGGCCCAGGATGAAATCGGCTACCTGACCCAAAGCTTCAACCAGATGCTGGCTTCCCTGCGGAGCCTGCACAGCGGCCTGCAAGCAGAGGTGGCCGAGCGCCAGCGGGCCGAGGCGGAGGTGCGCTCGCTGAACGCCACCCTGGAAGAGCGCATTGCTCACCGCACGCGCGAGCTGTCGGTGCTGTACGAGGTCTCCGCCGCAGCCAGCCAGGCGAAGGACCTGAATACGCTGCTCAGCCGCTCGCTCACCCAGGCGATGGAGACCCTGAACGGGGAAATGGGGGCAATTTTCCTGCTGGAGGAGGCGGGGAACGCGCGCGCCAGGCCGCGCATGAGTTTGATCGCCCACCACGGTCTGCCGGATGGCTGGCAGCCGATGGAGGCGCCCATGCGGATCGAGGGCAGCCTTTACGGGCGCCTGATCCAGAGCTGCGAGCCGCTGCTGGTCAACCGGCTTTCGACGGACGAGCGCGTGCCGCCGGCGATGCGCGCTTTTGGAGACCGCTCCCTGCTGCTGGCGCCCATGCGGGCGGATGGAAGGGTTCTGGGCATCCTGGGGTTGGTCCGCAGCCCGGGAGAGAGCTTCAGCGCCGAGGAGATCGCCCTGCTGGCCTCGATCGCCGACCAGATCGGGATGGCGGTGCACAGCGACCGCTACCGGCAGCAGACGGTCGTTTTGGAAGAACGGCAGCGCCTGGCGCGCGACCTGCACGACTCGGTCACCCAGTCGCTCTACGGGCTGGTGGCCCTGTCGGAGGCGGGGCAGGCGCGGCTGGAGCAGGGCCTGCAGGCGGCGGAACCCACCTATGCCCGCATCGGAGAGACCGCGCGCCGGGCGCTGAACGAGATGCGCCTGTTCGTCCACTGCCTGCGCCCGCTGGAGCTGGAGCAGCAGGGGCTGGCAGCCGCGCTGGGGCAGCGGCTGGCGGCGGTCGAGAGCTGGTCGGGGGTGCGCGCCCGCCTGGCGATTGATCCTGACCTGCAGCTGCGCCCCGAGGTGGAGGCTGCCCTGTACCCGCTTGCCCAGGAAGCGCTGAACAACGCCCTCAAGCATGCGCAGGCCTCTGCCATCACCATCAGCCTGCAGCCGCAGGGGGAGGCAGCCGTGCTGGAAATCGCGGACGACGGCTGCGGCTTTGACCCCGGTCAGGCGAACCGGAACGGGCTGGGCCTGCGGCATATGCGCGAGCGGGCCCAGGATCTGGGGGCGGACCTGGAGATTGAATCGCGCCCGGGTGCGGGGACCCGGGTGCGGGTCACGCTGTGCGAGGCGCAGCCCGGGCGGAGGCCCTGAGGACGCGCCAGAATGGAGCTGAGTACATGCGCAAAAAACTGAACATCCTGATTGCAGACGACCATCCGATCATGCGGGAGGGGCTGGCGGCGATCCTCGCCACCCAGGAGGATATGCGCCTGGTGGGGGAAGCCGCCGATGGGGTCGAAGCGGTCGAGAAAGCCGGGGAGCTTGAACCGGATGTGATCCTGCTCGACCTGGTCATGCCCCGCATGGACGGGGTGGCCGCCATCCAGGCAATTAAGGCCCGGGACCCGCAGGCTCGCATTCTGGTGCTCACCAGCTATGCGGACGACGAGCGGGTCTTCCCGGCGATCAAATCGGGCGCCCTGGGCTACCTGCTCAAAGA
Organism: Chloroflexota bacterium; assembly: GCA_023395675.1. Taxonomy (GTDB): domain Bacteria; phylum Chloroflexota; class Anaerolineae; order Anaerolineales; family UBA4823; genus JAEWYL01. The sequence goes on along the minus strand of JAEWYL010000204.1, from coordinate 15,258 downwards.
TACGCCCCGCGAGCAGCTCTTCCGGGCGATCCGGGATGTGGCCTGCGGGACGGCTTTCCTGCACCCGACCATCGCCCTGCGCGTGATCCGCGAGCTGAGCCAGCCGACCGACCTCCCCCCCACCCCGGCGCCGCTGACCGAGCGCGAAATGGAGACGCTGCGGCTGATCGCCCAGGGCTGCTCCAATCAGGAGATCGCCGCCGCCCTGTGCATCCACGAACGCACGGTCGCCAAATACGTCAGCAGCATCCTGACCAAGCTGCACCTGGCGAACCGTACCCAGGCGGCGCTGTATGCGCTGAAAGAGGGCATCGCCAGCCTGGCGGACTGCCAGTAATTCGTCTCTCCGCCGCCCAGCACCAGGGCAGATTTTTCCCCTAGCCAGGTTTCTTAATGGTCGAGTCTGGTTTTGTGAGCATAGGGGCTGCGCCCCGCATGCTCACAAACATTTTCCTCGCCTGCCGGCTGGTCATTTATGACCAGTCCCGGCGGGATAAAACCAGTCATTTTGTTCTATTCTAAAACCATGCAATTGCGGTTGCGAGGTCGGGCCGGCGCTGGTACAGTTGGAGGGTGAGCCCTCCTTTTCAACTGGCGCTGATCATCAGCCCGCCCGGGCGCTGGCGCGAGGGCCTGGGGGTGCTGATCCAGGCCGGCGGCTGGACCGCGCGGGTCGTTTACGCCGATGAGGCCCAGGCAGGCCTGGCGCGCCTCCCCGCTTTTCAGCCGGCCCTGGTGCTGCTGGACGCCGGGCTGCCCGGAGGCGAAGCCTGGCGGGCGCTGGACCGCATCTTGCAAAGCTGCCCACAGGCGCGCTGCATTGTCCTCGCGCGCAACCACGACCAGGAACTGCAGGCCAGGCATGGGGGCGCTGAAGCTGTCCTGCAGGTAGGTTTCTCCGGAGCGCACCTCTCCAGCGCCATCCGGAGCTTCATAGAAACGGATGAAATCCGCCCAGGCTTCCAGAGCGAAGCCGGTAACACAGCCCTCCACGACAGGATGAACACCGATGAATCTTCGATCTCCTTTTAGCCCCTCCCTTTCCGCTTATCCACACCCTGACCTCAGGCAAAACCGGGCCAAAAAATTACGGCTGCGCTTCCTCAGCCTGGTGCTGTGCATGCTGCCGGCGCTGCTGGTATGGCGGGTTCTGGAGACGGATGTGCTGCGCCTCCCATTCTCGCCCCAGGAGGGCGAGGGCGCAGCCGCCCGGCTCCTGTCGAGGCCGGCTTCCCCGGAGGCGGAAATTCGCGCCGCCTGGGCGCGCCTGCTGGAGGCGGAGGAATACGGCGTCAGCGCGGAGGTCGAGCAGACCAGCTACCCGCTGGCGACGGCGGAGAATGTCGGAAAGCAGGCCGAACGCGAGTACCTGCACCTGGAGGGGAGTGTGAGGCGCCCGGAGCGCGCCATGGACCTGACCCTGTGGTCGCAGGGGGGGAGCCTGCTGAACCCGGAAAGCGGCGCGCAGATCAAAGTGGAGGGCGAGCGCGCCTACGTGCGCAGCGGCGCCGGCGAGTGGCAGGAGATCGAGAATTTCACCAGCATGTTTGCCCCGGGCGGAGATTTTTCTGTCTTTTTGGCGGCGGTGAAGGAGGCCAAACCGGCGGCCGGCGAGGAGGAGCGCGCAGACGGTCTGAGCGTCTACAGCTTCGAGCTGGATGGTCCTGCTCTGGCGCTGCACCTGCAGAAAGAATTCCAGAAGCAGAAAAGCGCGGACGGTACGCTGCCGCCCGGCGTGCAGGTGGCCCTGCCGGAGATTTACCAGCAGATGACCGGCAGCGGCAGGGTGTGGCTGGACGAAGCCGGTTTCCCCCTGCGGCAGAAGCTCAGCCTCCAGCTGCCGCCCCATGCGGAGGGCTGGATCGAGGCGGAGCTGGATATCACCTACTCGGGCCTGAATGGCGCCGCCCCGGCGCAGGCCGGGAGCGCGGGTCAGGTTTCATTACTGACCGCCCTCAGGCGCTGGTACGCGCGCGGCGGGGAGCGGCAGGCAGCCGAACTGGCGCTCTTCAGCGGGACCCTGCTCATCCTGGGCCTGCTCTTCTGGAAATGGAGCCGCAGGCGGGCTTTCCGCGCTGCGATGGTGTGCGGCGTGATCCTGTCTATGACGCTCTCGCCCCTGCTGCAGAGCGCGCGTGCGGCGGAGTACGTCGAGGCGCAGCGCACCCATGCCCGGGAGCTGGAGGAGAGCCGTGCGCCCTCCGAGATGGAAACGGCCCTACAGGAACTGCAGGCCAGCCAGCAGGCCGGCCGCCTGCCGGGACAGGCCGCCCTGGCGGCGCTGGCGAAGGATGAGGGCGCAGACCTGGACCGGGACGGGCTGAGCGACGTGCAGGAACTCCTGGTGGGCACCTCGCCCACTCGCTTCGATTCCACCGGCCTGGGGCTCTCCGACCTGCAGGCGGCGGAGACGCTGGCCGGGGTGAACGCGGACCTGCTGGAGAGCGACCCGGGGACCGACAGTGACGGCGACGGGTTAACCGATTACCAGGAGAATATGATCGGCACCAGCTCCGAGGCCCTGGACCTGAACCGGGACGGCGCACCGGACGGGTTCGATTCGGACCTGGACGGCATCTCCGATTTCGATGAGGTGAACGGCTTCAGCTACGCCGGCAAGACCTGGTACACCGACCCGCTCGCGTTCGATACCAACCAGGACGGGCTGCCCGACGGGGACGAGTGGAACCAGCCGGGCAGCGCGCACGCTACCTGGGACCTGGACAGCGACGGAGAGCCCGACGTCTTCGACCTGGACAACGACGGAGACGGGGTGATTGACCGCCTGGACCTCTCCCCCTACGTCGCGCCCGAAAACCTTTTCACCAAAGCCTCTCCATTCACCCTGGCTGTAGAGAACCTGAGGCCGGGCGATACGGCCTACGTCGAGCTGCAGCTGCGTCCCGCCAACCCCGACCAGCTCCGCTACGCCTATAACGTGCTCGACTGGCCTTACGACACCGAGGGCCAGGTCAAAGACCTGGATAACGCCAGTTTCTACGATGTGGACCCCAGCCTGCCAGCGAACCCCAACAGCAGCGGCGATATGAAGCTGATCCCGATGCTGGAGATCCAGGTGGGCGCGAGCGGCAGCAACCTGCCCCTGACCAGCACCCCGCCGGAAGTGAGTCTCGGCCTGCAGGACCTGACCGGATCCGGGATCGGCGGCGATTTGAGCCTGCGGCAGGCGGAGGAGGGCCTGGTGCTGCAGTACAGCGGTCTGCAGCCGGGAACCGGGCTCGAACACGGGGTGTACGCGGGCGACTGCTCGAAACTGGGCGCCCGGGAGATCTCCTTCACTCTGGACGGCAGCGGGAGGGCCACCCTGAACGGCGCCCGGCTGGCCTCCCTCGCCGACGGGAAGCACGCAATCGTAGCCAGCCACAGCGGCGGGCCCGGCCAGGGCTACGCCTGCGCAAAGCTGCCCCTCCTGGCGCGTGAGAACGACCAGTGGGTGGACTTGGAGCTGCTCAACCATTACGGCATCAGCGCCGTCCCGCACCTGGACGGCGGGATGACCCTTTACGTGCCGGTCTCGCTCACCACCGTGGCCCAGACGCAGGAAAAGGTGGCTTTCCACGCCAAGATGATCTACCGCCCGCTGGCGATATCCTGGGGCGCGGCCCACAGCGTGCGCCTGGCGTGGATGGTGCAGGCCCTGGTGGATCACTGCAGCGGGAGCGACCTCTCGAGCTGCAGCCTGCTCAACAACCCAGAAATCATTCACACCTACTATTCCGATTTCCAGTTGACGGGGGTCAGCGTGCGGGAAGACCGGGGCTTCGAGACTGCCGTGATCTACGAGGACCCGGCCCTGGACGGCGACCTCTACCGCGATGACGCCCTCTTCCTACTCTCGCACGGGCTGGAGCAGACCTTCCTGGCGGCTTACGACTGCGAAACGACCACCACCGAGGGCGGGAGTGAGAAATGCCAGGGAGACGGCAGCCCGGATTTCACCCTGCAGGAGATCCAGAGGCGCTTCGACCACGAGGCGAATGAGGGCGTGAGCGCTGAGGAGCGTTTCGAGCTCCCAAACACCCTGCGCGTGCGCACTTTTAGCTATGCGCATGCTGACGAGGCCATGGCCGACATGGGTGCCGTCCAGAACCCCGCCATCCTCGACGAATTTACCCCCCACCACCCCGGTCCCGGCGGTCCCCTCTACCCCACCCTGATGACCGCCTCCATCCAGCGCATGCGCGGCCTCAGCCTGGACGCCGGGCTGGACCCCGGCGCGCCGGAGGTGCGCTGGAGCGGCAACAGTCTGAGGCTCAACCTGGGCAGCGCTCAGGAGAGAACAGTGGCGGGCCTTACCTGGACCCCCTACCGCTACACCGGCGAAGCCGGGAATGCCTGGCAGAACCTGCCCATGGAGCAGTACTGGGGCGAGCTGGAGAAGCGCTACGCCTCCGATTTCGAGGCGGAAAGCAGCGAAGACCTGGCAGCCGGCTCTCTGCTGGTGGTGCGTATGTACTACCTGGCTCTTTCGCAGGGCGTCACGCGCACCATCCAGATTGACGGGGTGCGGCAGGCAGCCTCGTTCTACGGTTACGAGCGGCCGGTGTTCTTCAAGGCGCTCTTCTTCGTGGGCAAGGTGGGCACCTTCCTGGTGGACAAAGTGTGGGCCAAATTCAACCCGGGGTTCGGCACCAATAACGTCAAGACCGTTCTGACCTACCTGGGGAAATTGGGGCGGAATCTGCTGACGAGCATGCCCGGCGGCCGGCTGCTGGACAAGTTCTTCTCGACCCATTCTGCCGCCATCCACAAGATCAGCCAGGGGGCGAAGATCATCGGCGCGTTGATGCTGGTGGCGGCCGGGATCACCATGATGGTGCTGTATTTCGTCGCCAAGACGAATAAATCGCCCGTGTCCGACCTCATCATCAAAACCGGCGACGTGGTGGTCGCCGCCGGGACGGTGGCGCTGACGCTGGGCAAGGCGCTGATGTCCACCGACTTCACCACCCGGAACACCCTGAGCACGGCGATGGGCAATTCGATGTACGCCAATGTCATCTCCTTCATCATCCAGTTGGGGATGATCTGGGGCACCTTCTTCTACTTCTGGGCCACCGAGGGCCTGCAGCCCGGGTCCTTCGCCTTCAGCTCTTTCCTGGCGCTGACCATCGCCCAGACCATCGTCGCCCTCTTCTTCTTCATCCTTTCGCTGACGGCCGTGGGCACCATCCTCAGCGCCATGGTCTCCTCGGTGGACGCGATCCTGACCGTGCTGTGCGCCTTCGGGATCAAAAGCGTCTGCTTTACTATCACCGCATCCGCCGCCCAGATCATTTCGAGGTTTATCTTCGCTTACGCCCCCACGGTGAACCTCAGCCGCAGCGACCTGGGCTCGGTGCGCGATATTGACTATGAACTGCAGCACCCGGAGCGCGGGTTCGAAGCCGGCAACCGGGTGTACGTGCGCGCCACGCTTCACACCACCCTCAAGCAGGATTGGGTGGAGGACACCGATTGGGTGCGCATCGCTTACAACGCCGGGAAGATGATCACCCCGGAGAAGCTGAGGCAGGCCTCCATACGCTACTCGATCAACGGCGAGGCCCCAAAATCGAGCCCGGGAGAGATGGCGAACCAGTGGGAGATCCGCCAGTACGACCGGCTGCACGTGAGTGTGGACCGGGCGGGCCTGCCCTGGAATGACGAGCTGTATTTCGACGTGCACCAGGCGGAGGCAGACACGCTCGCCGGCCCCGGCGCGAGCCTATTAAAAGCCGGGATCAACAGCCCGATCAAATCCGAGCTGAATATCTCCTACGCCATCCCGGCTGCGGAGTGCTGGGGAAGCTTCCAGCTTTCGCACTGCAGCGAGCGCTCGGTGGAGGGCAAGATCGAGAAAAGTTTCGATATGGGGCTGGTGCTGGACGTTTTCCCGGCTGCCCTGGACGAGTTCTACAGCCTGGATTGGGCGGGCAGCGAGACCCCGTTCCCTGCCCAGGCCGACCGGGATGGGGATGGCCTCATCTCCGCCGCGCTCGGCGGGCTGGACGGGGACGATGCGAACTGGGACCAGGACGGAGACGGGGTTTCGGACGGGCGCGAGGTAGAGCTGCGCATGGAGGGCACCGGCGTGCGGTATGAAGACCCGGCGAGCGGGTATGACAGCGACGGCGACGGGCTCTCCGACGGGGAGGAGCTGCTGCTGGGCACCGATCCGACGCGGGCGGACAGCGACCGCGACGGTTTAACGGACCCGGAGGAGCTGGAAGGCTGGTTGTGGACCTACAGCGCGGATGGGGCGCTCCAGACCCTGGTCACCTCGGACCCGATGAACGCCGATACCGACGGGGACGGCAACCTGGATAAGCTGGAACGCAGCCTGTACCAGAACTATCCAACCGTTTACCACTACCACCCGCGCCACGTAGACCCGCTGCTGGCGACCATCTCCGCCTCGATTGACGACCTGGATGGGTTCATCGGCTCGCTCCAGACCTTCAATTTCAACACCGTGGTGGGGAACAACACCCTGGCCGCCGCCCCTTTGAACCTGGATGGGAGCGTTTTCGTGACCGAGGTGGACGAGCCTCACCCATCGCTGCTCACCATCGCCGAGCCGAGCAGCGAATTTGAGGTCGTGCAGCCGGGAGAGGTGTACACCCAGACCACGCAGGTATTCGTGGAGCCCAGGGTGGAGAGCGGCACAGTAGTGGGGCTGTCGAGCTCGGCCAGGGTGGATTTCTTCGAGCAGAGCGCGGCAGAAGCGCTCACCTGGGTGGAGAAGGAAGCGCTGGTCTGGCCGGTGGGGGATCGCCGGGATGTGCTCTACTCGGCCATGGCCCCGACCACGGGATGGGATACGCCCTTCCTGATGGTGGCGCTTGAAGACGATACACTGGCCGCGAATGTGCATGGCGAGATTGTGCAGGCCGGCCTGGGGGCGGAGCGGATCGGGCTGCCGGAGATTAACGGCGAGCCGAACCTCTTCTACGGCGAAACCCCGCCGGCCGTGGCCTGCAACAGCCTCCAGGGCTACGATAACCGCTGTCTGGTGGTCTGGTCGCGCCAGGAGAGCGCTTCCAGCGCCTCTTACGACCTGTACGGGCATTTCATTAACCAGAACGGGACTCTGCTCCACAGCCCCTTCCAGATCGCCAACCAGCCGGGCTGCGACGAAGTGCAGCCTGCCGCGGCCAGCGATGGGACCGATTTTCTGGTGAGCTGGACCTGCGGCGGGTCGTTGAAAACGCGCCTGGTGCTGAACCCGCCGGGCGGGGGCGAGCTGTTCGCGGGCGAGGCGGTGGAGGTATCCATGCTGGCCGGGCATCCGGACAGGGCGGACGGGCGGCCCGCAGCCGCCTGGGGCGGCGGCCGCTACACGCTGGTTTGGGAGGAGAAATCCGCCTCGTACGGGCATGACCTGTACGCTTTGCAGCTCGACGCGCAGGGAGAAGCAATTGCCGGGAGCGGGCAGGCGCTGGCGGCCGGCGCGGCGGACGAGCACGCCGCGCAGATCGCAGCCCTGCCCCGGTCAGGCGACGCGCTGGTGGTCTTCCTCAGCGGCGGGAGCGTGGAGGCCATCCGGCTGCGCGGGAACCGTCTGGCTTCGACTTCCGGCTTCCGCATCGCCAGCCAGGGCAGCGACCGCGCCGTCCATCCTCCCACGGCGGCCTACGACCCGCGCCTGAAGGGCTGGATGGTGGCCTGGGCGGCCGAGACCGCCGGGGGGCCGGTCTCGCGCTGGCAGTCGGTCAGCGCGGAGGGCCTGCTGTTCGGCCCCCAGAACGCCGTCTCTTACGGCGGGTACGCCGTCGAGGGCGGCAACCTCTCGCTGGCCTGCTCGCCGGTCGAGTGCGCGCTGCTGGCGCATTCGCCTCGCGGTGCGGCCGTGGAGCGTTATACCCTGCAGCGCTATGCGCTCAAGTACAGCTACAGCCCCTCGCTGGGCGAGGAGGTGATCAACGCCGGCGTGCTGAACTTCACCCTGGATTTTGACGACCCGCAGGTCACCTCGATCTCGGGGCTGCCCCAGGACGGCTACGTGCAGCCCGGCGCTTACCTCGTGGTGGGCGGCTCGGCGAGCGACGCGCTCTCGGGGATCGAACGGGTGGAATTATGCCTGGAGAAGAACGGCGAGGGGACCTGCTGGGACGGAGAGGACAGCTGGCAGCCGGCTGCGGGCCACGAGACCTGGACCTACGGCCTGCAAATCCCCGAGGAGGAAGGGACGTACAACCTGGAGATCCGGGCAGTGGACCGGGCGGGGAATGACGAGCTGTTCCACCAGAACTGGATCCTCTTCGCCGATGGAACGCCCCCGAACCTCTCCAGCGATCAGGCCGGGCAGCCGCCCATCCACCTGGACAGAAACGCGGCAGGGCGCTTCGTGCTGCCCTTAAGCGGCAGCGTGGAGGACCTCTACCTGGGCAGATCTCTGAACAACCTCAACCTGGAGGTGCAGGCCGAGGTAACCCCCGGAGGCGGGGGCAGGCAGCGCATCCCGGTGCCGGGAGGCCAGCATCTTCTATCGGCGCCCTGGGCCCTGAATTATGTCCTCGGGCCTTATGATGCGGCCGGGAACCCGATGGAGGACCCCACCGGCGTTTACACGGTGACAGTGACCGCCAGCGACCGGGCGGGCAACCTGACGGAGGACTTAACCTTCCAGGTGGAGGTGGATCACAGCGCGCCGGCCTCCACCCTGGAAACCCCCGACCCTGTCAGTGCAGCCAGCGAAGCGGGGGTGATCAACGTGACCACGGGCGGGCAGTTGATCACCCAGACCGTCACCCTGAGCGGCGCGGTGGACGAGAGCGGCGCCGTGAAGAGCGGGGTGGCAGGGCAGGAAGTGCGCCTGCGCCCGCTGGACGGCGCAGTCTTCCCCGGCGTGTGGAGCGCGGCCTACCGGAATTCGGGAGAGCCTGCGCCTGCTCTGACGCGGGTGGAAGCGAGCCCGGAAGGGGGCGGGCTGGAACTGGATTGGGGGGCGGGTTATCCCGGCGAAGGGATCACCGCAGGTTTCAGCGCTGCCTGGCAGCGGCTGGCCTCCTTCCGCAGTAGCGGGACTTATACTTTCAGCCTGGAGAAAGACCCGGGGGCCAGCGTCGAGGTCTACCTGGATGAACAGCCGGTCGCGGCCGCGCCCGGCGGCCAGACGGCCCTGACTGCCGCCGTACAGGCCGGCGCGGGCCTGCACAACCTGGTGGTGAGGTATCAGGACGGCGGGGAGGGGGCGCTCCCGCAAGGCGAGAGCCGGCGGCTGCGCTTCAGCATGGCGCTTGAAGAAGGAGACTGGTCGCAGGCGACCCTGTCTTCCTCCGGCGCCGGGGTGAACCACGCCGCCTGGCAGCTGCCGCTGCCGGAAGGGGTCGAAGGGCCGTTTGAGATTGACGTGCGCGCGAGCGACATCCACGGCAATCTCTACGCCGGCAGCCCCACCCTCTGGCGGGGAGAGATCGACACCAGCGCGCCGCGCCTGCAGTGGTCGGCAAGCTTCACCGGCGTAGGCGCCACCGCCCGCACCACTTACCGGGTATGGGCCAGCGACTTCAACCTGAGCGAGGAAGGCTGGACCAGCCCCTGCCCGCTGGAGCTGGACGACCGCTACAATTACGCCTCCACCTGGTGGGAGGAGATGGGCGGGGAGGGCTCCGAGCAGGCGCGCCTGTACCAGATCTACTCCGAGTGTTCGCTGCCCGGCCATGTGACCGAACCCCCGCCGGTGCAGGCCTGCGACCTGTACGGCAGGTGCACCCAGGGCAGCAGCAAGTCCAGCTTCGTCCCCCCGAACCACAGGGTGCTCTACCTGGTGGAGGGAGAGGGGCAGCTCAACCGCCTGGACCTGAACAGCGGCGCTGCGATCACCCTGGTGCAGAGTGAGGCCGGCCCTGCCCTGGCGGCCGCGGCGGTCGACGGGCTGGTGTACTATTCCGACGGGCAGCACAACCTGGTGCGCCTGGACCCGGTCACCGGCGAAAAGACGGAGATCTTCAGCGGTATCGAGCCGGCGGCTGATTTTGCGGTGGGCGGCTCCACCGTTTACTGGTCTGCGGAAAGCTCAGGCCTGCGCGCCGTGAGCCGGGACGGAGGCGAGTACCCCGCCATCCCCGGGCCAAAGCTGCACGGGCTGGACTATGACGAGGGCGCCGCCTGGCTCTTCGCCGCGGGCGAGGATGGGGACCAGGGCGTGATCTTCAACAGCTTCCCGCTGGGGCAGCTGGTCCTGAACAGCGCCGATCCCGATACCCACAACGGCTGGAGCGCGGACCTGATCGCCGTGGACGGCGGCGCCCGCCAGATTTATCTTGCCGGCGACTGCGGCGACCCCGCCGGGGGCCCTCCCGGCGCGGCCCGCGAGCGGATTTACGGCATCCACCGCCTGCCCTACCCGCAGCCTCAAACCGGGGTAGTAAACGGCGTCACCGGCTGCGTCCCCGTGCTGCGTTTCGACTCCGGAGATGACCTCATCCTCGACCTGCAGACCGACAGCGCCGGTGGGAAGCTCTACTACCTCCTGCGTGACCTGGACAGCGGCGCAGACAGCCTGTGGCGCGCAAACCTGGACGGCAGCGCCGCGGAGCGGCTCTACACCGGGGCCGGAGCGCTGCACGCCTTCGCCATTGACGACGGCAACTCCCTGCCCGCCGCCCAGGACGCGGCTTATGCCGCGAGCTCCAACTACCCGGTCAGCGTGCACCTCAACGCCCAGGACCCGGACGACAGCGACCGCTTCACCTACACCCTGCTCGACCCGCCGCAGCACGGCAGCCTGCCGAACTGGCCCTCCGGGCCTACGATGGCGAACTACTACACCAACGTCCAGTACCAGCCGGAGTACGACTTCGGTGGCAGGGACTGGTTCACCTACCAGGCGGACGACGGGCGCGGCGGAGTGGTGACAGCCACGGTACAAATCGAGGTCGCCTCCGCCTTCAAAGAGGCCTATCTGCTCGCGCCCGCCGAGGGCACAATCATCCAGCTCGGGCAGGTGGTGACCATCACCACCGCCCTGGGCGCCGCCCAGGGCCTGGGCAGCTACCGGCTGCAGGCCAACGGCGGGCAGATCCACGAAAAAGACCTGGATGACGCCCTGACCGAGAGCGTGGAGAGCTACCTCTGGACTCCGGACAACCCCGGCACGTACAGGCTGTCGGCCTCGATGTACGATGCAACCGGAAGGTACCAGGAAGGCGCCAACGCCATCACGGTCCACGTGGCCCACGAGACCCCGCAGATCGAGATCGGCAGCACGGTTCTGACCAGCACGCACATGAGCCTGTACGAAGTCATGCTGCAGGGTACCGCCGCGGATTCGACCGGCGGGCATACCGTCATGGTGCAAAGAAATGAGGGGGGCTACCGCCCGGCGCGGGTGGACGGGGATAACTGGAGCTACACCCTCCCGGTCACCACCACCCATCCGATCAGTTTTACCGTGGAGGCCAGGGTGACCGACCTGCTGGACCAGAGGGCTTCCATTACGGAGACGGTGTGGATTGACATCACCCCGCCGGAGGCGGTCACGGTCACCCTGGGGCTGGAAGGGAGCGGGGAGATCCTGCCCGGCGACTTCGTCCGCAGCCAGCACCCCTCGCTGACCCTCTCCTGGACCGGGAGCCAGGACGGCAGCGGGATGGCGGGATATTACGCCGGCTGGACCGCCTCCCCTGCCCCGCCGGAAGGTGGGAGCGGGCTGAAATGGTACACGACCCCCGGAAGCCATGTGCAGGAGATCACCGAAGATGCCCGCGCCTACTACGCCCACCTGGGCCTCCGCGACCGCTACGGCAATATCCGCTGGCAGACTTCCGGCCCGGTCACCGTGGATACCCCGGTCACGCCGGACCTGATCGGCGACGAGATCCTGGACCAGGATCTCCAGAGCTGGTTCGGCTGGCTCGGCAGCGGCGCCGCCCAGATCGGGGCGGACTATTCCCTGCACCGCCTGGACCCGCAGAACAACGCCGTCCAGCGCTTCTACGTCACCTGGGACGCCGCCCACCTGGCGCTGGCCTGGGAGGGCCTCAAGAACCTGCAGCAGGAAGACCTGTATATTTACCTGGATACGGGCGCGCCCGGCGGGGCCGTGCAGGCCCTGGACCTGACCGCCCCCTATCACGTCGTGGAGCTGCCCGCCGAAGACGGGCGGCAGCTGGAAGCCGACTACCTGGTGCATATCGTGGACGAGGACACGGCCATCCTCAGGCGCTGGGACGGGAGCGGCTGGCGGGTGGAGGCGCTCGCCAACTCGGCGGCCGCCCCCGGATTCCGCCTGTTGACCACGGCGGAAGGCGCATTCCGCACCGCGGCGGTGAGGCTCTCCTTCGAGCAGCTCGAGATCCACGACCCCGAGCACACGCCGCTCGACCTGGTGGCCCTGCTGGCTGCCAATTCTGACCTGGAGCTGTACGCCGCCGCGCCGGACCAGAACCCGCTGAACGGCTGGAGCACGCTCAGCCCGCCGGCCCAGGCCGGCGACTGGAGACCGCACAGCTTCGCGCTCACCCAGCAGGCGCACTGGGATTCCCTCGCCCTGGGCCAGAGCCCGAACGCGGGACAGTTCGCCGGCAGCGACCTGCAGGTGCGCCTCAGCGCAGAGCCGGCCGGCCTGGCCCTCGGCTACCTGGAAAGCGATTTGTACGAGGCGCTCTCCCCCGGCCTCCCGCTGGACGCCGACCAGGACGGCCACCCCGATGCGGCCCTGCCCACCGGCTCGCCGCCCCCCCTGGTGGACGGGCAGACCATCACGTACACGGTGCGCTACCAGAACCTGGGCGCCGGCAGCGCCGAAGATGTGCGCCTCGACCTGGCCTACGCCGGGGCGCTGGAGGGCGGGCCTGCCCTGCTGGAGCTGGGCGACATCGCCCCGGGCGCCTCGGGCGCCCTGACCTTCACCGCCCGGGTGAACAGCGCCCTGCACCCCGCCTCTGCAGAGCTGCAGGCCACCATCTCGGACGCCGCTCACGGGGAGTTCGACTGGAGCTGGGTGCTCCACTCTCTCAATCCCCACGCGCCTACCGGGGTGAGGGTGGCTTACGCCGACCTCTCCCGCAGCCGCGTCCTGCGCCCCGGCGAGCACCTCGCCGGAGGTACGGCGAGCGACCCGACCGGGATTGACCGGATCGAACTGGAGATCAGCTCCGATTCGGGCGGCGTGCAGGTGCAGAGCTGCCCCCAGGACGACCCGGCGCGCACGAGCTGGAGCTGCCGCTGGACCGCCGGTGAAGCGGGGCCCGGCAGCCTGCGCGCCCGCGCCCGCACGCGCGGCGGGCAGTGGAGCGAATGGACCGGGCCGTACAGCTTCAGCGTGGACGAGTCTCAGCCGCAGGTCCACCTGGATGCGGACCTGGAACACAGCCTCGAGAGCGAGATCCAGCCCGGAAAGGGGCTGCTGTTCTACGGGGAATCGGAAAACGTGTACCGGGTGCAGGTGTGCACCGACGGCGAGGTGGGCTACGAGTGCAGAAGCGCAGAGGTGCCGGACGGCGCGGAGAACGGCGCCTGGTCGCTGGCTTTTGGTGAGCTCGCCGGGACCGGCCTGGAGTCTACCTACACGATCACCGGTCTGGACCGGCACGGGTACAGCTCCGAGCCCACCGGCGGGGTCTTCCGCGTGGACACCGCGCCGCCGGCCATGACCTATACCTGCGGTGCAAACCAGGTGAACCTGGCCGGCTACTGGTCGGGCAACCCCGAGCTGCTGCCCGAGCCGCTGGTGAGCGGGACGGCGCTGGACAGCAGCGGCGTGATCACCGTGACCGGCTCGGTCATCGACTGGCGGGGCCAGCCGGTGAGCTCGGAAGTGCTGGCCCTGACGGAGGGGAGCTTCGCCTACGCGCCGCGCTTCGATTACGCCGGGCCGCATTACCTCTACCTGGACTACGAGGATGGGGGCGGCAACGGCGACCGCGTCTGGGCCTGCGACGTGAATGTGCTCCCCGCGCCGGTGGACCTGGGCCTGGAGCTGGAGGCATCAGCCACCACGCTGTCCAATTCCGGCCCGCTCACGCTCACCTTCAGGGTCAGCAACCCGGCTGCCATCGAAGCCAGCCAGGCGAAGCTCTCCTTCTGGGGTCTCAAAATCGACTCGCCCACGGGGCTCGAGATCGATGCATTCGAGGTCCTGCCGGAGCAGGTTTCCTGCAGCCTGGGCGAGCTGACCACCTGCGACCTGGGCGACATCGGCCCCGGGGTCACGCAGACCATCACCATGACCCTGCAGGTGCGGGTCAATCTGGAACAGTCCCTGCGGCTGACCGGGTACGTCTCGGCCTCCGGTGAGGACCCGGACTTCGAGAATAACGTAGTCCACGCCGATATCCAGGTGGACAACAGCTCCGACCTGCAGATCAGCCAGGCGGTCGAGCCGGGGCAGATCTACCCGGGCGAAACCTTCACTTATACGGTGCAGGTCGCCAACCTGGGCCCATCGAACGTGGATTCCGGCGACGACGGCCCGGTGAGGGTGGAGATCCTCCCGCCCCCGACCCCCGGGCGTGATTTCAGCCTGGAGAACGCCTCCGGCGAGGGCTGGGCCTGCGCCCTGGAGGGCGAAAACGCGGTCTGCACCCGCCTGCTCGAGGTGGGCGCCGCCCCGGCCATCACGGTGCGCGCCTCCGCCTCCGAACGGACTGCGCCGGGCCTGCACGTAAACCAGGCCAGAGTCTCTTACAGCGATGACGACAACTTAGCCAACAACAGCGCCAGCGCGCAGGTGGAGGTCCTGCCTGCCGCCGACCTGAGCCTGGTAAAGGCCCGGGCGGGGGCGGACGAGCCGGTGGACCCGGGCGAAAGCGTGTCCTACTACCTGAGAGTCATCAATCTCGGACCGGCGGACGCCAGCTCGCTGGTGCTCACCGATACCCTGCCCGCCGGGCTGGAGTTCGTCTCGGCGGAGGGCGAGGACTGGAGCTGCAGCCACGCGGATGGAACCGTGACCTGCAGCCTCCCGGCGGTGGCGGCCGGGAACGCGGCGCCGGAGGTGTATATCTCCGCGCGGGTGAACGCCCACAACACCACCCTGACCAATCACGCCGCGGTAACGGGCGGCGAGCGCGACCCGGACCCCGCGAACAACCAGGCCTCCGCCGCGGTGGACGCGAACGCGCAGGCGGACCTGGAACTGGAGCTGGAGGCCTCCGCCGGGGAGGTCTACACCGGCGGGACCTTCACCTACACCCTGACCGTGCGCAACCTGGGGCCCGACGACCTCCCGGCGGAGCTCGACAGCCGCAGCGAGATCACCGTGGACGACCACCTGCCCGCAGGCGCCCGCCTGCTGCAGGCGAGCGGCGC
>JAEWYL010000161.1 GCA_023395675.1 Chloroflexota bacterium | reverse complement strand
TTATACCTGATCGCCGCCCTGAAGTCGGTCTCGGCGCCCGGCCCCGCTTATCCCTTTCCCCGCTTATGTGAAGTGGAATCTGTGCTCCGTTCCGGGCAGCTGCCCGCGGCAGAGGTGCTCTGCGAGGCGCTGATGGAGGATATCCTCAATTACCCGGGCAGGCTGCTGCTCGTTCTGGACGATTTTCACCTCATCCAGGAGCGCTTCATCCTGGGCGTTTTCGAGCGCCTGTTCTCGCACCTGTTCCAGCCCAACCGGCCGCAGCCCCTCCACCTGGTGCTGATCACGCGCGAGGATCCCCCACTGCCGCTGGCCCGCCTGCGCGCCAATAACCGCCTCACCGAGATTCGGGCCCGGACCCTGCGCTTCAGCGTGGAGGAGACGGGCGCCTTTTTGAAGGAGGTGATGGGCCTGGCGCTGGACGGAAATGAGATTGCCAGCGTGGATAAACGGGTGGAAGGCTGGGCTGCGGGCCTGCAGCTGGCGGCCTTATCGCTGCGCGGCCGGGGGGACGTCTCCAGCTTCCTGCAGGGCCTGTCCGGGAGCCGGCGTTCCATTCTCAGCTATCTCATTGAAGAGGTGTTGGGCCGGCAGAGCGAGGAGGTGCAGCAGTTCCTGCTGGATACCGCCATCCTCAACCGCCTGGACGGCGGCCTGTGCGACGCCGTGACCGGCCGCGCCGACAGCGCCCGGCTCCTGGATGAGCTTTACGCCGCCAACCTGTTCCTGGTCCAGTTGGATGAGGCGCACCCCTGGTACCGCTACCATCACCTGTTTGCCGAGCTGCTCCGCGACCGCCAGCAGCTCCTCGATCCCGGGCGGCAGGCGGAGATGCACCGGCGCGCCAGCCGCTGGTTTGCCGGGCTCGTCCGGGAGGCCGCTGCGAATGACCAGGCAGATTTCGCCAGCCTGGCGGTCGAACATGCGCTGGCGGCTGAGGATTATGCCGCTGCCGTCCGCTTGATCGAAACCTACGCGGCGCGGGCCATCAACCAGTGGTATCTGCAGACGGTCCAGCGCTGGCTGCAGGCCCTCCCCGCAGAGTGGAGCGCGCGCAGCCCCCAGATTGCCCTGACCTTCGCCCGCCTGTACCTGACCCGGCGAGATTTCGCCCGGGCAGCCGCGCAGCTCGAGCGCCTCGAGGCGCTGTTCGCAGAAGCGCCGTCCGGCGAGCCTGATTCTCCGTTTCCCCCCGCGCTGCTGGCCGACTGGCGCGCTTTGAAAGCCACTTTCCTGGCTGCGCAGGGGAAAGCTGCCGAGGCCCTGGCCCTGGCGAGGCAGGCGCGCGACGAAGCGCCGGAACAGGACCTGGACCTCCGCAGCCGGGTGTACCTGGCCCTGGCCGCCGCCAGCCAGGCGGCGAACGATTCGGAAAAGGCGGCTGAGGCCTATGCCGAGATTATCCGGCTGGGGAGGAGGTCGGCGAATGTCCAGTTGGAACTGCTGGGTGCTTCGGCCCTGGGGCTCTTGCTGATCGAGCGCGGCCGCCTGCGAGAAGCCTTCGAACTTGCCGGCGCCGGCATCGAGCATATGCAGCAGGCCGGGCTGCTTTCCCCCATCAGCGCCGGCCTTTACGGCGAACTCGGGCAGATTTGCTTCCATCGCGGCCGGCTGGAGCAGGCGGAGGCTTATTTTCAGCTCGCCATACAGACCGGCCGGCTGGGCGGATTCAGCGATGCCGAGGTTTTTTTTGCCGTCTCCCGCTCGCGTATCCGCCAGATGCAGGGCGATCTGCAGGCCGCCGGGGAGGAGATCCATGCAGCGCTGCAGATCATGCAGGGCGAAGCGCCGCTGGTGGTCAGCGCAGAGGCCGCCGCCCAGCAGATCAACGTGCTCCTGGCGCTCCAGGACCTGCCCGCTGCCGAACGCGCCTTCGAGCGGGCAGCCAGCCGGGAGAAGCTGCCGGATTTTCGCTCCGGGCAGCCCGTCACCTACCCCCAGGGTGTCCTATACAACTGCGCGCTGCGCATCCGGCTCCACCAGGCCCGGGCAGGCAGGAAACCGGCCTCCCCGGAGGATATGCCTGGCACGGGCAGCGAGCTGCTCCCTGCCCTGCTGCAGCGCCAGTATATCCCCCTGGCGGTAGAGACTCTCTTGCTGCGGGCGCAGCTGTTCCTGGCGCAGGAAAACCTCCAGGCGGCCCTGGATGACCTGGAAACCGCCCTCGACCTGGCGGAGCCAGAAGGATTGATCAGTGCGTTTGTCCTGGAGGGGCAGCCGGTTGCGGCCGCGCTGCGGCGGCGGCTCAGGCAGGCTGAAGCCGGGAGCAGCCGGGCGGATTTCATCCACAAAATCCTGGCAGCCTGCGCCCAACCGCCGGGCGGCGGGATGCCGGCCGGGCATGAAACGGCGGCGGGGGGCCGGGAGCCCGGCCTGATCGAAGCCCTGACCGGACGCGAGCTGGAGGTGCTGCGCCTGATGCGAGCCGGGCGCACCTACGCCGAGATCGCCGGCCAGCTGGTCGTCTCCATCAACACGGTCCGCACCCACATTAAATCCATTTACGGTAAGCTGGGGGTGGACAACCGCACCTCGGCCGTGGAGGCGGCTCGAAACCTGGGCCTTTTATAGCCCGCCCCGGAATTCACATCCTGCCTGCGCTCCGGATCACATACTCATGTGATCCGGTTTTTTGTTTCTTTCGCTAAGATGGTGTTATCGGAAAGCAAAGACAGGCAGGAATTACGCAGCCGCACACTTCAGAGAGCCGCGTAGCTCCTGGCAGGATAAGGAGAAAAACGATGTTTAGAGAAATGACGGACAGCTTTGAGACGAGAGCACGGGCGGAGGCCAACTGGCGCAGCCTGTACCGGCTGGCGGGCATGGGGGCTGCCCTCAGCCTGGCGCTGGTCCTGCTCGATATGGCCCTCTCTTTCACCGGCGGGGACGTGGGTGTGAGCGAGATGAGCGTGCAGGAATGGTTCTCGCTCTACCAGCGCAACTGGTTTATGGGACTGCGCAATCTGGGTTTGTTCAACGTGGTCTCGACCCTGGTCACCATTCCCCTCTACCTGGCGCTCTACCGCCTGCACCGCCGGACCTGCCCGGCTTACGCCGCCCTGGCCCTGGCGCTTTTCCTGGTCGGGACCGCCATCTACGCCAGCAACAACCGCGCCCTGGCGATGCTCACCTTGAGCAGCCAGTATGCGGCAGCGCAGGCCGGGGTGGGGAGAGAGGTGCTGGCCGTCGCGGGGGCCGTCGTCCTGGCGCAGGCGGAGGACTTTACCCCCGGAACCTTCACCGGGTTCCTGCTGACCAGCGCCGGCAGCCTGGGGATGATGGCCGCCATGCTCTCCGGGCAGGTGTTCGGGAAGCGGACCGCCCTGGCCGGGCTGGCGGGCACCGCCTGCCTGCTGGTTTTCACCGTCAGCGTCACCTTCGCCCCGGCCGCCATGTCCCTGATGATGGTCCTGGCGCTGGCCGGCGGGTTGTTGATGCTCGGCTGGAACGCGGCCATGGCGCGGGCGATGTTCCGGCTGGGGCGTTTCGGGGCCGGAGCCCCGGCGGGCGCGCGGCCTGCCGCCGGTTACCCCGGGTAGCGCCAGCAGGTCCTGGCGATGACAATCTTTCTGATCCAGGTCCAGGGACAGGTAGACGTAAAGGAGCTGAATGCCCTCAGCCCGCACCAGATGGACGCGGTCCAGGCGGCTCCCACAGGCACACGGTTCGCCATTTGTACTGACCAGTCCGGTTTGATCGGCATGCTCCGTTTCCTGGATAATTACGGGCTGGAAGTGACGACGATCGAAGTACGGAGAGAATAAAATGACCCCAAAAATTTTAATCGCTTATGCCAGCGCGACCGGCTCGACGGCTGAGATCGCGGCGGAAATGGGAAAAATCTTCAGCGCAGCCGGGTGGGCGGCGGACGTCAGGCCGGTCGGTGAAGTTTCCGGACTGGCCGGGTATCAGGCGGTGCTGATCGGCAGCGCGGTCCAATACGGGCGCTGGCTGCCGGAAGCCGTCTCGTTCGTGAAAACCCATCAGGCCGCTCTGTCGAACCTGCCGGTAGCGCTGTTCTGCGTGCATATCCGCAATCTGGAGGAGAACCCGGCCAGCCGGGCCGCCCGGCGGGCCTACCTGAACGAGGTGCGCGCGCTGCTCCCCGCCGCCCGCGAGGTGTACTTTGCCGGCCGCTTCGACCGGGACGGGGCGGCGCTGCTCCTGCCGCGCTGGGCTGCCCGCCTCATCCCGGCGGTGGACCGCCGGGACTGGATGGAGATCCGCGCCTGGGCGGAACAGGCGCCAGGGATGCTGCTCCAAGTGGGAGGCCGGAGCGGCGTCTTGAATTCGATCTGACCGGATGCAGCCCATAAAAAGAGAGCGCCGCGACATCGTCGCGGCGTTCTCTTTTTTTTATTCTGGTTCTGAGGCCAGTTTCCCCGAATTTGGCTCGAAAAGCGCAGCCGGGAAGACCTATTCCCCGCTGCGCAGCTCCCAGCGGGCCACGGCGGCCCGGAGCAGCGCTTTGACTTCCGGGTCGGGCACGGCCTCCACCCCCTCGTACTGCTCCAGCCCCACCATCACCACCATCCCCTTCCCCGGCAGCTCCATCAGGCGCACGCCTTTGGCGCGCAGGCTCGCGCTGCCCTGGGCCGGGTCCGCCAGCATCTCCTGCACGATCTCGTCCACCTGGGCGGCGATGCTCAGCGGT
This sequence comes from Chloroflexota bacterium, assembly GCA_023395675.1. GTDB lineage: Bacteria > Chloroflexota > Anaerolineae > Anaerolineales > UBA4823 > JAEWYL01. The sequence continues at coordinate 127 of JAEWYL010000161.1, read as the reverse complement.
TCGGGCGCGGGCGCCTCGCTCTTGAGGGCGCGGGTGAGCAGGTCCACCGGGCCGGGCCGGCTGCGCTCGGGCTGCGGGGCGGCAGGCGCGCCGCCCGCCGCCTGCCGCAGCGGGGCCGGGACAGGGG
>JAEWYL010000121.1 GCA_023395675.1 Chloroflexota bacterium | reverse complement strand
CTGCCTGCAGAGAGCGGTTCTGCCCCGGGCGAAGGAGCGCCTTGCACCTGAATGGGGGAGCCTGCGGCTTTCCGCGTAGGTGCTAGGCGCTGCCGCGCCTGCAGGCAGCCGGATCAGGCACAGGGCCCGCGCCTGCGGTGAACCGTTACGGCCAAAAAAGCGCCTCGCACCTTGGATACTCCCTGGTGCGAGGCGCTTTCATGGCAGGCCCGGCCCTATGCGGGCGAAACCAGCCCGCTGGGAACGGGTTTGACCCGGGCGAAGGAGCGCCTTGCACCTGAGTGGAAGAGCCCGCGGCCTCTTGCGCAGGTGCAAGGCGCTGCCGCGCCTGCGGGCAGCCGGATCGGGCACAGGGCCTGCGCCTGTGATGAACCGTTAGGGCCAGGAAAGCGCCTCGCACCGGGGAATGTGCACCGGAGGGAGCGCGATAGTACAGGGTTTCTATTGCCCTGCCCGTCCTGCAGGGCTATAATGGGAGAGTATCGGTCATATTTGGAGGGTCTCAACTGAATACGCCGGGTTTCCGGCGAAAGGAGCTGGTCCGATGGCTCAGGCGCACACTGAATTCTCAGCCCCGGAGAACGGGTTTCGCTTTATCAACCGTTTCGAGCTCAACCTGCCGGTCAAGTTCACACTGCCCCTGGTAGGGCCCCTGGACCTCAGCCAGGTCGTCTTCGGCCTGTGCGGGGGGATGTGCTTCTCCGCCCTGGATTATTTCTACCGGGGAGAGGCCCTGCCGCTGGATACCGATCCGGAGCAGATCGACGCGCGGCTGCTGGTTTACCTGTGCGAGCGCCAGCTCGACAGCCTGCGCATCCCGGTGCTGTTCAAGGTGCTGGAGTGGATGCTGGTGGAGGACGAGGAAGTGGCCCGGCGCATGGGGCGCTCTGAGATCCCGAAGCTGCGCCGGCAGCTCGATCAACGCAAACCGGTCGTGTTGGGCCTGATCCGCGCCCGGGGGATGGAGAACCCCACCCGCAACCACCAGGTGCTCGCCACCGGCTACACCCTGGACGAGACCACCCGCCATCTCAGCCTCCAGATTTACGACCCCAACCATCCCTGCGCGGAGGTCACCCTGGAGCTGCAGCCGCCGCCCCCGGGCAGCCGCAGCCGGCCCCCCGGATGGATCACTCAGTCCACCGGCGAGCCGCTGCGGGGCTTTTTCGTCATCCCCTACAAGCGCCAGGTCGTCCTGCCCGTGTCCGGGGCGGCCCTGCCGGCCGCCGGGCCGGGCACGCTGGGCCTCACCGGAGGGGGCGAGGCCGGGCTGCGCATGGCCGCGCCGGCGGTCACGGGCTTCAAGCTGCGCTGGCCCGTGGACAGCCGCCGGATCACCCAGGAGTTTGGGAAGAACCCGCATCTTTACAAGGGGTTCGGCCTGCCCGGGCACGAAGGGTTGGACCTGTTCGCCCCCTCGGGAGCGAATATCTACGCCGCGGCGGACGGCGAAGTCTACCAGGCCGGGCACCCGGACAACCACGCCTACGGGCTGCAGGTGCGCCTCCGCCACGACCACGGCGGCAAGGTCTATCACACGGTCTACGCCCACCTCTCGCGGGTGTTTGTCTCCATAGGGCAAAAGGTGCGCGCCGGGGAGCGCATCGCCCAGGCGGATAATACCGGCAATTCATTCGGTTCGCACCTGCACCTGACGCTGAAAATTGACGGGGCCCAGACCCCGGGCTACCCGCGCGGGATCGTGGACCCCCTTCCGTACCTGACTGCCGTGGACGGGGGGGACGAGCCGCCGCCCGAGGAGCCGGTGGAGCTGCCGCCGCCCAGCGGGCTGAAGGTCTATACCACCGGGCAGGTCAACCTGCGCTCCAGGGCGGATCTGAACGCCCCGGTCCTGGCCCTGCTGGCCTCCGGGGAGGCCCTGGACGCGCTGGGAAAGGCGGCGGAGGTGAAAGCGAAGCTGGGGCGAGAGAGCCAGTGGCTGCCGGTGCGCACCGCAGCCGGAAAAGGCGGGTTTGTGGCCGCCTGGCTGGTGCAGGGGGAGAACCAGAGCTTCCCACCCAGCGACCTGGTGGTCTACACCTCCGATTTCGTCAACCTGCGTTCCGGGCCGGGGACCGGTTTCGGCCTGATCGCCACCCTGCCGGTGAAAGCGCCTCTGACCGTGCTGGGCGACGCGCAGATCGCCCGCAAGCGGGTTGGGAAGCAGGGCGAATGGATCCAGGTGCAGACGGAGGAGGGGAAGCGCGGCTTTGTGGCCGCCTGGCTGGTGCACCTGACCGGGGAGACGCCCAAACCCAGCGGGCTGCAGGTGGTGGTGGACCAGGTGGTGAACCTGCGCGCCCGCCCGACCACAGAATCCAATATCGTGACGATGGTGGCCCCGGGAGACCCGCTCACCGTGCTGGGCGATGCGGACCTGGCGCGGGCCGCCATCGGGCAGATGGACCGCTGGCTGAACGTGAGCACCGGCGTGAAGATCAGCGGCTACGTGGCCGCCTGGCTGGTGCGCCTGCCGGGCGGCGGCAGCGGGGAGGGGCAGGATTTCCCCGCCCTGACGGTCTTCCCCACGGCCGACCTGAACCTGCGCGCCCAGCCCAGCCTGAACTCGCCGCGCGTGAACGGGGCCTTTCAGGGGGAAGCGCTGAAGGTGCTGGAGGACGACCTGGAAGCCGCCCGGCGGAAGCTGGGAATGAATGGGGCCTGGCTTTACACGGAGAAAGGCGACGGGGGCAGGGGCTGGGCCGCGGCCTGGTTTTTAAGCGCCGCCCGCCCATAAACGCGCTCCGGAGAATCAGGATCTATCCGAAGGGTGATTAATGGCCTATGAGGGGGCAGAGCGAAGCTCTGTCCCCTCATAGGCTTTTATTTAACGAAAAAAAAGCGGTAGAAGGGGCGATAAGCGCCCCTTCTACCGCCGTCACCGATACCCATGGCGTCCGGGATAATGGATAAGGGGAGACGCCATGTCCGATGAGAGAGGGATCAATAGCGGGCGATCAGGCGCTGACCGCAGTACGGGCAGGTCAGCGGGGTGCGGGGCAGATAGCGGGGCAGGTCCATGGAATAGTCGCCGCGCGGGCAGACCAGGCGGGGTGGGTGGTTGGACAGGGGACGGGTGGGGACTTCTTTCTGGGGCTCGGGCCGCTGCCTGCGGAAGAGGCCGCTGAAGCAGAGCACCGGCAGGAGCAGGGCGAACAGGTGAGAGAGCAGGTCGGCAGGCTTCATTGGATCACCTTCTGATAACAGATAATTACAATGCGACAATTAATCTTTCTGCATTATTCTTTGTGATCTTATTATCCCCGAATCCAGAGAGCGGATCAATAGGAAATACATACTATACTGCAGGGCTTTTTCAAAGACCCAGGCTGATAGATACCAGGGAGCTGTGAGAAAAATGAGCGAGATGCGAGTTCCCCTTCAAATCCGGCGGTAGGATTCTCCTCGCTGCCCGCCATACAAGGGATTTCAGGAGTTTTCCGCTATTATTTTCACAGGCGCCAGGCGCTTTCACGGCAGCCAGCTCTCGAAACAGGCGAAAAACCTTTGCCAGCACAGGCAATCTGCGGGCGAAAATGTGCCTGGCGCCGGGTTGCCGTGGTTGGTTTAGCTATTCTTTCTGAGTGTGAATCCGGCCGGCCTGGAGCAGCTCCCAGAGGCGGGAGCTGCTCAGGGGGATCTCCAGGATCTCGAGGCCGGTATCCGCCAGGGCGTCCTCCAGGGCCTGGGCGAACAGGGGCCCGACCGGGATGGCGCCCGCCTCGCCGGCGCCCTTCACCCCCATCGGGTTCAGCGGCGAGGGCGTCTCGGCGTGCTCGGTGTGGATGGGCGGCACTTCGGCGGCGGTGGGGAGCAGGTAATCCATGAAGGAGGCGTTGAGCAGCTGCCCGCCTTCATCGTAGACCAGGGCCTCGTAAAAGGCGTTGCCGATGCCCTGCGCCACCCCGCCGTGAATCTGCCCCTCCAGGATCAGCGGGTTAATCACCCGCCCGCAGTCGTGAATGACGATGTACTGCTGGATCTCGACCCCCAGGGTTTCGGGGTCCACTTCCAGGCGCATGGCGTGGATGCCGGCGGCGGTGGCGCCGCGCTCGGGGCCGAAGTATTCGGTGGCCTCCAGCCCGGGCTCGGTGCCGGGTTTGACCGCCCCGCGCAGCGGGTTGGCCTGCGAGGCCAGCTTCCCGAGGGGGATAGAGCGCCCGGGCACGCCCTTCACGCGCACCTGCCCGTCCACCAGCTCCAGGTCCTCCTCCGCGGCCTCGAAAATCTCGGAGGCCAGGCGCAGGATCTTCTGGCGCACGTTCCCGGCCGCGGCGTAGATGGCGTTGCCCGCCACCACCGCGCCCCGGCTGGCAAAGGTGCCCGCGCCCCAGTAAAACTGGTCGGTGTCCCCGGTGGTCACGTCAATCTGGTCCACCCTCACCCCGAGCTGGTCGGCCGCCACCTGGGCGAAGACGGTGTAATGCCCCTGCCCCTGGGTCCCGACGCCGGTGACCAGCGAGACCCGCCCGCTGTTCATCACCTGCACCTTGGCGCCCTCGTAAGGCCCGATCCCGGTCCCCTCCACGTACGCCACCACGCCCAGGCCCACGTGCCGCCCCTCGGCGCGCAGCCGGGGCTGTTCCACCTCGATAAACTCCCGGTACCCGATTAACTCCAGGGCGCGCTCCAGCAGGGGGGCGTAGTTGCCGCTGTCGTAGGTGAGCGGGGTGAAATCCTGGTAGATGACTTCGTTGTGGTAGGGAAAGGCCTCCGGAGGGATAAAGTTGCGCCGGCGAATCTCAGCCCGGTCTATCCCCAGCTCGCGGGCGGCGATATCCAACAGGCGCTCGATGACGAACACGCCGTGCTGGCGTCCCGCGCCCCGGTAGGGGGTGACGATGGTCTTGTTGGTGAAGACGGCGCTGAACTCGCTGTGGTAATGTGGGATATCGTAGGGCCCGAGCAGGGTGCACTGGGCGTTGATGGGCACCGTCAGCCCGTAGGGGTTGTACGCCCCGGTATCGTGCAGAAAGCGGTCATGCACGCCCAGAATGCGCCCGTCGCGGGTCAGGGCGATCTCGGCCTCGTGGATCTGCTCCCGTTCGTGGGAGGTGCCGACGAAGTTCTCGAAGCGGTCTTCGATCCACTTGATCGGGCGGTCGAGCTGCATGGCTGCCCAGGGGACGAGCACCTCCTCCGGGTAGAACATCATCACCTTCGGGCCGAAACCGCCGCCCAGGAAGGGGGCGATCACCCGCACCTGCCGCTCCGAGAGGCCGAACCACTCCGCCAGCCCGTTGCGGATGGGGATGGGCGCCTGGGTGGTGTCCCAGACGGTCAGGCGCCCGGCGCGGCGGTCCCATTCGGCGGCCACGCCGCGGTTTTCGATGGCCGCGGCCGTCCCGTGGTCGTAGCGGAAGCGGCGGGAGATGAGCACCTCCGCCGAGGCCCGGGCGGCGGCGTAATCTCCCTTCTTCTGCACCACGTGGGCGGCGAGATTGGAGCCGAGCTCCTCGTGCACCAGCGGGCTGCCGGGCTCCAGCGCCTGCTCCAGGTCCACCGCCGGCGCCAGCGGCTCGAAGTCCACCAGAATATCCCCCAGCGCGTCCTCGGCGATATAGCGGCTCTCGGCGACCACCATCAGCACCGGCTCGCCCGCAAAGCGCACCCTGTCTTTTGCCAGGGGGTAGAGGGTGCGCTCATTGAAGAGGATGCCCTCCACCGGTGGGGGATTGACCAGCAGCGGGCCGGGCTTCCAGGCCGGGCCCAGGTTTTCCGCCGTGTAAACCGCCAGGACGCCGGGCCGCTCCAGGGCGGCGGAGAGCTCGATCTTCCGGATGCGCGCGTGGGCGTAGGGGCTGCGCAGGAAGGCGGCATGGGCCATGCCGGGCAGGTTGACGTCGTCTACGAACAGGGCCTGCCCGGTGAGCAGGCGGGGGTCCTCGTTGCGCTTGATGGCTTTCCCGAACTGGCGGGTGGTCATCCTGCCGCCTCCGGCTTATCGGGCATGGACTCCGGCTCGCGCAGGTAGCGCGCCGCCAGCTGGACCGCCTCCACGATGTGCTGGTAGCCGGTGCAGCGGCACAGGTTCCCGGAGATGGCGCTGCGGATCTCGGCTTCGCTGGGGTCCGGGTTGGCCTGCAGGAAGGGGGCCAGGGTGAGCAGGAAGCCGGGGGTGCAGAACCCGCACTGCAGGCCGTGGGCCTCCCAGAAGGCCTGCTGGATGGGGTGCAGCTGTTCAGCGCTCTCCGCCAGCCCCTCCACCGTGGTCAGGTTGAGCCCGTCGGCCTGGACGGCGAAGAGCAGGCAGGAGCGCACCGCCTCGCCCTCCAGCAGGATGGTGCAGGCGCCGCAGACCCCGTGCTCGCAGCCGACGTGCGTCCCGGTCAGGCCCAGGCTGTGGCGCAGGTAATCGCAGAGCAGCAGGCGCGGCTCGACCTCGCTGTGGTAAATCTTGCCGTTCACGGTCACGCGGATGGGACAGGTCTCCATGGGCATATCCTTTCGGGTCCGTTTTCCCCCAGCATGAAGAAAGACCGGTTATTTTACGAGAGCTGCGGCGCGCTCGCCCGCCAGGCGCAGGGCGCGGCCGGTGAGCACGCGCGCCAGGTGCCGCTGGTAGTCGGGCGCGGCGTGGACGTTCCCCCAGGGGTCGATCTCCCGTCCGGCGGCGTGCGCTGCGGCGGCTTCGATGGCGGCTTCGCTCAGGGTTTCATTTTCCAGCCGCGCAGACGCCTCCCGGGCCACCACCGGGCCCTCCCCGGCGTTCAGATACACCAGCCGGGCGCGGCGGCAGGCGCTGTTCTCGTCCAGCTCCACCCGCGCCGCCACCCCCATCAGGGCGTAATCCCCCTGGCGGCGGGCGAACTCGAGGAAGGCCCAGCCGGCGCGCGGCCAGGGCGGGACCTCCATCTCGACCAGTAGCTCGTCCGGCTCCAGGGCGGTGGTGAACAGGCCGAGGAAAAACTCCTCCGCCGCCACCCAGCGTTCGCCCCGGACGCTGCAGAGCTTGAAGCGCGCCTCCAGCGCCAGGGCGATCACCGGCAGCTCGGCGGCCGGGTCGGCGTGAGCCAGGCTGCCGCCCAGCGTGCCCCGGTTGCGGATCTGGGGATGGGCCACGTAGGGCAAGGCCTCGGCCAGGAGCGGGACCTCCCGGGCGACGAGGGGGTCCAGCTCCACCCGGCGCTGGCGGGCCAGCGCCCCGATGCGCAACCCTGAGGCGCCGCCGGAGCGGATATAGTCGAGCTCTTTGATGCGGTTGATGTCGAGGAGAACGGCAGGTTGTGCCAGGCGGAAATTCATGGCGGGGACCAGGCTCTGCCCGCCCGCGAGCACCTTGATGTCCAGCCCGCCCTGTTCGAGGGCTGCGAGGGCCTCTTCCAATGAGCCTGGAGCCAGGTATTTGAACGGAGCAGGTTTCAATGCGGTCTCCCTGCAGCTGGTTCGAAAAGGATAATAATGAGAAACATTATACACTTTTATCC
>JAEWYL010000031.1 GCA_023395675.1 Chloroflexota bacterium | reverse complement strand
CCGGGGCGTTCTCGTTTTCTCGATCACTCATCATTAATCTCCTTACGTGTCGTTCGCTCCGTCCCGGCCCTACTCTTCCAGGATCGGGTCAGCGCCCACGTAACTGTGGCAGTTGTTGCACGAACGCTCAGGTTCGTGGCAGTACTGGCAGTCGGCCCGCTCCAGGTCGCCGCGGGTCACCATATCCGGATGATGGGCCTGCCACCGGTCCAGCGGGCTGTGGTATTCCGGGGCCGCATAACGGGCATCCACCCATACCGACAGCGGGCCGGGCCCATCCTTCTCGGGCTTCTCGACAGAACGCGGGTAGAACACCACCGCCAGGGCAACCACCGCCAGCACCACCAGGACAAGAATCACTCTTCGCATAAACGTCCCTCGTTCCACGCGCTCAGAACTTCAAGGCGTTGGTAAATAGATCGATCACACCGCCTACCTTGACCGGCACATCCCAGTAGTGCATCGACTCCGGAAGCTGGGCCTTGCAGATGGCGCAGACCGTCGCCAGGAAGTTCGCGCCGCTGTGTTTGACCGCCATCGCCCGCGGCTTGCCGCCCGCCATGCGAATGGGCATCAGCTCGTCGGTCAGCAGCCCGCCGCCTGCGCCGCAGCAGAAGGTCTTCTCCCGGATGGTATCCTCGGGCATCTCCACAAAGTTGTTGCAGCAGGCGCGCAGGAGTTCGCGCGGCTCGTCGAGCAGCTGTCCGGCCCGGGCAGAATTGCAGGGGTCGTGGTACGTGACGGTGTATTCGTCATTGGCGCTCTTATCCAGCCGGCCTTCGAAAGCGCCTTTCCGCAGCATATCCACCATGAACTGGCTGATATGGTAGGGATAAGGCGGGTCGAACATATCCATCGGGCCGCTGAGGGTGGGCGTCAGGACCGCGCCGCGCCAGGCGTGACCGCACTCGCCCCAGATAATGGTCTTGACGTTCAGCATGCGGGCCGCGTCGATGATGCGCCGGTTGACCTGCTTGAGGTTTTGGAAATTCAAGAACAGGCCAAAATTCCCACCCTCGTTGCAGTAGGTGCTGGTCGTCCAGCGGATCCCCAGGGCATGGAACAGCTTTCCGTAGCCGATCATGGTGTCCACGTTGGCGAAATTGTCCGCCGAAGGGGGCACCAGCAGGACGTCCGCGCCGTAATCGTCCACCGGGAAGCGGATCGGCAGCCCGGTCTCGGCCTCCACATCCTCATCCAGGAATTCGCAGTTGTCTTTCCAGGCGGCAGGCGGGATGCCCAGATTGTTGCCCAGCTCGTACACCTTGGCCACCACCTCGGTGACGTACTTAGTGGAAACGCCAATGCTGGCCATGATCTCGCGCGCGGCCATGGTGATCTCGGCCGTATCAATCCCATAAGGGCAGAAGACCGAGCAGCGCCGGCATTCGGAACACTGGTAGAAGTAGGTGTACCACTTCTCCAGCATCTCTTCATCCAGGTCAGCCGAATCATTCAATGCACCGAAAAGCTGCCCGCCGCGGGTGAAATAGCGCCGGTAGACCTTTCGCATCAACTCGGCGCGGGCCACAGGAAAGTTCTGCGGGTCGCCGGTTCCCAGGAAGAACTGGCATTTGTCGGTGCAGGCCCCGCAGCGTACGCAGATATCCATATACACGCGCAGGGCTTTGTTCCGCTCCAGCAGCTCTCCGAACCTGGCGATAGCCTTTTCTTTCCAATCAGGAACCCGGCTGGCGGGCAGGCCGATGGCCCGGGTATCTTTTTCCTTGCTCGGCCAGCAGCGAACCGAGGAGGAAGCGCCTTCACGAATTTCAGGCGGCTGGAGGAGGCCGTTCTTAGGCGGATCTTTCAGGATCGGTTTTTCGTCGAATTTAGCCATATCAATAAGTATCCAGGGGGTTGACGTGGCGTTCTCCAGCTTTCTGCACCCGGTACGGTTGGGTGCGGGTGGGGCTGAAGAAGATCCCGCCCGCGTGCAGCAGCTTGCTGAAGGGGAAATAGACCAGCAGGACCTGCACCAGGAAGAAATGGATCAAGAACAGCGGGTGCTGCGGCGGCGCCACAGGCCGCAGGGTCAGCAGCCCCAGCGCAAAAGCCTTCACCTCCACAATATTTACATGGGCCCAATAGCTCATCAGGATCCCGGTGCCGGCGATGGCTCCCAGCAGGGCCAGAGCCATGTAATCGGGCAGGTTCGAGATGTAGAGCGTGCGCGGCAGGGCCATCCGGCGCCAGAACAGGACCAGGGCCGCCACACCAAACAGGTAGCCCATCAGCAGGGCGACCGGCTCCATGTAAAGGACCGGCGATGGCACCGGATAGGTGAAATAGCGCAGGTGCCGGAACAAGGTCGCAGCCAGGGCGACATGAAATACCCAGGCGGCCGCCCACAGGAGTTTATCGGCCTTGAACAGGCTGGGGAAGATGAGCACATCTCCCAGCACCCGAGCCGCTGCCCCGCTCTGGGTCTCGGGCGCGGGCGTCAGTACATGCGGCAGCGGCATAGGGGTGCGCAGGTAGAGCACGAGGCGCAGCAGCATACCGGCCACAAAGACCAGGACCGCAAAATAGCCCGATCCGATCATAAACAAGGAGAGAAGTGTCCAGAGGACTGCAGAGGTTTCCATGTCTTGGTTGCAACCTCTCAGACAGGTCGCCGGCAGCCAGCGACCTGTCTGAGCATAGAGTCTCTGTTGAGACCTACACGCACCCGGTCGGTTTCGGCAGGCCGGCGATCTTGCAGGCGCCTTTCGCCGGGCCGCTGGGGAACAGTTCGTAGATCGTCTTCAACGGGTAACCGGTTTCTTTGCACAGCTTGCGGATCATCGGAGCGATGCCAAACTGCTTGTAATAATCGCGCAGGTAATTGACCACTTTCCAATGATCTTCGGTCATGTCGGTCACATCTTCGGTCTTGGCGATCGCGACCGCCAGTTCCTGAGACCACAGCTCCGGATCCTGGATGAAGCCGTCCTCATCCACGTCTACTTTGAGTCCATCCATCTCGACAATAGCCATTTCAACCTCCTGATACCTTAGGATTCTTCGGGCAGCTTGATGAAGGTAGCGCCGCCGAAAGAAGTAAATTCCAGGGTCCCGGCGTTCACCAGTTCGGTGAGGGCTTTCTTCACCACCCGGTTTTCCACGCCCAGGCCTGCTGCCACATCCCGGCTGGTCAGCATTTTATTTTTCTTCTTGAAGAACTCAACAATCCGGGTTTGGAGTTCCTCGTCCTGGATCATCTCAGACATCACAAACCTCCTCCGTCCTGCCCGCCCCCCTTCCCTGCCGGCTTTCGCAGCGGGGTTGAGGGGCGGGAGGGCGGCACTTGTTACCACTTGAAAGTGGGTGTAGAGCGGTAGGTCTCCGAGGCCAGCGTGAAGTCGTCGATGAGCTGGGCCTGGAAGGGGATACCGGTCAGGGTGAAGAATTTCTCCCAGCCGATGCGTTCGATCCACTCACCCATGCGCTCGTGCTTGCGGGCGTGCGTGGCCCAGGTCTCGAGGATATTCCTGACTGCATCGGTGACCTCCGGCCAGCGAGGCGGGTTGTTCGGCAGGAAGGGGATCGCCAGCCTGGAGAACTTCGGCGGGGTGCGGGCGCTCGAGATCTTGCCGCCCACCCAGATGGAGACGCCGTCGCCGATCGGGTCGGCCAGGGGCATGCCCGGGCACATGGTGTAGCAGTTGCCGCAGTACATGCAGCGCTCTTCGTTCACCGTCAGCGACTTAGTCTTCGGGTCGGGCCGGATTGCGCCCGTCGGGCAGGCCGCGATCACGTTGGGCACTTCGCATTTCGACCGCACCGTGTCGTGATCCACCTTCGGCGGAAGCCGGTGGATGCCGAGGATGGCGATATCCGAGCAGTGCACCGCGCCGCACATGTTCAGGCAGCAGGCCAGAGAGATGCGGCAGTAGGCGGGCAGCTTCTCATCCACGAAATACTCGTACAGGTCGTCCATGACGGCCTTGACGATGCCGGAGGCGTCGGTGGCCGGGGTGTGGCAGTGGATCCAGCCCTGCGTGTGGACCGGGTTGCTGACCGCGTGGCCCGTACCGCCCACGCTGAAGCCGTGGCTCTTGAGCCAATCGATCAGCGGCGCTACCTTGGCCTTATCCGACACCAGGAACTCCAGGTTGTGGCGGCTGGTGAAGCGCACGTAGCCATCGCAGTAGCGGTCGGCGATATCGCAGACGTCGCGCACCCAATCCGTGCTGACCAGCCGGGAAGAACCGACGCGCACGGTATAAAGCTCATCCCCGGATTCGGAGACGTGCTTTAGCAGCCCGGGCTGAACCCGCTCGTGATACAACCACTGGCCATAGTTCTTCTGAACGACCGGCGGGAGCATCTCTTTATAGCTTGGGGGGCCGAAATCGGTTCGAGTTGCCATTACTTTACCTCCTCAGGATCCCAGAAGTAGTAGGGATTGGCGCGCGGGGCGCGGATCATCTGCGGGACCGGGGGCAGGTCCATGGCTTTGAGGAAATTGCGCATCCCCAGCCGGTTGATCAGCTCACCCAGGCGCTCGCGCATCTTACCGTTCTCGTCCCACCACTCCCAGATTCTGCGGACCAGGTCTTTAAACTCATCGTAAGGGGGATCCATCTTCATAAACGGTACAATCACCCAGGAGAGCAGCGCCCCGCGCACGATGGGGGCCTTGCCGCCGACCAGGATGGTCGCCCCGCGCTCTTTACCCGGGCGCAGAGCTCTCGGCATCTGATTGATGCAGTGCATGCAGCGGTTGCATTCCGCATCCTCGATGGTCAGGGTCTTCGAAACGGGGTTCCAGCGCATGCAGCGGGTGGGGCACATGTCCACCACCTCGCATTGGATATCCATACCGTTGTTAGCGTAATACGCTACACCTTCCGGATCCACCTGGATCGTGTCGCGCCAGGTGCCGACCACCGAAATGTCCGACCGGGGTACAGCCGCCACACAGTCGTTCGGGCAGCCGGAGATTTTAATTTTGGATTTGTAGGGGAACATCGGGCGGTGAAGCTCGTCCTGGAATTCCAGGGTGATGTTCTCCAGGAGGTCCAGGGTGTCGACGCAGGCATATTCGCAGCGGCCCGGTCCCACACAGCAGCTCGGGGTGCGCATATCGCTGCCGGAGCCGCCGAGGTCGAAGCCGATCTCAGCCAGATCATCGAAGCAGGGCTGCAGCGCGCTGGTGGGCGCGCCGAGCAAGATAATATCGCCAGTGGCGCCGTGGAAGTTTGTCAGTCCGCTGCCGTGTTTATCCCACACGTCACAGAGCTGGCGCAGCTTATCGGTGGTGTAGAACCAACCGGCAGGCTGGTTTACCCGGAAAGTATGGAACTCGGCCACACCGGGGAACTCTTCGGGCATATCGGAGTAGCGGCCGATCACGCCGCCACCGTATCCCTTCACGCCCACGATGCCGCCGTGCTTCCAGTGGCCAATCCGGTCGTGGTACGAACGCTCAAGTTGGAAAAGCAGGTCTCTGGCAGACTCTTTCTTCTCTGCCGCCCGCTTCATTTCAACAACGAAGCTCGGCCAGGGTCCGTTTTCGAGGTCGTCCAACATGGGGGTCTCTGCATCTGACATAGTATTCACCTCCAAATAGAGATCCATCCAAAGGGCATTCGGGGGAGAGAGGCCGTGGTGTGGGGGGAGGGGGGCCCCCGCCCCCCCCCAACACCACGGCCTCTCTCCCCCGAATGCCCTTTGGATGGATCTCTATTTGGAGGTGAATACTATGTCAGATGCAGAGACCCCCATGTTGGACGAC
>JAEWYL010000333.1 GCA_023395675.1 Chloroflexota bacterium | reverse complement strand
GCCCGGGCCGGAACCCGAGCCTGAGGCGCCCGAGGCGGCGAGCGAGGCCGAGCTGCCCGACTGGCTGCTGGAGCCCTCCCCCGCAGAGAGCGCCCTGGAGGAGGAACCGGACCTGTCCGGAGCCGAGGGCGGCCTGCCCGACTGGCCCTTCCTTTCGCAGGAGCCGGCAGCAGAACCCGCATTCGATGAAGAGACCCAACCGCCCGCTCCTGAGGGCGAGCAGGAAGCAGAACACGCCCGCTATGATCCGTTCAGCGCCGAGGAAGAGCCCCTGACGCCGGAGGCGCAGGAACCCGAAAGCGAGCTTCCGGAGCCTCCGGCCCTGGAAGAGCCCGCAGCCGGGCTCGCCGCGGAGATTTCCGAAACGGAGAGCGGCCTCCCCGAGTTGGAGGGCGCGCAGGCCTTCGACCTGCCCGAGGAGGAAGGCAGCGCAGCCGCCTATCCCTTCGAGCCGGAGGAGGCCGACCTGGACTGGTTGAGACCCGAGGACGCCCCTCAGCCCGCCGGGGAGACCCCGGAGCGGGTGGCGCCTTTTGAGGCCGGTTTCGAAGGGGAGGCCGAGCTGCTGGAGGAGGGCGAGCTGCCCGGCTGGCTGACCGGCGAGGGCGAAGCGCAGGCGGAGAGCGAAGCCCCGGCACAGGCCGGGCCGGAGCCCGTGGCTGCGGCCCCCGACGATTTGGACGAAGCCCGGGTCCCCGGCTGGCTGGCCGAGATGCGCCCGGTGGACCCCGCCACCCTGCCCGAGCCGGTGCAGGAAGCGCCCGAGAGCGAGGTCAGCAGCGGGCCTCTCTCGGGGTTGAAGGGCATCCTGCCGGCGGAACCGGATGTGGCCCGCGCCAAACGCGCCCCGGTCTACTCGGTCAAGCTGCAGGTGGCCGAATCCCAGGCCGCTCACGTGCAGCTCTTCACCGAGCTGATCGAGGCCGAGGGCGCCGCCCGCCCGCGCAGCGGCAGGGCCGCCGCAGCCTCGTCCCGGGTGGCGCGCCTGTTGATCTTCCTGGTGCTGCTGGGGGCCGTCCTGTGGCCGGCGCTGATCGGCAGCCAGAGCACGGCGCTGCCGCAGGTCCCGGCTGAGATCGAGGCTGCCGGAAGCCTGATCGACGCCCTCCCGGCCGGCGCGCCGGTGCTACTGGCGGTTGATTTCGAGCCCGGCTTCTCCGGCGAGCTGGAGGCCGCCTCTTCCGCGGTGGTGGACCACCTCATGCGGCAGGGCGCCTACCTGGCTTTCGTCTCCACCACCGCAACCGGGCCCCTGCAGGCCGAACGGCTGGTGAGCGACCTGAACCTGAACGGCGGGCACGCTTATCTCGGCCTGGACCAGTACGCCAACCTGGGCTATATCCCCGGCGGACCGGCCGGCCTGCGCGCCTTTGCCGAAACGCCCCGCCGGACCCTGCCCTTCGCCCTCAGCGGCGAGGGCGCAGCCGCCGACCGCATCTGGAGCAGCGGCGCGCTGCGGGAGGTCGAGCAGCTTTCGGATTTCGCCCTGGCCCTGGTGCTGACCGAAAACCCGGACACTGCCCGGGTCTGGATCGAACAGGTCCAGCCCATGCTGGGCAGCGCCCCGCTGGTGGTGGTCGCCAGCGCCCAGGCCGACCCGCTGATCCGGCCTTATTTTGAAGGCCAGCCGGCGCAGGTGGAGGGGCTGGTCTCGGGGCTGGCGGGAGGCGCGGCGTACGAGAGCTACTCCGGGCGCGCCGGTGCGGCGCGCGGGGCGTGGGACGCCTTTGCCCTGAGCCTGCCGGCTGCGGCGGCATTGATCGTCCTGGGCGCCCTGGTCGCATTGATCTCCTCCTCCACGAGCAGCCGCCGGCGCCGCCGCCAGGGCGGAAGCAGATAAGAGGCAGGCAGCTATGGCAATCTCTGATCTCATCGGCCTCATCCTGGGAGCGGTGCTCACCCTGATGGTGTTCAGCTTCCTCATCAAGGACAACGCCCTGTTCCGCCTGACCCTGTCCATCTTTATCGGGGTGGCTGCGGGTTATGCGGTGGTGCTGGCCTTCTATACCGTGCTCTGGCCGCAGCTCATCCTGCCGCTGCTGGCCGGCTCGCAAACCGAGCGCCTGCTGGCCCTGCCCCCGCTGGCGCTGGCGGTGCTGCTGCTCTTCAAAGCGTCCACCCGCCTCTCCCGGGTGGGCAACCCGGCGCTGGCCTTTCTGGTGGGCGTGGGGGCTGCGGCGGCAGTGGGCGGCGCGGTGCTGGGCACGCTCTTCCCCCAGACCGCAGCGGCGGTGAACGCCTTCGACCTGGAGGCCGCCGGAGGGGCCGGCGGCGCGCCCGGCCGGCTGGCCGAGGCGGTGCTGATCCTGATCGGCGCCCTGACCACCCTGATTTACTTTCACTTCGGCGCCCGGCGCCCGGCTGCGGCCGGGGCCTCGGGCAGCCCGGGCGTCCCTGCGCCCGCCCCCGAAGGCCAGGGCGAGCAGCCCGTACAGGCCGGCCTCGCGCCTGCCGGGGGCCCACCCCCCCAGCGCCCGGAATGGATGGAGAGCCTGGCCTGGATCGGCGAGCTGTTCATCGCCGTGACCTTTGGGGTGCTCTTCGCCGGCGCGTTCCAGGCCTCCCTGGCGGCCCTGATCGAACGTGTCCAATCTCTGGTCGAAACCGTCCAGGTATTCCTACGGTGAGCGCATGGCCACTTCATTAATTGACTCAGATTCCCTGCTTGCCATCGACGTTGGCGACACCACCACCCGGGCGATGCTGTTCGATGTGGTGGATGGGCGCTACCGCTTCGTGGCCCAGGGCGCCGCGCCGACCACCGCCGGGGCTCCCTTTAAACATATCGGCGAAGGGGTGCGGCAGGCCCTGGACGCGCTGCAGGCCCTGACCGGCAGGGTGCTGGTCAGCCCGGAAGAGGAGCTGATCACCCCCAGCGCTTCCGACGGCTCCGGCGTGGACCAGATCGTCGCCACGCTCTCGGCCGGGCCGGTCTTCAAAGTGGTGGTGGCCGGCCTGCTGGAGGACATCTCCCTGGAGAGCGCCCGGCGGCTGGCAGCCTCTACCTATGCGAAGGTGGTGGACAGCCTGAGCCTGAACGACCGCCGCAGGCTGGACGCCCGGCTGGACGCCCTCCTGAGCCACCAGCCGGACATGATCATCGTGGCGGGCGGGACCGACGGGGGCGCCTCCCAGTCGGTGCTGAAGCTGCTCGAGCCGGTGGAGCTTGCTGGACGCATGCTGCCCGTGGAGCAGCAGCCCGAGGTGCTCTTCGCCGGGAATGAGGCGCTGAAAGAGGCGGCGCAGGCCCGCTTGAAGGACAATCTCCCCCTGCATTTCGCGGCCAACCTGCGCCCGGAGCTGGATTTCGAGCAGCTCGAACCGGCCCAGGCGGCCCTGGACGATATGTTCCGGGCGCGCCGCAGCCGGCAGATCCCCGGCGTGGAAGAGCTGAACACCCTGGCAG
>JAEWYL010000330.1 GCA_023395675.1 Chloroflexota bacterium | reverse complement strand
GGCTCCAGAATCAGGCTGAGGCTGGTCAGGTAGACGATATCCTCCAGGCTGCTGCCCCCCGCCCACACTACCAGCAGGGCCGGGGTGGGCTCGCTCACCCGGTAGGGCACCTCCACCGTGAGCGGCTCGTAGGCGTCCCCCTCGCCCTGGAAGAAACCCACCAGCCGCGAGCCCAGCTCCTTCCCCTCAGGGTCGAGCAGGCGGGCCATCAGCGGCGCGCCGCGCGGCAGGCGCGCGATCCCGGTCACCAGCAGCACGCCCCCCTCGACGCGCGCCCCCCGGCCGGGCTCGCCCAGCAGGATCGCCCCCGCCGGCCCGGTGGGGAGGTAGAGGTCGGCGTCTCCCAGCGAGAGCAGCACCAGCGGGATGGAGTTGAGGGCCGTCATACGCCCGCCAGGGTCGAACACGCTGATCTTCAGCCGTCCCTCCTCCGCCGGCGCGGGGATTTCGAACTCCAGGTCCATCTGCAGGCGGGCAAAGCCGGCGCGGTAGATGCCGAGGATCTGCTTGATCTCCCGCACCAGCACGCGCCCGTCCTCGCCCAGGACCTCCACCTGCACCTGTCCCCCGGGCTCGGCGCGCACCTCAGCCTGGACGCGCAGCGGCGAGACCACTTTGGAGGCCGGTCCAGGGCTGGTGATCACCACCGCCTCTTCGGTGGAGGGGGTAAAGGGGGTGGGGACCTCCTCCCCGGTCGTCCCGGCGCTCTCCGCCGTGGGGGCCGCTTCCCGGCTGCCCTCCAACTCCGCAGGGGTCTCGCTCGCGGTGGGGCCGCCGCCCGGCGGGGTGGGGCCGCCCTCAGATTCGCCGGCCGCCTCCGTCTCTGTGACGGCCGCATCTGTGAGAGCCGCCTGCGGCGTGGGTTCCGGGTTCTCGTCAGGGGCTTCCGTCGCCGCCTCGCCCGCGGTGGGGGCGGCGGTCTCCGGCGCGGGGCGGGTAGGCAGGCCCGCCTGCACCGTCAGGGCGACGATGGTGGGCGCCTGTTCTACAGACAGCGCCTCAGGCAGGGTCGGGGCGGGCGCGCCGGGGGCGGCGGCGGGCGCCGCTCCGCAGGCGGACAGCAGCAGGCACAGGGCGGCGCGGGCGAGCAGGGGGATGGTCTTCATCGGCGGGTCGATTCTACCACCGGGCCGAATCCGGCGCGCCTGACATTTTTATTGGGGAGAGGCGGGGAGGCAGCTCTTCCGGACAAAAAAAGAAGACCCTGAAGGTCTCCAGGACCTCCAAGGTCTTTCCAAACGAGCGAGGCGCTTAAGAGCTCCCCAGCCCGCTCCAGACCTCCAGTTTGGTCTGCACCCGCCGGATGATCTCGCCGGTGAACTCGGTGGTGGACATGCTGCCGCCCAGGTCGGTGGTGCCCTGCCCGGCGTGCACGGCCTCGAACACCGATTCGTAGACCGCGCGCGAGGCCGCCTGCGCCCGGGGGCGCTCCACGTACGAGAGCAGCGCCCCCACCGCCAGGATCATCGCCATCGGGTTGGCGATGTTTTTCCCCTCCAGGGCCGGGGCGGTGCCGTGCGGGGCTTCCGCCATCACCACCTCCACGTGCCCGTCTTCGTTGTCGAAACCGATCACCAGGCTCTCGCCCCCGGCGATGCTGCCGAACATCTGCAGGATCATATCCGAGAGCAGGTCCCCGTCCCGGTTGAGGGTGGGGATCACCAGGCTGTCGCCGCCGCTTTTCATCAGCAGGGCCAGGGTGGCGTCAATCAGCAGCGGCTCATAGCCCACGTCGGGGAACAGGGCCGCCGCCCGGTCCAGCTCCTCTTTGAACATGCCCTCATAGGTCGGGCTGACGGTGAACTTGGGCCCGCCGAAGACCCGGGCGTTCATCTTGCGCGCCAGCTTGAAGGAGAACTCCGCCACGCAGCGGCTGGTGCGCCGGCTGAGGCGCGAGGTGCGGTAGGCGATCTCATCCCCGCCCGGGACCGCCTCGCGCCACTCCTTCGCCCCGTAGGCGTCGTCCACCGCCATGCGCACGATGGCGATCGGGGCGTGCACGCCCCCCACCGGGCGCACGCGCGGGATGCGCCGCCCGATGCGCAGGATCACCTCGGCGTCAATCTCGGTGCGCAGCAGCGCGTTCGGGCTGCCCACGTCCTGCGGGTCCGGCGGCGTGATGGTGGCGGCTTTCAGGCCCAGCCCGCAGCCGAACATGGCCTCCGCCGCCTCTTTCACCACCTGGTTGCGCGTCGCCCGCCGGTTCTCCAGGCTCAGGTCAAAGTGCTGCAGCTCCACCGGGAAATTGATCACCTCCGGGTCGAGCACCCTCAGGGCCTCCCGCAGCAGCTCTTCCCCGGTCTGGTCGCCGTGCAGGATGACAATAGTTTGCGGCATGTTTTGCGGCGCAGAATTTGGCATTGTGCTCATCATTCCCCACTTCCTGATTTTTCACTCAACTTGATAACTGTACGCGGATGGGCTCTCTCGCCCAGGCGGTGCGTGCTTTTCTCTGAGAGCGTGCGGGCTGGCCCCACACGCTCTCAGAAAATCAGCCTCTACAGCGGGCTTCACCCGCGGCCCCGCTTTTTCTCAAAGCCCGTAGATCTCTCCATACTTGGCGCTCAGGTAGCGCATGTACGCGGCGGCGTCAATGGGCGAGCCGGTCACCTGCTGCACCATCTCCTGGGGTAGGAATTTCGCCCCGTGCCGGTGGATCTTCTCGCGCAGCCAGCCCAGCAGCGAGGCGAACTCGCCGCGGCTGATCTCCTCCTCCAGGTCCGGCAGGTCGTTGTGCAGGCACTCCCACAGTTGGGCCGAGACCAGGTTCCCCAGGGCGTAGGTGGGGAAGTAGCCGAAGTACCCGTCCGACCAGTGGACGTCCTGCATCACGCCCTGGCGGTCGTCCGGCGGGGTGATGCCCAGATATTCCTGCATGCGGCTGTTCCAGGCCTCCGGCAGGTCGCGCACTTCCAGACTGCCCTCCATCAGGGCGATCTCCAGCTCCATGCGCAGCATGATGTGCAGGTTGTAGGTGGCCTCGTCGGCCTCGACCCGGATCAGGGAGGGCTGGACGCGGTTGATGCCCTTGTAGAAGGTCTCCACGTCCACGTTCCCGAGCTGGGTCGGGAAGAGCGCCTGCAGGCGGGGGTAGAAGAAGCGCCAGAAGGGCCGCGAGCGCCCGACCAGGTTCTCCCACAGCCGCGACTGCGACTCGTGCAGGGCGAAGGAGGCCCCTTCCGCCAGCGGCGTGCGCGCCAGGTCGGGGGAGGTTCCCAGTTCATACAGGGCATGCCCCATCTCGTGGATGTCGCTGAACAGGGCGGAGGGCAGGTGCTCCGGCAGGATGCGGGTGGTGATGCGCACGTCGTCCGCGCCCAGCCCCTGGGTGAAGGGGTGGGGGGCCTTATCAATGCGCCCGTGGTCCCAGTCATAGCCCATGCGGGTGATGACCTCGATCCCGAAGTCCCACTGCTTCTGCGGGTCGTAGTGCAGGTGCAGGAAGGAGTCGTCCACCTGGGGCCGGGCGCCGATCGCCTGCACCAGGGCCGCCTGCTGGGCGCGCAGGGGCTCAAAAATGGTCTGCACCTCGGCGGTCGTCATCCCGGGCTCGTAATCGTCCAGCAGCGGGTCGTACACGTGCTCGTAGGGGGCGAAGAAGCCCGCGTACTGGCGGCGCATCTCCACCACGCGCTCCAGGTAGGGCCGGAAGCGGGGGAAATCGTTGTCCCGGCGCGCCTCGGTCCACACCTGGTAAGAGCTGGCGGCGAGGCGGGCGAACTCCGCCACGAACTGGGCCGGCACCCGGGTGCGCTTCTCGTACTCGCGCGCGCAGCGGGCGATCAGGCGCGCCTCGTCCGAGTCGGGCTCGAGCCCGGCGGCGTAGGGCTTCAATGCCTCCAGCAGCCCCCCCACCTCGTCCGAGGTGATGTGCTCGTGGAAGAGGCCCTTCAGGGTGCCGATCTGGTGGCTGCGTCCCTCCCCCGCGCCGGGCGGCATCTGGGTCTGCTGGTCCCATTCGAGCAGGGAGGCGGCGTGAGAAATGTCAATCGCCTTCCCCACCAGGGTTTTGAGTTGTTCGACTTTTTGCTGCACAATTAATCTCCAGTTCTTTTTTTTGTGGAAATGATTTCCAGGGTAACGTGGGGCGCAGCCCCGCATTCACTCAGAACCTTTCCTGAAAAATCTTTTATGTGGTTGAGATGGGGGCGCAGCCCTCCATCCCAACCACCTTAGATAAGGATCCTTTGGCCGGCCGTTTCAATGGCCGGCTAGACGATCTTCCAGCGCAGCGGCCGGCCCTGCAGGGCCGCCAGCACCTCGTGGGCGATGTCCACCGCGGCGCGGGCCTGGGCCTCCGCCGTCTGCGCGCCGATATGGCAGGTGGCGATCACGTTCGGGTGCGCCACCAGGGCGGTCAGCCCGGGCGGCTCTTTGGCGAACACGTCCAGGGCCGCGCCCGCCACCTGCCCCGATTCCAGCGCCCCCAGCAGGGCGGTCTCGTCAATCACCCCGCCCCGGGCGGCGCATACCAGGCGCACCCCGCGCTTCATCTGGCTGAAGGTCTGCCCGCTGAACAGCCCGCGGGTCTCGGGCGTGAGCGGCAGGTGCAGGCTGATGAAATCCGAGCGGGCGTACAGCTCCTCCAGCGGGACGGGCTGCGCGCCCCGGGCGCGCACCTGCTCGGCGGGAACCAGGGGGTCGTAGCCCAGCACCGTCATCCCCAGGGCCGAGGCCAGGCGGGCCACGTTGCCGCCGATATTGCCCACCCCCAGGATGCCCAGGGTCTTCCCGTTCAGCTCCACCCCCTTCAGCTCTTTCTTGGGCCACAGCCCGGACTTGATGGAAGCGTCCGCCCGGGGGATGGAGCGCGCCAGGGCGAACAGCAGGCCCAGGGTGAGCTCCGCCACCGCCAGGCTGGTGGAGATGGGCGCGTTCACCACCGTCACCTGGCGCGCCGCGGCGGAGGGCAGGTCGATATTGTCCACCCCCACCCCGGCTCTGCCGATGACCTTCAGGCATTTCCCGGCCTCGAACAACGCCGGGGTCGCCTTCGTGCGGCTGCGTATGATCAGGGCCTCGTACTCCCCGATCACCTCCAGCAGTTCCTCCGCCCCGATCCCGCTGCGGTCGTCCACCCGGGCTGCGGTGCGCAAAATGGCCTGCCCGCTCTCGTCCAGGCCGTCGGTGATAATGATTTTGGGTTCAGGCATAGCGCTCTCCAGGCTCGATTGGTTTTTGGATCAGGTTCAATTCTACCGCGGGCCGCGGCGAACAGAAGCTTTTTATCGTGGATTTCAATGAGTAATATCGCCTCGCTTGTACGATCTATCCCCCATCATTCCCGGCTCGCCAGGAAGGCAGTAAATCACCGGCAGGCAGCCTGCGGTTCGCTCTTCATTGCGAGTCGATTCCCCTCACCTCTGGTAAACTAGTCCATTATGCTCGTTCAGATCATTATTCTCTTCTTCATCTACCTGCTGCTGCCGCTCTTCCTGCTCCGCTCGCTGTGTCGGGGGAGGGAGCGGAGCCGGTTCACCTGGCTGCTCAAGGTGCTCTACACCGGCGCGTTCCTGTTCTATCTCTTCCTGGCCGGGAGCTGGGACTGGTTCAGCGTCTTTCTGCGCTGGGCTTACCTGGTGCTCTTCCTGGCGGCGGCCGTGTTCTCCTACCGGCGCGCCCGCAGCCTGCCCTTCTTCTCCGGCACGGGCTGGCGCCGCCTGGGCGGCGCCTGGAGCGAGCTGTTCA
>JAEWYL010000275.1 GCA_023395675.1 Chloroflexota bacterium | reverse complement strand
TACTCAAAGTCGAACGCCCGGCCCGTAATCAGCGGAAATGGGGGGCGGGGAAGGCGGCCCAGCCGCCCGCCCCTCCCCCCATTACCATTCTTAAGAAAGCCAGTCCCTCATGGCAAGCGGCTATTGGCAAAACCGGCCCAAAGATGTATACTCAAGAAACAACCCCTCTGGAGGAGAGCCAGTATGAAATTAACGGTCCTGCAAGAGAACCTCGCGCACGGATTAAGCATCGTCTCGCGGGCTGTTTCTTCGCGCAGCACACTTCCGGTCCTGTCCAATGTGCTGATCGCCACGGACGAGGGCAGGCTGCGCCTATCGGCCACCAATTTGGAGCTCGGCATCACCTGCTGGATCGGGGCCAAGGTCCAGGAGGAGGGCTCCACCACCGTGCCGGCGCGCACGTTTTCGGAGCTGGTCTCCACCTTCTCGGACCAGCAGGTGGACCTGTCCCTGAACGTGCGCACGCAGACGCTGAACCTGCACTGCGGGACGTCGAACACCGACCTGAAATGCATCGACGCGCAGGAGTTCCCGCCCATCCCCGCGCCCGACCTGGCGGAAGGGATCCAGCTCAATGTCGCCGACCTGAAGGAGATGATCCAGCAGGTCGCCTTTGCCGCCTCGAACGATGAAGCCCGGCCCATCCTGACCGGGGTGCAGATCCTGGTGGAAGGGACCCGCATCACCCTTTCGGCGGCAGACGGCTTCCGGCTCTCCATCCGCAAGGCCGATCTTTCCAACCCCGTCTCTCACTCGATCAACGCCGTTATTCCGGCCCGCGCCCTGACCGAGCTGGCCCGCATCGCCGGCGACGGGGGGGAGATGGTGACCATGGTGATGCCCCCCGGCCGCGGCCAGGTGATTTTTCACCTCAAGGATGTGGAGCTCGTTTCTCAACTGATCGAAGGCTCCTTCCCCGATCTGGAGCAGTTAATCCCCCGGCGCTACAACACCCGCGCGGTGATCACCACCTCCGAATTTCTGCGGGCGTGCAAGCGCGCGGAGATCTTCGCCCGGGAGGGCTCGCACGTCGCCCGCATTAACGTCCATCCGGGGGGAGAGATGCAGCCGGGCAAGGTGGAGATCTCGGGCCAGTCGGAGGAGACGGGCTACAACCAGACCGAGATCAGCGCCAATATCGAAGGGAATGACCAGGTGATCGCCTTCAACGTGCGCTTCCTGCGGGAGGTGCTGGAGGTGCTGGGCACCCCGAACGCCGTGCTGGAGATGAACTCCGAAACCAGTCCGGGGCTGATCCGCCCGGGGGACAGCTCGGACAACTTCATTCACGTGATCATGCCCATGCATCTGGCGAGCTAAAAAACGGTATATTTCGAAGGAGAGCAGGTTGGCGCAGCCCGGTAAGCCAACCTGCGTCTTTATCAGGTCCTGTTCTCCCGCTTTGAGACCGGTATGACCCTGCCCCCTCCCTCTTCCGACCGCACGCTGGCGATTTATCTTGCTCTGGCCCAGTACCCGATCCTGGCGCCCCAGATGCGCGTGCGCATGAGAAGGGAGCTCTTCCGGCGCGGGGTAATCACCCCGCAGGCTTTTGAAAACGAGGTGCGTGATAAGGCGATTCACTCCCAGGCGCTGGAGGGGCTGCACGATCCCTTCGCGGAGGAACCGGCGGAGGTGTGGGAGACGCGCCTGATGCGGGTGCGCGATCACCTGACGGATTTTTACTTCGCCTACAACCTGCCGTTCGAGCTTTTCGAGCAGATCGTGCGTGAGGTCCTGGCGGAGCGCGGGGCTCAGGAAGAAGACCTGATGGTGTATTTCAACCCCGAGCTGGCCCCGCAGAGCATGCTGTTCGAGCAGGCCCTCGCCATTGAAAAGCTGCCCCCGGAGGAACGCGCCCAGGCCGAGGCCCGCCTGCGGGAGATCAAAGTGGTGCTCATCCGCACCCTGATCAGCGACCAGCTCGCCTACGTAAATATCGCGAAAGACTGGTTTACCATCACCGACCTCAACCGGATCCGCCAGCGCAAGATCGGGCACGGGAAGATCGGGGGGAAATCGGCCGGGATGCTGCTGGCAGCCCGCATCATCGTGGAGGCCGGCGACGAGGAGCTGCAGGCCTGCCTGCGCATCCCCGATTCCTACTTCATCGGGGCCGACCTGCTGTATGATTACATGGTCATCAACGGCCTCATGCACTGGGGCGACCAGAAATATAAACCCGAGAAGCTGATCTATCAGGATTACCCCCAGATCCAGGAAGATTTCTTGAACGGCGAGTTCCCTGAGGATATCCTGGAAAGCCTGCGCGGCCTGCTGGAAGAGGTGGGGAATAAGCCGCTGATCGTGCGCTCCTCCAGCCTGCTGGAGGATAACTTCGGCACCTCTTTCGCCGGGAAGTACGAGAGCCACTTCTGCCCCAATCAGGCGGCGCCCGAGGAGAACCTGCTCGCCCTGACCGCGGCCATCAAGCGCATTTACGCCAGCAGCCTGAACCCCGACGCGCTGCTCTACCGGCGGGCCAAAAGCCTGTCCGATTACGACGAGCGCATGGCAATTCTGATCCAGGTGGTCGAGGGAGAGCGGTACGGGCGCTATTACCTGCCCCACGCAGCCGGGGTGGCATTCAGCCGCAACCTGTACCGCTGGTCGCAGCAGATCCGCCGGGAGGACGGCTTTCTGCGCCTGGTATGGGGCCTGGGCACGCGGGCCGTGGACCGGGTGGGCAACGATTATGCCCGCCTGGTGGCCCTCAGCCATCCTCTCCTGCACCCGGAGAACAACCCGCGCGAGATCCGCCGCTACGCCCAGAGATTCGTGGACGTGATTGACCTGGAGGAGAACAGCTTCAAGACGCTCCCCGTCCAGGACGTGCTCCACCCGCGCTATCCGCCCCTGCGCTACCTGGCCCAGATGGACCAGGGAGACTACCTCACCCCGCTGCGGACCACCATGCTGGGCGGGAATGTGGACAACCTGATCCTGACTTTTGACGAGCTGTTCCGCCGCACCCCGCTGGCAGAACGCATGCGCACCATGCTGGCGCTGCTGGAGAAGCACTACCGCGGCCCGGTGGACACCGAGTTCACCATTGAGATTAAAAACCCGCAGTCGCTGGAGCCGGAGGTGTTCATTTCCCTCCTGCAGTGCCGCCCCCAAAGCCAGTTAAAGGAGAGCGAGGCGCGCCTGCCTCAGAACCTGGTGGAAGAGGATATCGTGTTCCTGACCCCGCGCATGGCGCCCGAAGGGCGGGTGAGGAATGTTTGCTACGTGGCCTTTGTCACTCCGGAGGGCTACTATTCCCTGCCCACCGCCTCGGCCAGGTCCGACCTGGTGCGGGCGATTGGGAATCTGAACCAGGCTCTGGCGGATGAGAACTTTATCCTGGTCGGGCCGGGGCGCTGGGGGACGTCGAACCCGGACCTGGGGATGCACGTCGGTTTTGGAGATATTTACAATACCTGCGCCCTGGTGGAGCTCTCGGGCAGGGGGATCGGCCCGGCCCCGGAGGCTTCCTTCGGGACGCATTTCTTCCAGGACCTGCTGGAAGCGAATATTTACCCCCTGGCGATTTACCTGGACGACGAGGACGTAATTTTCAAGCGGGATTTCTTTTACCACACGCCCAACCGGCTGGACCGTTTCCTTCCCGAAGGTTCCGGGCTGGCGGAATGTATGGACGGCGGGCGAGAGTGCCTGCGCCTGATCTCGGTTGCGGATTACCGGCCCGGGCATCACCTGGACCTGGTGATGGACGATGAGGAGGGCAAGAGCGCTGCCTTCCTCGTTCCCGATGGATGACCGCTTAAGCAGGCCGGCTCGCCATCCGGGGGCAGGCTGGCTGGCGGCAGCGCTGCTCCTGGTGTGCATCGGAGCGTACGGGCTGCTGCTGCCGCGGCTCGGTTTTTACTGGGACGACTGGCCGTGGGCCTGGCTGGAGCAGCTGTACGGCCCACAGGGGATGCTGGGTATAGACCGGCTGCACCGGCCCCTGGCAGGCGTTTTCCTGGCCGTGGAAGCGCTGCTGGCCAGGGGCAGGCCGGCTGCGTGGCAGACCCTCAACCTGATCCTGCGTTTCCTGAGCGCCCTTGCGCTGGTCTGGGCGCTGGTGCAGATCTGGCCCGGCAGCCGCGGGCGGGCTGCCTGGGCCGGCCTGCTGTTCGTGGTGTACCCCGCTTTTGAGCAGCAGTTGATCGCCATTAACAGCAGCCGCCACCTGCTCCCGCTGGCGGGTTTCTTCCTGTCGCTGGGACTGATGACGGCGGTGCAAAGCGGCGCGGCGGTGCAAAGCGGCGCGGCGGCGCAGCGCGGCGCGGCCTATCGCCGTGCGAGAGGCAGATATTGGGCCGGTATGGGCGCGGCCTGGCTGCTGGGCCTGGCCTCCATGCTCACCAGCGAGTACGTGTACGGTCTGGAACTGCTGCGCCCCGCCGTCCTGTGGATCGCAAGCGCGCGGGCGGAGCCCGGCGCGGAGAGATGGGGGAACCGGAAGCGGGCAAGCAGGGCGCTCGCGGCCTGGCTGCCCTTCGCCGCAATACTGCTGGCCGTGTTCGCCTGGCGCTACCAGGTCTCGCAGCGGGGCAATTACCCGGTCAGTCTCGCCTTCGAAGTGGCGTCCGACCCGGCGGGCGGGCTGGCTGCAGCCCTGAGAGAGATGGCCGGCGGGGCCGTCCGGGCCCTGCTGACCGCCTGGGGACCGGTCCTGGATTTTCCCGGGCGGGCAGAGCTGGGGCTGCGCGGCCTGGGCCTGTATTGGGCCCTGGCTGCGGCGGTGTGCGCGCTGGCGTACTTCACGCTGCGCCGCTGCCCAACCCTCTCAGCGGAGCGGCGGGCCGACCTGCAGCGTGTGCTCCTGGGCGGGCTGGCTGTGCTCGCCGGGGGGCTGCCCTTCATCGCCGCCGGGCTGCCCGTCAACCTGAACTTCCCCTCCGACCGGGCCATGCTGCCCCTCCTGCCGGGGGCCTGCCTGTTCTGGACCGGGCTGCTGGGGCTGCTGCCGGTCCCCAGGGGGGCGAAGCTGGCGGCGCTGGCCCTGGCGGTCGGGCTGGGCGCGGGTTACCAGCACCGGGTGGGGCTGAACTATGCCCGCGACTGGCAGGAACAGCGAGCGTTTTTCCAGCAGCTCGCCTGGCGGGTGCCGGGGTTGGAGCCGGGTACTGCACTGCTGACGCAGCAGTTCAAGTTCGACTACAGCAGCGACAACTCGCTGACCGCGCCTTTGAACTGGATGTACTTTCCGGGGGAGCCGGAAGGGCGGCTGCAGCTGATGCTGTTCTACCTCAACCTGCGCCTGGGCGGGGCTGTCCCCGCGCTGGAGAGCGGCCAGCCGGTCGAGCAGGATTACGGCCCCTTCGCTTTCTCCGGCTCCACGGATGCCGCCCTGCTGCTCTATCACAACCCGCCGGACTGCCTGAGGGTGCTGGACCCGCAGCTGGACGGGTATCTCGCCACCCTGCCCGGACGGCTGCTGGAGGCGCTGGAGCTGTCGAATCTGGGGCGCATCCAGGCTGCGCCGGCCCGGCCGGCTGCGCCGCCAGCCCCTTTTGGGGCGCGGGAGGCGGCGCAGGACTGGTGCTATTACTTCGAGAAAGCTGACCTGGCTCGCCAGTTGGGCGACTGGGAAGGGGCGGCCGCGCTGGGGCTGGAAGCCGAGGCGCTCGGGCTGGGGCCGAATACTGATTCAGAGCTGGCGCCGTTTATCCTGGCCTTTGGGCAGACCGGGCGCTGGGACCTGTCCGTAGACTGGAGCCTGACAGCCCTGGAGCAAGGTCCCCAGAGTGAGGCCATGCTCTGCACCCTGTGGGACCGCCTGCGTGCGGATGCGCCGGGGTCCGATGAAAAGCAGCGGGCACTGGAAAGGATCGGGGCGCGCCTGAACTGCGGATAGAAATCAAACCAATGAGAGGCTGATATGAAAAAATTTGTCGCTGTCGCCGGGAATATTGGGGTGGGCAAATCCACCCTGGTTACTTTGCTGTGTGAACGTCTGGGTTGGGAGCCATTTTTCGAGCCGGTCGCCGATAACCCCTACCTAGCCGATTTCTATTCCGATATGCGCGCCTGGTCTTTTCACTCTCAAATTTTCTTCCTCACCCACCGCCTGCGCATCCACCGCCGCCTACTGGACCACCCGAATTCCGCCATCCAGGACCGCAGCGTGTACGAGGACGCTGAGGTGTTCGCCTGCAACCTGTACCGCCAGGGGCTGATGGACGAGCGTGATTACCAGTCTTACCGGGAGCTGTATAAGGTGCTGGCCGATTTCCTGCCCCCGCCCGACCTGGTGGTCTACCTGCGCGCCTCGGTCCCCACCCTGGTCTCGCGCATCGCCAACCGCGGCCGGGACTACGAGCAGAGAATCACCCCTGAATACCTGGGCCAGATCAACGCGCTGTACGAGGAGTGGATCTCGAATTTCCACCTGTGCCCGATCCTGACCGTCCCGGCGGACGATCTGAACTACGTGGCAAACTCCAGCCACCTGGACCTGGTGGCCAGGAAGATCGAAGAGAAGCTGATGGGGAAAGAGGAAGTGGTTTTCGATATGGACGAGATGAGGCCCTAGGTAGCCAGGAGCGCTCAAAAAAGGAAAAAGAGGGAGGGTCTGGCCGGTTTAGCCGGGCCGCCCCTCCCACTTTTTATT
>JAEWYL010000270.1 GCA_023395675.1 Chloroflexota bacterium | reverse complement strand
CTTCTGATCTGTGAATGGGGGATATTTGCAGCGCAGCCGCAGATTTTCTTCATAAACACATTCATATTTTTCTGTATTGCCAGGATCAACCCAACCGGTGAAACAGAGCCTCCCATATAAAACCAGGGAACAGGCGATTAATTACAAAACGCATATTTTCTCTGCTGTAATTCATATTCTATTTTCCTTGTTCGTATTTATAATGGGGGCGAATGAAGGATCGCAAATCTTTGAATTTACGATTTGAAGGAGAGAGATGCCAAAGTTATCGAAAATGAGCGAAGAGGAAGTTACGGCGCTTAAACGAAAGAGATCGGGTGAGAGCACAAGAAGTAGAATCCGGCAGCAATACGTTAATTATCTGAAAGATTATAAGCCGGGGGATTGGGTGTCGGTCGAGCTGGAACCGGACGAAAAACGGCAGACGGTAAAAAACCGGTTGAAAGCCGCGGCGAAAGAGCTTGATTACCAGTTGAACTTTACGCGCAGCCGCGGGGTTTTACGCTTTGAAGTACAGAAGGCGGGTAAATAAGAACCTATCCTGATAATGTATTTGCAGGTCGTTGTGTGGGGCTGACTGCCGGAGAGAATAAACCGTGCCTTCCAGCGCAGTGTGGAAGGGCCGGTTCTATTCCTCCGGCTCCAGGGTGAACAGCAGCGGGTAGCGGTTGAGACGGGCGGAGGTGTGCGCCAGGCCGACCCGCTTCTGGCCCTCGGACTTGGGTAAGGTCTGGACGTAGGCATGGCCGTTGTAATGGGCGCTGTACATTACCTGGAGCGCGTGCACGCCGGTCAGCTTGAAGATGCTCTGCAGGATGAGCAGGACAAAATCCATCGGCGTGACGTCGTCGTTGTGGATAATGACGCGGTAGAGGGGGCCTTCGGTGGTCTCCTCGCCCGGTACTTCGCCAATTTCGGGGACAGGCACAGGCATTTCCATGATGAGTAATTATACACAAGCTGAGTTTTCAATCCACCCTGCCACGCGGCCCGGGCTGGTGGAGCTGGCAGTCGCTAATCTGGACCACCAGATTGCCTTTTACCAGGGAGCGCTGGGTTTTCACCTGCACCGGCGGGAGGGGCAGCGGGCCGCTCTCGGCGCCGGTGGGGAGGACCTGCTGCGCCTGGTGGAACAGCCGGGGGTGAAACGCTACCCGCGCACCACCGGACTGTATCACTTTGCGCTGCTCTTCCCCGACCGGCGAGAACTGGCGCGGGCGGTGGCGCGCCTCTTTGCGCTAAAAGTGCGCAACTACCCTACCGATCACATCATGACCAAGACCACCTACCTGGACGACCCGGAGGGCAACGGGATCGAGCTTTACGCGGAATCTCCGGAGGACGGCTGGTTCGGGATGGAAAACGGGGAGTTTGCCGCCCGCCGGACAGACGGCAGCCCGAGCGACGGGCGTGAGCCGCTGGACCTGGAAGCGCTGTTCGCCCTGCTGAAGCCAGGTGACCGGCTGGACGCTCCCCTTCCGGAAGCGGCGCGCCTGGGTCACGTGCACCTGCACGTACACGACGTGCAGGAGGCGGTGGATTTCTATCACGGGATTCTGGGTTTCGATGTGATGGGGCTTTCACCCCGGTTCGGGGCGGCTTTCGTCAGCGCCGGGGGCTACCACCACCATCTCGGGCTGAACACCTGGCAGGGTGCGGGCGCTCCCCCGCCGCCGGAGGACGCCGCCGGGCTGCGCTATTTCAGCATCCGGCTGCCGGATGAGCAGGCGCTGGAACAGGTGAAAGCCCGGGTCGAAGCAGCCCGCTGGCCTGCGGTCCAGAAAGAGGGCGGGCTGCTGCTTAAAGACCCGTCGCAAAACGGCGTGCTGCTGGCCGTCTAGCTGAACCCGGGGATTCCCTGGTAAACCATCAACTGCGGGCGCCGCCTCCGGGAGCGGAAAAAACCCGGAAGCGGCGCTTCTCCCTGCTCACAGCCCGTACCGCCGGGCGATCTCCGCCGCCTGGGTGCGGTTTTCGGCCTGCAGCTTCGCCAAAATGTTGGAGACGTGGTTCTTCACGGTCCCTTCGGTCAGCACCAGCCGGTCGGCGATGGTTTTATTGCTCAATCCCTGGGCCAGCAGCACCAGCACCTCGCGCTCGCGCGCCGTCAAGGGTTCCAGGGGCGAGGCCGCGGGCTGCACCAGCTCGCGCAGCATGCGGGAGGCGATTTCCGGCTGGATAAACGGCTCCCCGGCGTGCACCCTGCGAATGGTCCCCACCAGCTCATCCGCCGGCAAATCCTTGAGCAGAAATCCGACCGCCCCGGCCCGGATGGCCTGGTAGACGTAGTCTTCGCGGTTGAAGGTGGTGAGGATAATCACCCGGGCCCCGGGCCAGGCGGCGCAGATGGCGCGCGTGGCCTCCACCCCGTTCATCCCCGGCATCTGCACGTCCATCAGAACAATGTCGGGGCGCAGCTCCAGGGCCATGCGCAATCCGGCGCCACCATCCTCGGCCTCGGCCACCACCCGCATCCCCGGTTCCAGGTTCAGGATGGTCTTTAAGCCCTGGCGCATCAGGGTCTGGTCTTCCACGAGTAAAATGCTCAGTTCGCTCATGCCTGAATCTCCAGGGTAGGGATTTCGATCACGAGCCGCGTGCCCCTCCCGGGAACGCTGTCCACTTCCAGGGTCCCGCCCACCCCCTGCACCCGTTCGCGCATTCCCGCCAGGCCGTAATGACCCGGCTGCTGGGGCTGGGGGTCGAAACCGGCCCCGTCGTCCTCGATCTGCAGGCGCACCTGGCTGCCGTTGCACAGCAGGCGCAGAGAGACCTGGCCCGCCTGCGACGCGTGCTTTTCAATATTGGTCAGGCCCTCCTGTGCAGCGCGCCACAGGATCTCCGAAACCGGTTCGGGGAGTTCGACCGTCCCAATTTCCCAGGTAAACTCGAGCTGCTGCCCGTTCCGGCGGCCAAAATCCGCGCACAGCTCCTGGAGAGCGTCCTGAAGCGGCCTGCCGCCCAGCCCCGGTGAGCGCATCCCCTCCAGGGTGCGCCGCAGCTCTTCCATGCTGCCGCGCGTCAGGCGCTTGAGGTCGTTGACCACCTGCGCCGCAGCCTGTGGGTCCACCGGATAGAGGCGCTGCACGGCTTCGAGCTGGACCGAAAGAGCCACCAGGTTGTGCCCCAGCGTATCGTGCAGGTCGCGGGCCAGGCGTTCCCGCTCGCGCAGCACAGCCAGCTCGGATTCTCTTTTCCGGGCCGCCTCCAGCTCTGCCTGAGCCTGCCTGAGCTGGTCCACCAGGTGCGCTCGCTCCCGGCTGGAACGTGTCAGGATGCTGATGTAAACCAGTAAAACCAGGATCGAGGCCCACGAGATCACCCAACCGATCTGTTCGGCGGGCCTGGCGCCCGGGATCAGCCCGTCAAACGGACCCCTCCAGACGATGATTGCCAGGATAAAAACGGAACCCGTCAGGGCAGGCAGCAGCGGCATGATCCCGAACATGTGCCCGATAAACGTAAAACCAAGCCAGAAGAGCGAGGGGAAAAACCAGATCTCTACCAACCAGAGCAAGATGACGCCTGTAAAGTAGACCGGCATGACCCAGCGCGGCGAGGGATAGGTGGGGTAAAAAGCCACCAGACCGAAGTAAAGGCAGGCCTGAAGCAGCAGGGCCAGGATCACGACGGCATCCTGCCAGTCCCAACTCCCCCTGGCGTTTAACAGAGTCATTACGAACGCGGATACCAGCGCCACAAAGGTGATGATGTGGAAGAAATAGAGGAAACCCTTCAGGAGCGGCAGGGGGATTGGCGGGTAATGCTGCGGTTGTCTATTCATGTTAATCTAGTATACGCTGAAAAAACCTGAATGTCAGCAATAAAATAAGTAAGGAGAGACCCTTCTGGAAAGTTTTATGGGAAAGCCGTGCGCTGCACTGCAGCGCACGGCTTTCTCTGCCGGCGCCGGTTCAGTTCTTGGGCGCCCAGCGAAACAGCAGGGCGGAGACGGCGGCTCCAGCTAAGACATAGAACGCGACCAGCAGCAGCGGCATCCAGGCGCCAGCGCCCCACTCTCCGGTCAGGAGAGGCGGGCGGACGAGCTGGGTGATGGCATAGCCAGGGAAATACCGGACGATGTTCTGCAGCCATTCGGGCATCTGGTTCACCGGGATGACCATATCGGTGATGAACATCTGGCTGAAGTAGAAAAGCTGGCCCAGGGCGGCAGCGACGGCGACTTTAGAAGCCACCCCGCTGATGATCTGTCCCAGGGCGACGCTGGTCAGGATGGCCAGCAGGATCATTGGCACAGCCCTGAGGAGCCCTTCCAGGCTGATCGAGTAATCTATGATGAACACCGCGGCTACCAGGATCAGTCCCGACTGGATGAAAGCGATCAGGACATTGATCAGGATGAACGCGCCGACCAGCTCGCGTGCCGGGACCGGGGTTGTGCTCAGATGCAGCAGGACGCGGGTCTCGCGCATGTTCACCAGGGTGGTCGAGCTGGCCATGAGCCCGAAGGCGAGGATATTCAGCACCACCACGCCCGGGATCACCCAGCTGAGGTAGCTCTGACCATCTACCTGCATGGAGCCGAAGATCAGGCTGTAGATAACCAGCAGGAAGACCGGGAATACCATGTTCCAGAACAAGACCATGCGGTTGCGGATATGGATCAGGAACAGTCCTTTTGTCAGGATCCAAAATCGTTTCATGAGAAAACCTCCAATAAGCGATGAGCGATTATTTTTTCTACCAGTAGACCAGGCCCGATCGAGGAACTCAAGCAGCCAGGGGCCGGCCTGTGAGCTGCAGGAAAACATCTTCCAGGTTGGGCTGGCGCAGGCTCACGTCCCCCAGGCGGCGGTCGTGCTTCCGTGCCAGGGCGGCAAGGGCCGCCAGCGTGTCATCCGGCGTATGGGTCTCCACTTCCAGGCGCTGCCCGGTGTAGCGGGCCTGCACCACCCCCGGCAGGGGCAGGACGAGGTCCAGCGGCAGTTCCAGGTCTGTCTTGATAATCGTCCCTGCCTCCAGGTTTGCGATCAGGCGGGCGGGAGGGCCGGAAGCAACCAGCCGGCCGCGGTCGATGATGGCGACCCGGCGGCAAAGGGCCTCGGCCTCCTCCATGGAGTGCGTGGTCAGGATCACGGTACGGCCTTCCTCATGGAGACTTCGGATCAGGGTCCACATATCCCGCCGGGCTTTGGGGTCCAGGGCCGAGGTGGGCTCGTCCAGGAGCACGATTTTGGGATTGTGGGCGACCGCCACTGCCAGAGCCAGACGCTGGCGCTGGCCCCCGGATAAGCGGCGGGCGTACACACGGGCTTTTTCCGCCAGCCCAAAGCGTTCGAGCAGGGCGCTTACCTGCGCTCTGGTCAGGTAGACCTGGTAGAGCGAGGCGTACAGGGTCACAAGCTCCTGCACGGTCAGGTCATCGATCATGGCCGTCTGCTGGAGCTGGGTTCCCAGCAGGCGCCGGGTGCGGTCCTTCTGGTGCACAGCATCCAGCCCATTCAGGAACGCCTGCCCTTCTTGCGGCTTGATCAGCCCTTCCAGCACCGACAACAGGGTGGTCTTACCGGCCCCATTCGGGCCCAGCAGGCCGAAGATCTCACCTTTCTGCACTTCCAAACTGATTCCTCGCAGCGCCTGTACCTGTTCGGGTCCGGTCTTGCCGTAGGATACCGAAAGTCTTTCAATCTGGATCATGGTTTCGTCCATCAAACACCTCCTGTAAGATTTCAAATGCGCACTTAGGATAACAACTGCGCCCTTTGGGCGAAAGTGCTGATGGATAGATCACCGGGCCGGGGGAGGGTAGAGATATTCCATGACAAAAGTCATGGGGGAAAGAGAATGAAAGAGTTCTCTGCAGCATTTTGGGCTGCAGAGAGCTCGTATATAGGCTTCTACGTCTGAATGAGATAACTTCCAGTCAGGGAGCGGTACGGATGGAGAGAGGCAGGAAAACACGCTGCGCGCTGCCCCCGCCGGGCGGGGTCGCAGTCGGGGTGGGACCCAGAGTAGGGGTCGGGGTTGGCTCAGCCTGCGGGCAGACGACTTCCTCAGCCTGTCCGGCGTTCAGGAAGTTGGCGTCGGCGGAGTCGCGGGCCAGCAGGTTGACGGTGTAGGCAGCTCCGCAGGTCGCGGCGAAGTCCAGCGCTACGGAGGAGGGGGAATAATCTCCGGCAGGGGGGTTCGAGACATCGGTACGGAAATCGTACAGCAGGCTGTTGTTGGCGCGCAGCTGGAAAGCCTGCAGCCTGTTCAGCGGGTCAACGCGGATGGTGAATGCGTCCACCTGCAGGCGGCATTCGTAGGCGCTCACCCGGACGCAGCTCACATTAATGGGGCTGGAGAACACCTGCGGCGCGGCCTGCCTGCCCGCCAGGGCGGTGGGGACCAGGAGGATGGCCGCAAGCGTTCCGAGCAGGCAGAACACCAGAAGTGAAAAAAGAAGGGCTTTACGCATAGCCGTATTATGGAACTGAGGAGGGGCAGGTGAAGGCGGAGGTCTGTCCCATGTTCAGGAAGTTTGTATCCCCGCTGTCTCTCCCCAGGATGTTCAGGACGTAATCCTCCCCGCAGGTGGCGGCGAAATCCAGGGCAACCAGGGAGGGGGTATAGGTACTGCCGCTGGAAGGCGGCGGGTTCGAAACGTCGGTGCGGAACGAATAGATTGTCTCCCCGTTGGCCATCAGCTCAAAAGCCTGCAGGCGCGTTCCTGTGACGACATTGATGGTAAAGGGATCAACGTGGATGCGGCACTCTCCGGGAGCGGCGATATAACAGCCGCCGTTGATGGGACTGGAAAACACCTCCGGGGCGTTGGCTTCCTCCGGGCGCTGTGCGGTCCCAGGCCAGGCGGCAATCACCGCCAGGACGAGCGCGACAGCCAGCAGCAGGATGAATCTCCATCTTTTCATAGGTCAGCTCCTTATTGAATCAAGCCTATTCGCATAGGCGGTAAATGAGCCTGTTTTCAGTTCCAGCCTGACCGGCAGGTCAAAGTTCAACCGGAGGAAAGGCTTTCACCCTGTGAGGCCGGACGGCTTCCGTACCGGACGAGTCTTCATTGATAGGCTTTCCGGCCAGGCGTCGTTCAGGCGGAATTGGCGAAGATACTCAGCGGCATATAAGCCGAAACGATCCAGTTGGGGGCGTCCACAATCTGGCTGATCTTGAGGTCGGCGGCCGCACTGCAGAGTACATAGGCCTGGCTGCGGGTGAGGCCGTGGCGCTGCACCAGCCAGTCAATCAGGTAGCGCACCGCGTTTTTGGCATTCTCGTACAGGTCCGGCCCGTGGGCGGTGGCGGCGTGGTAGCCCCGGCTCCCGGTCTGGCTTCCCACCGGTCCCGGGGTCTGGAACTGCAGCTCCTGGATGGACAGATCTTTGCGCACGCTCAGGCGCAGGGTCACCTGCATGGGGGACTCGATCCCGGTGCCGCACACCTCGCCGTCGCCCTGCGCGCTGTGGCAGTCGCCGCAGGCAAACAGGGCCCCGGGCCTGTGAACCGGCATCCACAGGGTGGCGCCGCAGGTCAGGTCGCGAATGTCAATATTGCCGCCGTTAAAACCCGGGGCGATGGTGGTGACGCGCTCGCCCTCCTTCGGCGCCAGGCCCATCGTCCCGCAGAAGGGCTGGAAGGGGACCAC
>JAEWYL010000240.1 GCA_023395675.1 Chloroflexota bacterium | reverse complement strand
TAATCTGCCACCTTCTTCATCTCCTAACCTCCAGCACCCAAAGAGATGCTGGAAATATACTGAAGGTGGTCGGTTTTTCAAGGTTAATTTTTGAGCCAGGTGGTTGGTTTTTATTTTACAAAACACAAAAACTGCAATTATTATTCTTCTTTGCGT
Source organism: Chloroflexota bacterium (assembly GCA_023395675.1). Classification (GTDB taxonomy): domain Bacteria; phylum Chloroflexota; class Anaerolineae; order Anaerolineales; family UBA4823; genus JAEWYL01. The sequence continues at coordinate 8,865 of JAEWYL010000240.1, read as the reverse complement.
CTTGGCGTCTTTGCGAGAGCCTCTTTTCCGCCCCGCCCTGAAAAATCTCTCGCTAAGACGCTAAGGAAGACTGCAGTTTTATTCTTCTTTGCGCCTTGGCGTCTTTGCGAGAGCCTCTTTTCCGCCCCGCCCCGAATAATCTCTCGCCAAGACGCAAAGACGCGAAGGAAGACTGCAGTTATTTTTCTGCTTTGCGTCTGCGCCTCTTTGCGAGAGCCCATTTTCCGCCCCATCCTGAAAAACCTCTCGCCAGGGAGTGATGCCTCAGGGAACTTTTTTCTCTTCTTTGCGTCTTTGCAAGAGCCTTCTTCACAGCCTCATTCTTACAAATATCTTACCAACTCTACCCATTTTTTATGGTATGATATCCGCCGATTGGAGAAAACGCCATGGAAGATAAAATTACAATCATTGAAGGTCCTCCGCCTACGTTTGAAATGGTCCAGGAGGGCTGGGTGCAGGGCTTGAACGAGGGCCCCAACCTGGCAGATATCGCCATCACCCGGTTGCGCACCTTCAACGGGCCTGCGCTTGTCGAGCGCTGCCACCGTGCCTGGCGTAATAAGCAGACTATCAACCTGGAATTCCGCACCTCTGAAGGTCTGGAGCACCAGGCTCCGATCGTCGCCGCCCGCTACGTAGACCTGGACGAAGGCCAGCTCCTGCTGCTCTGGGTCCGCATCCATGACGACGAGGTCGAGCTGGAACTGGGCTACGGCGATGAAGATGAGGAAGACGAGTTCGATATCGAAGACATCGAAGACTTCGATGACGAGTACGAGGGAGACGACACCATCAGCGACGACGACCTTTACGGTGGGATCGATGACGACGATCTGATCTACCCAGACGTCTCCTGACCTGCTGTTGGAAAGTGACCTGTAAAAAGGTGTTTTTGGGCGGTGAGCCCAAAAACACCTTTTTCTTTATCCTCATTCGGCGGCAAACCCCGCTTATTTTTTCTACACAAACGCTGAGATTTATGCTAGACTGGTATCTCAGGGTGGAAAATGCTTCTCCAGTTTACAGCCGAGCTCCAGCCTTGCGAAAACCCGTTCTTTTCAGGGAGGTTTTATGACTACTAGCGGCCCGGTCCTCTTGACCGACCTGTCGAATAACGTCCTGCGCCTGACCCTCAACCGCCCCAAGGTGAACGCCATCAACTTCGAGCTGATCGAGGCGCTGAAAGAGGCGATTAAAAACGCCGAACGCGAAGATCAGGTGCGCTGCGTGCTGATCACCGGCAGCGGCAGCGCCTTCAGCGCCGGGCAGGATATCGGCGAGTTCAGGCAGGCGGAGAACCTCTCGTTTCGAGAGCACCTGCTGCGCACCTACAACCCCTTGATCCTGCAGATCCGCCGCCTGGAAAAGCCGGTGATCGCCGTCGTCAACGGGGCTGTGTCCGGGGCGGCCCTGGGCCTGGCCCTTTCCTGCGACTTGCGCTTCGCGGCCGATACCGCCCGCTTCGTGGTGGGCTTTCTGGGCATCGGTCTCGCCCCCGATTCCGCCGTCTCCCTGCTGCTTCCCGCGCTGATCGGCCTGGGCCGGGCGGCCGAGTTCGCCTTCACCAATGCCCCCATCACCGCCGAACAGGCCCTGGCCTGGGGGCTGGTCAACCGGGTGGCCCCCGCCGCCGACCTGCAGAGCCTGTCCACCGCCTTTGCAGAGGAGCTGGCGCGCGGCCCGGTGCGCGCCATGGGCCTCACCAAGCGGGCCTTCAACAAAGCCGTGCTGGGCAACCTGGAGGCGGTGCTGGATTACGAGGCCCACATCCAGGAGATCGCCGGCCAGGGCAGCGAGCATAAGGAAGGGGTGAGCGCTTTCCTGGAGAAACGCCCGCCGGGCTACATGACCCTGAACCCGACGCCGGGGGTCAGCGGGTAGCGTTTCAGGGATTGCGCTGCCGCATACGTAAAGGGGTTCTGTTGGGCGAGCTGCGCTCGCCCAACAGAACCCCTTTTTCTGATCGGTGCTGCCCCAGTTTATTTTATATAGAAGCTAAACCGTACGGAAATAGATCCCGGCCGCCGCCAGGGAAGCGAAGAGCAGGAACACCGCCAGCCCTGCCCGCGCCGCGGCGCCGCCCTCGCGCCGGTCTACCAGGTTGAGGAACGGGTAGATCCCCTCCACCTTCAGCAGCGGGCCGCCCAGCCAGGCGAACAGAGTCCCGCCCAGCAGCCCGCCCACGTGGCCCCAGTTGTCGATGCGCGGCGCCAGGCCGATCACCAGGTTCAGCAGGGCGATGGTGAGCAGATTGGCCAGGGCGCGCTGAGCCGAGCGGCCCAGCAGCTCCCGGTTGTGATAAAGGAATACCGCATAGGCCCCGAGCATACCGAACACCGCGGTGGATGACCCCAGAGATGGGTTGGGGGAGAAGAGGAACGACACCACGTTGCCCGCCAGCCCGCTGAGCAGGTACAGGGCCAGGAAGCGGGCCCGCCCGAAGTTGCGCTCCAGCTCCGGCCCGAAAATATAGACCCCGTACATATTCCCGATAATATGAATGAAGCTGCCGTGCAGGAGCACCGGCGTGATCAGCCGCCACAGCTCTCCATCCAGGATACTTTCGTTAATCTTCATCCCCAGGCCCGCCGGCAGGTCCACGCCCAGCACCGTGTCGCTGATGAGCTGCAGCAGGAAGACCAGCACGGTCAGCCCGAGGATGATATAGGTCAGCACCGGCTTCACCGCCGGCCTGCGCGCCAGCACCGGGCGGGGCTGCGGTTCCGGGGATTCCGGCTGCAGGGGGTCGCCGTACCCGGCCGGAGGCCTGCGGGAGGGCTCGTAAGAGGGTGGGTTATTCGATTCCAAGCTAGAGATTTACCTTTCGGTGGCGCACGCGGTGGTGCTCCGCCCGGATAATCGCCATAATCGCTTCCACCGCTTCATCCAACCGGCAGTCTTTGTTGACCACCACGTAATCGAACTCGTTCACGCGCGTCATCTCCCGCCGGGCGGTGGCGATGCGCAGCCGCAGGCCTTCGATATTCTCCGATTTTCGCTCGAGCAGCCGGTTCACCAGCTCATCCTCGTTCTCCGTGGTCAGGAAGATCAGCAGGGCCTCCGGAGAGAGCTCGCGCACGCTGGCTGCGCCCTGCACGTCAATGCGCATGACCACGTCCTTGCCGCTCTCCAGGGCCTCCCGCACCTCGGCTTTGGGGATGCCCTTGTAGTCGTCGTAGACGATGGCATACTCCAGCAGCTCGCCCTTATCAATCATATCTGCGAACTCATCTTTGGAGAGGAAGTAATAATCCACCCCATGCACCTCGTTCGGGCGCGGCGGGCGGGTGGTGGCGGTCACCACGAAATGGAAGGGCAGCTGCCGCTCTTTCATACGCTCGATCACGGAATCTTTTCCCACTCCGGAAGGTCCGGAGATCACGATCAGCAGCGGCTCGGGATGGTGGAGGTTGAAGGGTTGTGAGTCGGTCATAGTGCCTTGTATTATAATTCTGCCGGGCGAATCACAGCCGCCGGATGCTGTCCGAAAAACAGGCTGTCCGAAAAACAGGCTGTCCGAAAAACGGCTGGAGCCATTATACCGGAGGGAAAGAATGCCTACTTACCAGTATCGCTGCTTAAACTGCCGCAGGCGTTTCGATACGTTCATGACCTACAGCGAATACGGCCAGAAACCCGTATTCTGCCCGCACTGCCAGAGCGACCGGGTGCAGCGCCGGATCGGCAGGGTGCGAGTCGCCCGCTCGGAGGAGAGCCGCCTGGATTCCATGGCGGACCCGGACAGCCTGGATGGGCTGGAGGACGACCCTCGCGCCCTGGGGCGCATGATGCGCCAGATGAGCCGGGAGATGGGGGAAGACCTGGGACCGGAATTCGACGAAGTGGTGGACCGCCTGGAGGCCGGGCAGGACCCGGACGAGATCGAGAAATCCATCCCCGATCTGGGTGGGACCGACGACTTCGGAACGGGGGGCCTGGACGACGGCCTTTAGCCGCTACGTCTGTTGAATCCGCTCCAGCAGCTTCTCACGGAGCGTCTCCTGCACCGCAGCCATGGGGCGGCTGGCGTCCACCACCACCCAGCGCTGCGGTTCTTCCTGAACCAGCTCCAGATAACCGGCGCGCACCCGGCGGTAGAAGTCCGGCTCGTACGCGTCCAGGCGGTTCCACCCGCCGGCCTCGGCCCGGCGGCGCAGACCCTCTTCCACCTCCACATCCAGCAGGAAGGTGAGATCGGGCTTCAACCCGCCGGTGGCGAAGTGGATCAGGGTTTTTAAAGTCTCCAGGTCGTTCTGATAGCCGTACCCCTGGTATGCCAGGGTGGAGTCGGCGTAGCGGTCGCACACCACCACCCCGCCCTGCTCCAGGTGCGGGCGTATGACCTGCTCCACGAGCTGGGCGCGCGAGGCCTGGAAGAGCAGGATCTCGGTGCGGGGGTGCATCTGCGTATTCTCCAGGCTGTTCAGCACGGCCCGGATCTGCTCGCTGATCGCCGTCCCGCCGGGCTCGCGCAGCAGGAGCACCTCACGGCCCAGGCTGCGCAGGCATTCTGCCAGGAGCGGGGCCTGGGTGGTCTTCCCGCTGCCTTCGGATCCTTCGAGGGTGATGAACATAATGCTGACTCGTTGGCTGGCAGGGCGAGACACGGATTTCCCGCGTGTCTCGCCCTGTCTTTTCATCTATTCTCTAAAGATGCGCACCCGCCGCCGCGGCTCCTTACCGTACGAGTGAGAAAGCAGGTTGGCCTGGCGTGCCATCTGGTGCTGCAGGCGCCGGATGGAGGCCGCAGCGGGCTGGAGCTCCACCCAGCGCTCGCCGTTCAGCACGGCATTGATCGCCGCCTGGGTCTCCTGCAGGATCTCCCCCTCGCCGCCGTCCTCGGAGCTCTCGGCCGAGAGGTTGAAGATGTCGCTCAGGAACTGCTGCATCTGGTTGATGGTGTTGGCCCGCAGCACGTAAATGGGTATGCCCCGGTGCTCGGCGTCCACGATGGTGTGCTGGCGCTTACGGTAGTAAGAGCGCAGCGTCACCAGGACGTCCGCCTCGTTCGGCTCGTCCACCACCACCGCCGGTACGCTCAGCCGCTTGGCGGCCTGCTGCAGGCGGTTGCGGGCGACCCCGTACGGGTAGATGCGGATGGTCTGCAGCCCGCCCCGTTCTCCGGGCTGGAAGCTGGGCGGGAAGCGTACCGCCGCCCCCTCGCCCTCTCCGTTGGGGCGCGCGGACGCCCGCTCGCCCCCATCGGCGGGCGTCTGGCGGCGGTAGCCCTGGCCCCCCGCCCCGGCATACGCCCGGGAAGGCGGCGCGCTGGGCCGCTCGATCCGGATCTCGCCCCCATCCTCGCGGGAGCGGATCTCCGGCGGCAGGGGATAGCCGCGCAGCAGCGAGTCCACCGCGGCGGACACATCGGTGTGCACGGCCAGCCGGTCGCGGTGCTGGATCTCGATCAGCACGTCGAAGGTGGGCGGCGAGCGGCGTTCCAGCACGGTCTTCTGCGTGCCGCGCCGCCGCGCTTCCTCGTCCGATAGAGTCACCGATTCGATCCCGCCCACCAGGTCCGACAGGGTGGGGTTGAGCAGCAGGTTCTCCAGGCTGTTACCGTGCGCCGTGCCGATGAGCTGCACGCCGCGCTCGGCGATGGTGCGCGCCGCCAGGGCCTCCAGCTCCCGCCCGATCTCATCAATCACGATGGCCTCGGGGTTGTGGTTCTCCACCGCCTCGATCATCACCTCGTGCTGCTGAGAAGGGTTCGAGACCTGCATGCGCCGGGCGCGCCCCACCGCAGGGTGCGGCACATCCCCATCCCCGCCGATCTCGTTTGAAGTGTCCACGATGATCACGCGTTTGGATTCAGCCAGGATGCGGGCCGACTCGCGCAGGATGGTGGTCTTCCCCACCCCGGGGCGGCCCAGGATCAGCAGGCTCTTCCCGCTCTCGATCAGGTCTTTGATGATATCGGTGGTGCCGTAGACCGCCCGGCCCACCCGGCAGGTGAGCCCGACGATATGCCCCCGGCGGTTGCGGATGGCGGAGATACGGTGCAGGGTGCGCTCGAGGCCGGCGCGGTTATCGGCGTCGAAGGCGCCGATCCGCTCGACCACAAACTCCAGGTCGGTGTGGGTCACATCCTGATCGCTCAGCGCCACCTCCCGGTCCACAAAGCGGGCCGTGGGGATCCGCCCCAGGTCCAGAATTACCTCTAATAGATTCTCGTTATCATTCGCTTCGGTCACCGCCCGGGCGATTGAAAACGGCAGGACGTTCATCAGGGCCTGTAAATCATCCGTAATACGGTTATGTGTCATAGTTGACAGAATTTCCTCCCTCAATATGCACGATGGGTGCAGAGATCTCCGGATGGCCGCCCTCCAGAGCAGGGAGAGCAAAGGGGCGGGCGGCCTTCAGGGGCACGGCCAGGTGTTTGACCATGACCGCCTGGCGGGGGCCGGCTTCAGCCCCCAGGTCTTCCAGGGCCGTCTCCAGCCAGGACTGGTACGAGCGGATGCAGACGTACACCGGGCGAGAGCGGCGGTAAGGCAGATTTTGAAACAGGTCCACCAGGCAGGGGGCGATCTCCTCCGCATCGGGATGCACGAAGGGCTGGGCCCAGATGCCTCGCGGCCCGTACTTTAACTCCACATAGGCCAGCAGTTCGTCCTCCTGGCGGTAGATCAGGCCGTTCAGCCGCTCAGCGGGGAAAGGCTCCACCTGCTGCACCAGCCCGGGTACGATATTGTTATAGAGCGAGCGCACCGGGATCAGGTCCCGCTCGGCAGCCGCCTGCCAGTGGGAGGCGTGCGAGTTGTTTTGCGGCCCGGGGCGCTGCAGGCGCCAGATGCGCTGGCGGGCATAGATGGCAAAGCTGACCCGCCGCAGGACCTCGAAGACCGGCGAGCCCTCGTCCACATCCGCCAGCAGGCGGTGGGCGCCGCGCTCCCCCACCTGGGTGACCAGGTGATCGAGCAGCGCCAGCACTGCCAGCGGGTCTTCGTTCGAGTCGAGGGCGTCCCGGGGGGCCAGAAAGGTGAGCTGGGCGAGCTGCATGCCTGACGGGTGCATCACCTGTCCCATCAGCGGGGGGCTGCTGCGCCCCCGGCCGGGACATACCGAGGTGAAGATCCCCGTGGCAGGCGTAATCGAAGAGAGCAGCGCCCCGGAAAGCAGGAAGGGGCCCTGCGTGAGCACCAGCGCATTGTGCAGGAAAACGCTTTGATGGCGGTAGCGGTGCAGCGCTGGCACATCTCGCCAGTCGAAAGAGCGCACAGTCAAATAACCATCCCCAAAAAGTAGCGGTGGAAGCGGTCGTCTCCCGTCAGCTCCGGGTGGAAAACGGTCGCCAGCCAGCGGTCCTGCCGGGCGGCCACGATGCGCCCATCCGGCAGGGCGGCCAGCGCCTGCGCCCCAGGCTGCACGGAAGCGATCAGGGGAGCGCGGATGAAAACCGCAGGAAACGGCCTGCCGGAAGGGTCAACCTCGCACAGCGCCGGCACTTCCAGCTCCGTCTCGAAACTGGCGATCTGGCGCCCGAAAGCGTTCCGTTCCACCTGGATATCCATCAGCCCCAGGAGCGGCTGTTCCCGCCGGGCGTCTTTCGAGAGCAGAATAGCCCCGGCGCAGGTGCCCCACACCGCTTTTCGGCGGCTGAACTCACGCAGCGGCTCGAGGAGCTGAAAATCGTGCGCCAGCTTGCCGATGGTGGTCGATTCGCCGCCCGGGAGTATGAGCCCGTCCAGCCCCTCCAGGTCTCCGGGGAGGCGCACCAGCCCTGTCTCCACGCCCAGGCGGCGCAGTACGGCGACATGCTCGGCAAAAGCACCCTGCAGGGCTAAAACACCGATTTTCATCTACACCGTTCGCCTACCAACCTCTACCCGCTATTAATTCAGACTCTGGGATCTCGGAGATCTGCCTGCCGACCATCGGCTCCCCCAGGTTGCGGCTGACCTCAGCCAGGATATAGGGATCGTCGTAATGCGTAGTGGCTTTCACGATGGCGGCGGCGCGCCGGGCCGGATCGCCCGATTTGAAGATGCCGGAACCGACAAATACGCCGTCCACGCCCAACTGCATCAGCAGGGCGGCGTCCGCCGGGGTGGCGATCCCGCCGGCGGCAAAATTGACCACCGGCAGCCGTCCCAGCGAGCGGGTCTCCAGCAGCAGTTCGTGGGGGGCGCCGCTCTCTTTGGCGTAGGCCATCAGTTCCTCGTCCGCCATGGCCTTCAGGCGCCGGATTTCACCCAGGATAGAGCGAGCATGCCGCACCGCTTCCACCACGTCCCCGGTGCCCGCCTCGCCCTTGGTGCGGATCATCGCCGCGCCCTCGCCAATCCGGCGCAGCGCCTCCCCCAGGTTGCGGGCTCCGCAGACAAAAGGCGCTTTGAAACTGTGCTTGTGGATATGGTGGGATTCGTCAGCGGGGGTGAGGACTTCTGATTCGTCGATATAATCTACGCCGATCACCTCCAGGACCTGGGCTTCAACAAAGTGCCCGATCCTGCATTTGGCCATCACCGGAATGGAAACGGCGTCCATAATCTGCAAGATTAGCTCGGGGTCGCTCATGCGCGCCACACCGCCGTGAGCTCGAATATCGGCCGGGACACGCTCCAACGCCATTACCGCCACTGCGCCCGCCTCTTCGGCAATTCGAGCATGTTCTGGAGTGACCACATCCATAATTACGCCACCTTTTAGCATCTGGGCCAGGCCCTTTTTGACTGCAAAGGTAGCTATCTGCTGCTCCATATTTGACCTCCAGAGTCATATTAAACTGTTTAGAGGCCATTCTACCACGCTGACGGATGCGCGGCAATCCTCGTAATTTCGCACCCGGTGGTTTTCTTAAGATGAGAATGGGGGAGGTTTTTGGGGGGGGGGGGGGGGGGCCGGCCCCCCCCCCGC
>JAEWYL010000238.1 GCA_023395675.1 Chloroflexota bacterium | reverse complement strand
GCGCGCAGCCCGCCGATCCCCAGCAGGATCTCCTGCGAAATGCGCACGTCCAGATCGCTAGAATACAGGCGGGAGGAGAGCGCCCGGTCACCCGGGGAGTTTTCCTCCACATTGGTGTCCAGCAGGTAGAGCGGAGCGCGCCCGACGCGCGCCTCCCAGATGCGGGCCAGCAGCTTCCGGCCGGGGAGCTCGACGGCGAACGTCCGCGGCCTGCCGGCTTCATCCAGCACAGGGCTGATGGGCAGATCCTCCATCGGCTGGCGATCGTAGCGCGCCTCCTGCCAGCCGTCCTCGGTGATCCGCTGCCCAAAATAACCTTCGGCATAGTACAGGCCCACCGCCACGAACGGCAGCCCGAGGTCGCTGGCCTCTTTCACATGATCGCCTGAAAGCACCCCCAGGCCACCGGCGTAAATCGGCAGCGATTCGTGCAGGCCGTATTCCATCGAGAAATAGGCGATTACCTTTCCTTTTAGCTCGGGCAGGTTTTGCTCGCTGTATGCGCCGGCTGCGCTCATGTACTGGTCGAACGAGCGAAAAATGCGGTCGTAAAATTCCAGATAATACCGGTTGTTGGTCACCGAGTTCAGCTTTGAGCGCTCTACCCGGCGCAGAAAAGCCACCGGATTGTGGGAGACAGCCTCCCACAGCTCTTTGTCCACCCGCATAAACAGGCGCTGGGCGTCCGGATTCCAGGTCCACCACAGGTTATGAGCCAGCTCCCCCAGGCGCCGGATGCGGCGCGGCAGGCCGGTAGGGTTTGCGGTCGCCGCTTTGAAAGTTATCTGTTTATTATTCTTCTCTGGTTTTGGGGTCTGATGATCGGGTTTATTTGCCATTTGAAACCGCCCTTGTCAATAAGACTGATCCTATCGAATCCAATCTTACCACAGGCTTCCCGCCTGGATTACAATAGGGAAATGCAGCCGGAAAACCTGCCCGGGCCTCTTTCCGGGTCGCCCGAACCTCCCCCGCGAGCACAATTATTCGTAACCTGTCTGGTGGACACCCTTTACCCTCAGGTGGGGGAGGCCGTGGTGCGTGTCCTGCGCAAGGCAGGGGTCCAGGTGGAATTTCCGCCAGACCAGACCTGCTGCGGCCAGCCGGCCTTTAACGCCGGGTTGAGAGATCAGGCCCGAGAGATGGCCATACACACCATTCAAGTGCTCGAATCTGCCCCCGGCCCGGTGGTCATCCCTTCCGGCTCCTGTGCGGCCATGATCCGCAGCGGCTACCTGGAGCTATTCGCCTCGGAACCTGATTGGCTGGAACGCGCCCGTTCTCTGTCCGGCCGGGTGTACGAATTCACCCAGTTCCTGGTGGATGTCCTGGGTGTGACCGGTCTGGACGCGTCATACCCGGGTCCCCTTACCTACCACGCTTCCTGCCACCTGCTGCGCGAGCTCGGTGTAGATCGGCAGCCGCGCCGCTTACTCGCTTCGATCCGTGGGGCAGAACTGCTGGAGCTGCCGGGCTCCCGGGAGTGCTGCGGCTTTGGCGGGGTTTTCTCCGCCGAACACCCGGAACTGTCCAATGCCATGCTGGAGCGTAAAATCCAAAATCTGCTCTCGCTGCATGGGCAAGAGAGCCAGAGCCCGGCCCTGGCTGCCTGCGACGCCGGCTGCATCACCCACATCAACGGCGGGCTCCGGCGGCGAGGGCTCCTCCCCCGGGCGGTACATATCGCCGAACTTCTGGACCGCGGCATTCCTTGATCCTGACGCCCGCGTGAACCCTTCCACACCAGCTCATGGCTCCAGACCCCTTCCACCGAAAAATACGCGCCGCCCTGGCGGATGACCATCTGCAGGCGGCGCTGGATGCGAACGCCGAGCGGCGCCAGGCGGTGCGTACCGCCGCCTACGCCTCTCTCCCGGGTGGGGCCGGGGCATGGCAGGAACGCGCCCATGCGGTGCGCTCGGATACGATCGCCCACCTGGAGGAATACCTGGATACCTTCCGCCGCAATGCCGGGCGCAGCGGCTGGCAGGTGCACAACGCCATTGATGCAGCCCAGGCGGTGAAGCTGGTGCTCGATATTGCTTCAAGGCATGGAGCCCGGCGGCTGGCAAAATCGAAAACCATGCTCAGCGAGGAGATCCGCCTGAACCAGGCTCTGCAGAGCGCCGGGTTGGAAGTGGTCGAGACGGATCTCGGGGAGTGGATCGTGCAGCTGCGCGGGGAGCACCCGGCTCATATCATCACCCCTGCAGTACACCTGACGCGCTCGGACGTCGGGCGGACCTTCATGGAGAAGCTCGGCGTACCCTACAGCGAAGATGTGATGGACCTCACCGCGGCCGCCCGGCAGAGGCTGAGAAAGGTCTTTCTTCACGCGGATATCGGCCTCACCGGGGCGAACTTCGGAGTGGTCGAGACCGGGCAAATTTGCCTGGTGTCCAACGAGGGTAACGCGCGCATGGTCGCCACCCTGCCGCCCGTTCATATCGCGCTGCTCGGGATTGAGCGCCTGGTCCCGAGCCTGGATGACCTGGCCCTGATGCTCACCCTGCTTCCCAGGGCTGCCAGCGGGCTTAAATCAACCGTCTACACCAGCCTGATCGGCGGCCCGCGCCTCCCACAGGAGCGCGAGGGTCCCGAGGAACGCCATTTGATCCTGGTGGATAACGGCCGGACCGGCCTGCTCCATTCCCCCCTGGCAGAAGCCCTGCTCTGCATCCGCTGCGGGGCCTGCCTGAATGCCTGCCCCGTTTTCCGTGAAACAGGCGGGCACGCTTATGTCAGCCGCCAGGGGGACCACAGCCCCTATCCCGGCCCAATCGGGCAGGTGCTTGCCCCGGGCCTGTTCGGGCCGGATTTCGACGGGCTGGCCCGCGCCTCCAGCCTGTGCGGAGCCTGCCGGGAGGCCTGCCCCGTGGACATTGACCTGCCCGCGCTGCTCCTCAGAGTGCGAGCCGGGATGGCTCCCTCCCCGACCTTCACATCTGAATTATCACCGGAGAAAACAGCAGCCCGGCAGCCGGAGAGCGCCCCCGGCGCCGGGCAGGCCACAATACCCGCAGCAGGCCGCCAGGGACGCAGGGGAGGGGTACCTCCCGCCCTCTCCTGGGGTCTGCGTATCTTTACCTTTCTGGCCGCCTCGCCCCGCCGTTATTTCGCTGCCCAGCGCCTGGCCGGGTTCTTCGGGCGCCTCCTGGCCCGCCCCGGTGGGCCCGGACCGCAGCGCTGGCTGCGCTTACCGGCCTTCACCGGGTGGGGCGCCGGTCGCGATTTTCCCGCACCGGCTGTGCGACCCTTCCGGCAGCGCTGGGCCTCCCTCTCAAATGAACCGGTTCTGCCCCAAAGCCGCGCTATACCGGAGCCTCATCTGTCGCCTCCGTTCAGCCCCGACTCTACAGCCGGGGAGAACCCACCTGGCGAACTGCCAGAACGCTTTCTGGCAGAGGCTGGAGCCCGCGGCTGCGAGATCATCACCTGCAGCCCGGACGCTCTGCCTGCACGTTTGCTTGACTACCTGGAAAAACGCGGCATTCGCTCGCTCCTGGCCTGGGAAGCCCCTCACCTGCCTGCCGGTCTGCTCGAAATGCTGCAAAGCGCCGGGCTGAACCTCGTCCACCGGGCGGATGCGGGGGCGCAGGCCGGGCTGACCGGCGCGCTGGCAGGCATCGCCGAAACCGGCGC
>JAEWYL010000220.1 GCA_023395675.1 Chloroflexota bacterium | reverse complement strand
CCGGGGGGGGGGGGGGGCGCCCGCCCCCCCCCCCAAACCCTCCCCCATTCACCTCTGATTCAGAGCCCCCTCGCGCTACCGCTCCTGGCTGACCACAACCCGGTTGCGGCCTCCGTTTTTCGCCGTCAGCAGGGCCTGGTCGGCGTTGGAGAGCAGGGCCTCCAGGCTGCTGCAAGAATCGTCCTGTCCGGCCGCCCCCACGCTGATCGTAAGCTGGATGACGCGCCCGCGCACCAGGAAAGGCGCCTCCGCCACCGCCTGGCGCAGCCTCTCCGCCGCCTGTGCCAGGCTGCAGTGTTCCGTCTCGGGCAGCAGCGCCACGAATTCCTCGCCGCCGTAGCGCCCCATCAGGTCCACCTCCCGCAGGGTTTCCCTGCAGCGCCCGGCGATGAGCTGCAGCACCATGTCGCCCACCACGTGCCCGTGCGTGTCGTTCACCTGCTTGAAATAGTCCACGTCCCAGAGCAGGATGCCCAGGGGCCGGCGGTAGCGGCGGGCGCGCTCATACTCCCGGCTCGCCAGATCGAAGAAATGCCGGCGGTTGAACAGCCCCGTCAGCGGATCGGTGATGGCAAGCTGCTGCACCTGCTGGAACAGGCGCGCGTTCTCGATCGCCACCGTCACCTGCTGCCCGAAGGTGCTCAAAAGCTCCACGTCTCTGGCCTGCAGGCGCCGCTCCGCCCCGGTCTCCACGTTCAACACCCCCAGGACGTGGTCGTTCACAATCAGCGGCAGGCAGATCTCGCTCGAAATCCCCGCCTCGTCGGCGATAAAATCGGGGTCCAGGCGCGTATCGGGCAGGTACTGCAGCCGGCGCGAGAGCACCGCCCGGCCCAGCACCCCCTCGGTCAGCGCCACCTGCGCCACCGCGGTCCCTTCCGGATAGCCCTCACAGGCCCTCAGGTTCAGGACCTCGCCCTCCAGCAGATAAATGCTCACGTAGCGGTATTCAAAGGTGGCGTGCAGCACCTTCACCACCGTTGCGAAGATCTCGTCCAGCTCCAGGGTAGAGCTCACGGCGCGGGAAACGGCCTGCAGCGCCGCCATTTCGCCCAGCCGCTCCTGAACGCCGGCATACAGGCGCGCGTTCTGCAGGGCGGTCGCCACCTGGGCTGCCAGGGTCTCCAGGACGAACACATCCTGCGCCTGGAAGGCGTTCGGGTGGTCCTGCTCGACCACCACCACCCCGAGCAGTTCATCGTGGTGCAGCAGCGGCGCCCCCAGGGCAGAGCCCGGCTTCTTCTCCGCGGGGCTGAAGTAATAGGGGTCCTGGCTGACGTCGTTGCTGCAGTAGCTGGCGCGGGTCTGGGCCACGTGCCCGTTAAAGCCCATCCCCACCTTCTGCCGGTATCCGGGGCGGATATCCAGCCCGCTGCGGTCCTCGATCGCCGCCACCTGCAGCTCGTCCTCCTCCACCAGCAGGTTCACCGCCGCGATGGTGAAGCCGAAATGGCGCACCAGGGCCGAGACGGTGCGCTGCAGGATCAGTTTTTCGTCCAGCGTGGCCGCGATCTGCTGGCTGACCTCGTACAGCAGGCTCAACTGCACCGCCCGGCGGCGCTCGGCCTCGAAGAGGCGCGCGTTGGTGATCGCTACCGCCATCTGGCGCGCCACCGCATCCACCAGGGACACCGCGCGCTCGCTGAACTGGCTTCCCGGCCGGAAGCTGTAGAGCCAGAGCACGCCCAGGCGCGTGCCTTTGGAAACCACCGGCACGCCCAGCGCGGCGCGCACCCCGGCCGCCACCAGCTCGGGCACCGCCCGGGGATGGGTGGAATAATCTTCCAGGAGCAGGCCCCGCTCCGTCTCGAACACCTCCCAGCTCACCCCAAGGCCGGGGGCCAGGGTGGCCGGGGGGGTGAGCCGGTTGAGGTTGTAGGTCTCCGCCAGGGTGAACTCTTCCCCGTTCTCCGCGATCAGATCCAGCAGGGCGCCCTCCGCGCCCACCAGCTCGGTCGAGAGGCGCAGCACCGTCTTTAGAATGGACTGCAGGTCCAGCGTGCTGCCCACCACCTGCGCCAGCTCGTTCAGCATGCGCTCGCGCTGCAGGGCCTCGCTGGCCTGGGCGTACAGGCCCCGGATCTCCTCCTCGGCCTGCCTGTAGGCGCTGATATCCCGCACCACGGCGATCAGGGAGGCCGGGCGGCCCTTTTCATCACAGCTCAGGGCGGCGCGCAGGTCGGCTGCAAAGCGGCTGCCGTCCTTCCGCACCAGGGTGTACTCCCCCCCGCCCGGACCGTCTTCCCGCGTGCGGCGGAAATGCTCGCAGACCCGCGGCCGTTCTTCCGGGGGCAGCCGTTCCAGCAGGCTCTCGCCGATCATCGCCTCGGGGCCCTCATACCCGAACAGGGCCGCGGCCTGCGCGTTCGCCACCTGGAAGCGCAGCTCCAGGTCGGTGAGCAGGATGGCGTCCGGCGAGGTCTCCACCAGGCGGCGGTAGCGGTCTTCGCTCACGCGCAGGGCCCGCTCCAGCCGGTGCTTGTACAGGGCGATCTCGATATTGATCCTGAGCTCGCGCTCTTCGAAGGGCTTGAGGATGTAGCCGAAGGCCTCGGTCAGGCTGGCGCGCTGGAAGGTGGGGTCATCGGCGAAGGCGGTCAGGAAGATCACCGGCAGCTGGAGCTCGGCGCGGATGATCCCCGCCGCCTCCACCCCGTCCATCTCCCCCCGCAGCTTAATATCCATCAAGACCAGATCGGGCAGCAAATCGCGGGCTTTCTGCACGGCCTCTTCCCCCGAGGCCGCCTGGCCCGCCACCTCATACCCCATGCCCGCGAGCCTGTGGCGGATATCCAGGGCTACGATGCTCTCGTCTTCTACCACCAGTATTCGGGTTTTCGTCATTCGCAGTCAGCCTTCTTCCGGGCCTGCTCGAACCGGAATGCGGCAGTTCCAGCACTGCCCGCGTGGAAAGGGTGAGTTCGTGAACGATAAAGATGGACCGGCGTGCCGGTCCGGCCCTGGGAGGTCCGTCTCCCGGGACGATCTGCAGGCCGCCCTACCTCAGGGCAGCCCGCACGGCGCATCCATGCGAATTTACCCTATTAAACCACTTCCGAGGCGCAGTTTTACTACGAAAAACCTGCCGCCTAACAGTTCTGTCGATTCTTGCAATGTTTTAGAAAGTATAAGGTGAAACAAAACGTTGAACACTAGACGCGGGTGAAGATCAAAGCGAGCGCTCAAAAGTTGAATAAAAGGGGGTGATCGGTGTGGGCGATGCCTGTGTCAGGCCGCCGCACAC